>SBGZ01000024.1 GCA_006226415.1 Alphaproteobacteria bacterium
GTCGTTGCCTCGCCGTTTGACACCTATGCGGAAGCAGAAGCGGCTTTCGACAAAGTCGTCCCGCATCAGACAGATCTCGCCGAGCTTTTTGACTCAGGCTACAATATCTCCACTTTCCCCAACGTCGAGGTTTTGACCTATCTCGACCTTTTGGCACGCTTCCTGCCGCGCGATTCCATTACCTTGCGCGATCTTGATCCCGGCCTGCGTGGGTGCCTGGAGGCCCGGCTCGAGTGCCGCGGCTATCTGGTCAAGCCAAGCCGCATCAAGAAAGACCGAGTCGGCAACTGGTTCATGGACACCCTTTACTTCCGCCGCACCGAAAAACGCTTCGGCTGGGAGGCCGAGGCCCTCTTCGTGCTGCACGATGATGTGGTCGTCTACAAGCTGTGGAAGGGGACCCAGCGGATCGACGAACTCAGAGATCGCAAGAACCCCTTGGGGCCGTTGCAGAACATCGGCAACGCGGTTTCCTCCGCGGTTGATTCCAGCTTCGACTAAAAAGCACTCAGCGGAAATTCAAGTCACCGCCGCCCGGTCAGGGTGCGCCCGCGCAAGGTCGTGCCTCGACGTAGTCGAGAGGCACTGGCCGTGAGCCAAATAATGATAAAGACCCCGACCGGGGTTCGGCGCAAGCGCCGCGCCCGCGCAAGGCCGTGCCTCGACGTAGTCGAAAGGCACTGGCCGCGAGCGAAATAATGATAAAGACCCCGACCGGGGTTCGGCGCAAGCGCCGCGCCCGCGCAAGGCCGTGCCTCGACGTAGTCCAGAGGCGCTGGCCGCGAGCGAAATAATGACCCGAGTCATCACTACCGGCACTACCGCCGAAGACCCGCACAAAGACTCATGTTTTCATGCAAACAAAAAGCCCGCCGAATTTCAGCGGGCTTGTCGTTTACCTGTTGGTAACCATGATTCATTTTTTTAAATCAGGGTTTATCGAGGGGCCATCACCATCATCATCTGACGACCTTCAAGCTTGGGATGTTGCTCGACCTTGGCCACTTCATCCACTTCTTCTTGCACCTTCTGAAGAAGTTTCATGCCGAGATCCTGGTGCGCCATTTCCCGCCCGCGGAACCGCAAGGTGACTTTCACCTTATCGCCAGCCTCAAAGAACCGCTGCATGGCCCTCAGCTTCACCTCATAGTCATGGGTGTCGATGTTCGGACGCATCTTGATTTCTTTGACTTCGACAACTTTCTGCTTCTTTTTGGCTTCCGCTGCTTTCTTCTGAGCTTGGTACTTAAATTTCCCATAATCCAGAATCTTGCAAACTGGCGGCCTCGCTGTTGGTGAGACCTCTACAAGGTCAAGACCAGCGGCCTCAGCCATAGCCAAAGCTTTGTCGAGTGGCGTAACGCCTCTTTTTTCTCCCTCTTCATCGATCAAAAGCACCTCTGACACTTCGATCGCCTGATTGACGCGGGGACCTTTATCCTTGGTCGCCGTCGCACGGTGTGGTCGTCTAGCTATGTTTGTTTCTCCTCTAGCGATGAACGAAAAGAAGCAAATTCACCCGGAGCGCGCTTAAGGGCGCAGGTCCGGCGGGGTTGCTTCCTCTTTAAGATTATGGATAGCCGTCTTAATATCAAGTGTTTCTTGGGGATTATCGCCCAAGCGGCGAATGGTCACAGTCCGCTCGGCCATCTCTTTTTTGCCCACCACGAACATCACCGGCACCTTGGCCACCGAATGCTCGCGCACTTTATAATTGATTTTCTCACTCCTGAGATCTGCTTCTGCGCGCAAACCGGCCTTTTTCAGCGCCGCGACCACTTCCTCGGCATAGGCATCCCCATCTGAAGTAATGGGGGCCACCACCACTTGGGTCGGCGCCAGCCACAGCGGGAATTTGCCGGCATAATGCTCAATCAAAATGCCAATAAAGCGCTCATAAGAGCCAAAAATCGCCCTGTGCAGCATAACGGGCGGATGTTTAGAGCTGTCCTCGCCGAAATAGCCCGCGTCAAGCCGCTCCGGCAATACCCGGTCCGACTGGATGGTGCCCACCTGCCAGGTCCGGCCGATGGCATCGGTCAGGTGCCACTCGAGCTTGGGCGCATAAAAGGCACCCTCACCCGGCAGCTCTTCCCAGCCGAATTCTTCCGTCGCCATGCCTGCACGCACCACCGCGTCTCTAAGCTCAGATTCCGCCTGATCCCACATCTCGTCGGAGCCGTAACGCATCTCCGGCCTAAGGGCGAGTTTCACCGAATAGCTCTCAAATCCGAGATCCTTGTAAATCCGGTCCGCTAACTGGCAGAAAGCCTGCACTTCATCCACGATCTGGTCTTCGCGGCAAAAAATATGGGCGTCATCCTGGGTAAACTGCCTGACCCGCATCAGCCCATGCAAAGCGCCATGCGGCTCGTTGCGGTGACAGCAGCCGTTCTCATAGATCCGTAAGGGAAGATCCCGGTAGCTCTTGATGCCCTGTTTAAAGATCAACACATGGGCCGGACAGTTCATCGGCTTCAGCGCCATCCACTGCGCCCCGTCTGAAACGAGCGGCCCTTCGTCTTCCGTGTTGGGAACCTCGTCCGGAATAACAAACATGTTTTCACGGTACTTGCCCCAATGGCCAGATTGCTCCCATTGCCGGGCGTCCATCACCTGAGGCGTCTTGACTTCCTGGTAGCCGGCCGCGTCGATCTGGCGGCGCATATAGGCTTCCAGCTCCCGCCAGACGATATAGCCCTTGGGATGCCAGAAAACGGACCCATGGGCTTCGGCCTGCAAATGAAACAGATCCATCTCCCGGCCCAATTTGCGGTGATCGCGTTTTTCCGCTTCTTCGAGCCGGTGGAGATAGGCCTTCAACTCTTTACTGTCCCGCCAGGCTGTGCCGTAGATGCGCTGCAATTGCGCGTTTTTGGCATCGCCGCGCCAATAGGCGCCGGCCAGCTTGGTTAGCTTGAAAGCCTTGCCGATCTTGCCCAAAGACATGAGGTGCGGTCCGCGGCAGAGGTCATGCCAGGGTCCATGAAAATAAATCGAGATGTCCTGGCCTTCCGGGAGATCGGAAATGATCTCCGCCTTGTAAGCCTCACCCAGGTCTTTGAAGTGCTGGATGGCTTGGCCCCGGTCCCAGACCTCGCGGGTGGTGGCATGATCTGCATCCACCAGCTCACGCATCTTGGCTTCGATCTTCTCAAGGTCATCCAGATGAAAAGGCTCATTCCGTGCAAAGTCGTAATAAAAGCCATCGTCGATCACGGGGCCAATGGTGACCTGTGTGCCTGGGAACAGCTCCTGCACCGCCATGGCCATGAGGTGCGCGCAGTCGTGCCGGATCAGTTCCAGCGCGTCTTTTTCATCCTTCAAGGTCACAATAGCTACTTGCGCATCGCGGGCGAGCGGGCGCGTCAGATCCCAGAGCTCCCCGTCCACCTTCCAGGCGAGCGCTGCCTTGGCAAGGCCTGGCCCGATGTCAGCCGCCAGCTGCGCGCCGGTGACATGCCCCTCGTAAGTTCGCTCACTGCCGTCAGGCAGAGTGATCCTTACGTTGTTTTGGGCCTTCGGCGCGTTGTCAGACATCGGTTTGCTCTTTATTCTCTGTATGTTGTTTTCATCATCCAAACGCTGGTTTGGGCGGTTCTTTTACCTCTCCGGCGCCCGATTGCAAAGCTCTGGAAGCCTTATAACGCGAGAAAGACGGCATTTGTGTCCTCAAATCCTCCTAAAATCGGTCATCTCATTCTGATTTCAGGCCCTTCTGCCGCAGGCAAGAGCACCCTCATCGAGGCGCTCC
This sequence comes from Alphaproteobacteria bacterium, assembly GCA_006226415.1. Taxonomy (GTDB): domain Bacteria; phylum Pseudomonadota; class Alphaproteobacteria; order M2410; family M2410; genus M2410. The sequence continues at coordinate 3,755 of SBGZ01000024.1, forward strand.
AATCCTCAAAGGCTCGGCCCAAGGCACTGGTGGGTCTGCCAGACCTCTCCGGTCACCCGGCCTTTCTTGACGGGAATGATGTCCTTAAGCGCCATCAGCCAATCGCCGATTTTGTCGCAAGCCTTGAAGAGGGCGCCACTGTTCTTGCCCATTATGACATCGTTCACATTCACCGTATCGGATATTCCAGCAATTATACTGATGATCCCTTTTTCCAGGTCCTCGCCCTGGCGCAAAAGATCACCATTTTAGATCTCCGCCCGGATGCGGAGCTCTTGCGGCAAAACTTTCTCGCCCGTGAGGCTGAACTGCGCGAGCGCAAAGGACGCGCGCGCACCCTTTGGCGCAAATGGGTCCATGACCCCTTGCGCGCCAGGCGCCACCGGCGAGACGGGATCTTTCATCTCGACAAGCACCTGCTCTACCAAGACCGGGAATGGCTAGAGAGCTGTTATGAAATCTGGGATCAGTTCCTGAGCACATTGAGGCCGAACACCGCCCTCACCCTTGTTCGGCTCAAGCCGCAACGCGCCGCTGATGGCAGTCGCACGCTCACGCGCCTCAACTGAATTTAGATCTCCCGCGCGTAAAAATGTGGGGCGCCGTCATCAAAGCTGTACCCAAAGGCCGCAATCTCCGGGCCATACCATTTGGCAACCTTATCTCGCGTCTCCGGCGTGAAATAGCTGCGATAATCCTTCGCCCGATCCCGGGTCTTATTTGCTTCCGGTAAAAACACCTGTCCCTCAAGGCCGATCCGCGCCATGGCGCGATCGAAATCCTCGACAAGATTTTCATAACGCCCAACGAAATCGACGATGATCTCCCCGTCAACGCTATAAAGATCAAAATTGTCGACGAAAGCCCGCTTTTTCCGGCCCAGGTAACTGGCAAAGTCCGGCTTCGGATCCTTGTTCTTCACCTTGTAATGATAATGCGACACCTGCCGGTCCCAGGGATTGCGCTCAAAGGCAAAGGTGAAATAGGCGTTCCAAATCTCTTCACCCACATAGGTGCGCACACGCCATGCCGGCATGTGGCTATAATAGCCCACGCTCGGATGCCAGGGCCGCTCCGGCCGCCCCAGCAATTGCCGCCACAATGGGCGCTTTGGCCGCGCCGGATGATCAAGCTCAAGATTTTGTGGGGGCCGGCCCGTGCGCTCTTTCTCGCTCTTGGCGGAAAAAGGCGTGATGACATCTTCCTCGCCGCATATCTGCGCCAGCGCCAGCTCGATGCTGGTGCCCGCCGTCTTGGCGGTTTTGATGAAAATAAATTTGTGCTTGTGAGAAATGATCATGGATCTGAGCGGGGGCCTTTTCCTGACGCTTGTTCGGCGATAGCGCTGAACATCTTATGCGCTTCTAGCTGCTGTTCGTTAACAAATTCCTCGATCGACTTCATCTCGGTGTCACTAAATGTCCTGAAAGGAGACAAAGCCTGCGTGTCAGCCGCGAGCAAAGCCTCGCGCGACAGGCCGCGTCCGGAAAGCCCAAGCGCCGCCAACAGTGATTTTGTCTTATGGCTTTCTGAAGCAAGCGCCACAAAAGGAATGCACAAGGCGGCGGCAAGACACACCCCGTGATAGCGCCCCGTCACCATAAACCCTGCCTCGCGGCGAAGAAATTCCGTAAAGCCCTCAAAATCCGCAATCGCATGACCATATCGGGCTTGCTCCAGGGAGGGTTTCTGAAAACGTGCAAGCCCATGTCGTACCGAAAATTTGAGGCGGCGCGAAAAGCGCGCCTCCGGGACACTTGGCCCATGAGGCACCTGTGCTCTGAACGGCAAAAAATAACGCCCCCCATCAAGGGAGGAAAATTCGTAAAGCGCCTTATTATCCGCCTTGCCGGAGGCATCGGTGACAATAACTCGCGGGCCCTGCGCCGCCGTCTGGACGGGCCCCCAGGTCATGGCAATATCCACCACCCCTGAGGGATGGCCGCCCTCACGGGCCAGCTCATCGGCACTGAGAGGGTCCCTGAGATAAATGGCATCATAACCGCTCACCCCTTCCAGGACCGCAGATGAATTGTTCTGATAAATGCTGTTAATGAGAAAACAGGGCAGATCATGCCCCTTCGCCCAGCCCGGTACAGAGGCCATCCCCAAAGCAGCTTTGGACGAAGAGTGCAAGGAGCCCTCGCCATTCACCAGCACCAGATCAATGCCGCGACGGTCTATTTTTGAGAGATCGACATCGCCGCGATAGCGGCGCGCCACCTCAATGCCCGCCTCTTCGCAAAAGCGCATGATCTGCCGGGTCGCCAGGGTGCTACCGTGGTTGCCCGCCAGCGAGGTGTCATTCAGAAGAAGAGCACTCAGTTTCATAAAACCTGGATCTCAAAGACTTTGCAAAGCAATCAAAACACCTTAGCCTCTGGCGCAAAGGATTGAAACCGCCACCGAGCCACCCCTGACGATGACAGATAACGACCCTCTCAACATCCTGCTGATTTCAGATGGCAGACCTGGTCATTTCCGGCAATCGGAGGCGCTCATCATGGCGGTCCGGCGTCACCGCTCTGTTCGCACAGAAAGACTGTTCCTCACACGCCGATTTGCAAAAAACCTGGACGGGCGTTTTCGTTGGCTCGCCAATTTCCGCTGGCTCCCCTCCATGGCCCTCATGCGCCTGACCTATATGTTTTTCCCGCTGCCCAAGAGAAAATTTGACCTCATCATTTCAGCCGGCGGCCAAACTGCCGCCGCCAACATGCTGCTCTCAAGAATCTACAAAGCGCCAAATATTTTCTGTGGCAGTCATCGAAATGCCAAGCCGAAGAACTTTGCCCAGGTTCTCATCCCTTACAGCCATATGGAGGGCACCCTCAACCATTCAGTTCTGTTAAAGCCTTCCCCAGTCGACCCAGACAAGATGCGCGCGCCCTTGTCCCTGACCAATGACAACGAGCCCAAGAAGCTCACGGGCGCCATTCTCCTTGGCGCCAGCACCAGTGAATATAGTTACACCTTTGAGGACTGGACCCAAATTCTCGACATCACCCGGATGGGCGAGGCAACAGGTCTTGTGGAGTGGGTCGCAACCTCCTCTCCCCGCACACCGGACCAGATCGGCGATCTTTTCGCTGAGAGAGCTTTGTCAGACAGCGCCCTCAAGGAGTTTGTCGATTTTCGCACAACGGGCCCCGGCTCCATCGGCCGCTTGGTAGAGGCTGCGGACTTTATCATCGCAACCGAAGACAGCTCCTCCATGGTGATTGAGGCGATTTGCGCGCGGCGTCCCACCATTGCCATTGCGCCCAAATCAAAAAGCCCAAAAGAGGTCGAAGAAAAAATGCTCGATGAGCTGGTTGGAAAGAAATGGCTCGCCCGCCTGGACATCGACGAAAACCTGAATACGCATATCACCGCCGCCCTCTCAGATCTCCAGCCCATGGAGGAGAACCATCTGGACGCACTGGCGGGCGTTGTTTTGCCGCTTCTGAAAAAATAAGCCCCGAGGTTACCCGGCGACTTCGCGGTAAACATCTATCGTCTTGCGGCACATCTGTTTGACGGAAAAATTCGCTTCCGCATTCGCCCGGCCCCGACGTCCCATTTCTTGCCAGACCTCAGGTCCCGCCGCCAACGCCTCTTCAAGCGCATCGGCCAGGGCCGCAGCATCCCCGGGCGTAACCCGCCAACCGGTCGCGACACCCTCTCCAAGCAAAACCGTCTCCGCTGAACCGCCATGGTCTGTGGCGATGATCGGTTTGCCCATCGCCTGCGCCTCCACCGCAATCCGCCCAAAGGCCTCCGGCTCGATCGACGCCGATACCACGAGGTCCGCCAGCGCAAGTCCCGCTGGCATATCAGCGCAGTGACCGGCCAATCGCACGCGGTCAGAAAGCCCCTTCATGCGGATCGATTTTTTAAGACCGCCCACATAGTCGTCACGGCCCTGGGCATCGCCCACCATGACGCAGACGAAATCTGTCTGCCCCCGGTCTTTAAGAATTTGCACCGCATCGATCATCACCTCCTGACCTTTCCACCAGGTCATTCGGCCAGGCAGAAATACCAGCGGCAATGAACTGTCAGGCAACTGCCATTCGGTGCGCAGTTTTTCCTTACGCGCATCACTGACTTCATAAGGGTCCAGCCAGGTAATATCCGAACCTCGATGAATGACCCTAAGGCGCTTTTCAGCTTGCGGATAAGTTTGCGCAACCAAGCGGGCGATAAAGTCAGAATTGGCAATAACAACATCGCCCCGCGCCATCACTGAATTGTAAAATCTCTTGGCCCGTCCCTTCGCGTTGTAAGTCCCATGATAGGTGGTCACGAAGTGACGTCCGGTGAGCCGTGCCGCCCAAAGGGCACTCCAGGCCGGCGCCCGGCTGCGCGCATGGACAATTTGAACCTGTTCTTTGCGAATGATTTTAATCAGGCGCAGCATATTGATGATGAGGGTCAGGGGATTTTTCGATGCCGCGGGCATACGATAAAGACTTGCGCCAGCCGCCGACAATTCCCCTTCAAGACGCCCGCCCTGTGAGGCAACCAGCGCCCGCCCGCCGGCAGAGACCAGCGCCGCGGCCACGTCAATCGTGGTGCGCTCCGCGCCTCCGGTCTCGAGCTCAGGAATGACCTGCAAGACACATGGCGCAAAAGATTCTGGACTCATCACAGTTGTCATGGATACTCCGACCCGAAAGAGGCCATTCTTTATACCGGTCCCGCCGAATCTTTCAATCAATCAAGGCAATGTAAGGCATCCCATGACGGACACACCCCAGCCAAATTATCTGACGGCCCCGGACGGCGAAAGGATTGCTTATCACAGTCACCCAGGGACAAGTGATTTTGGTCTCCTCTGGCTGGGGGGCTTTAAATCCGACATGGACGGCACCAAGGCGCTGGCCATTGAGGAATGGGCGCGCGCGCGTGATATCTCAACCACCCGGTTCGACTATTTTGCCCACGGAGCCTCTTCCGGAGATTTTGCAGCAGGCACGATCTCCCGCTGGACCCGGGACACCGAACAGGTCCTGAACGAAGTCGCCCAAGGCCCGCAAATCCTCATTGGCTCCTCCATGGGGGGCTGGATCGCCTTAAAACTGGCCCTCGCGCGCCCCGAAGCTGTCAAGGCTCTGATGCTGATCGCCCCGGCGCCGGACTTTACCGGCGACCTCATGTGGGACACATTTTCGCCGGAGATCCAAGCCCAGCTCAGCCGCGGGGAGCCTTATGAACAACCCAGCGAATATGACGACGCGCCCTATCTGATCACCCCGCAACTGATTGAGGATGGGCGGCGCAACTTTGTCCTGACCGGCGCCTTACCCCTCACTTGCCCGGTGCGGATCGCCCAAGGCATGGCCGACCCGGACGTACCCTGGGAGCGGACGCTCAAACTCACCAGGCAGATTGAAAGCCCTGACATCGACCTCACGCTGGTCAAAAACGGCGATCATCGCTTCTCAGACCCACATTGCCTCACCCTGCTTCAGAACATGCTTCAGGGATTGGCTGAGCGCCAATGACAAAAGGTTCACAGGATGATGCTTGCAAGGCGGCCCCGGCCCCTGCCATGATACACCCCATGAAAACAGCGAAAATCTCAGCTTTGACCTTGATCTGCCTCGCTCATGGATCGCTCCCGGCCATGAGCGCCCTAGACCGCAACGACCCGGCATATCGCGATTGCCTCGCCCAGGTCGAAATAAATCCTCAGGCGGCCTTTAACATGGCGACTGCATGGAAAAGTCGGTCAGGGGCACAAGGCGCCGATCAACAAGGCGCCGATCATTGCGAAGCACGGGCGCTCATCCGGTTGAACGCCGCCAAAGAGGGCGCCCGGCAGCTCGACCGGCTGGCGGCAAATGCGGAGACAGGATCGGCAAACCTGCGGGCTGAGATTTATATTGAAGCTGCCCAGGCCTGGCTTGGATTGAACGAGACAGAGACAGCCACCACGTCTCTTGAGGCCGCGACTGCCTTAAAGCCCAACAAGATCTGGACGAAGGCCGACCTCGCCATAACCAGCGCTCAGGTCGACCTGGTCCGTTACGACTATGCCAGCGCGGAGGCCCGGTTAAATGAGGCATTGGAACTCCTCCCCAGCCATCTTGACGCGCTCATCCTGCGTGCGGGCGCCCGGCGCCACCTGGAGGATGCGGTGGGAGCCTATGCGGATCTCGAATTTGTCCTGACGGAGGATCCGGACAATCCGGATGCGCTCTTGGAGCGTGGGCTCCTGAAAAAGGATTTCCTCGACTGGGACGGAGCAAGAGCTGATCTGGCCCGTGTTCTGGACCTGGCGCCCGGGACCGCCGCCGCCGCAAAGGCGCGCAACACCCTCAACATTTTAGATCTTCGAGAAGAAAACGAACCGCAGGGTTAAACCCGCGCCCACTCCTGGCGAACATGGTGATCTGCTTCATCCGGCAGATGCTGTGCCCGATACCCCTCAAACTGTGCCGGCGATACAAGTTTCGACAAGGCCCAGACCGCCATGCCGCGCACCAGAGAAACTTCATCGTTAAGCCGCGCCACCACATCTGGCACAAGATCCAGATCGCCGCTATTGCCCATCGCGATCATCACATTGCGCACAAACCGGTCGCGGCCAACCCGCTTAATGGGCGAGCCCGCAAAAGCTACCCGAAACCCCGCGTCATCCAGCGCCGCAAAACGCTTCAACAGTGGCGCGTCCAAAACCTCGCGGCGCGTAAAGCTCATCTCGCGCGAGACTTTTGCGAATTTATTCCAGGGACAAACACTCAGACAGATATCGCAGCCATAGATGAGATTGCCCATAGGCGCGCGAAATTCCAGATCAATGGGCTCTTTATGCTCGATCGTCAGATAGGAGATGCAGCGCCTCGCATCAATTTGATGCGGCGCCGGAAATGCCTTTGTCGGACAAGCATCCAAACAGGCCTGGCAAGAGCCGCAGCGATCTGCATGCGGCGCGTCTGCCGCAAGTTCCAGGGTTGTAAAAATGGCGCCCAGAAAAAACCAGGACCCGAGCTGCGTGGAAACCAGATTGGTATGTTTGCCCTGCCAGCCAAGTCCGGCATGCGCCGCCAGCGGCTTTTCCATCACCGGCGCGGTATCGACAAAGACCTTGACCTCTTCGCCAAAGCGGCGATGAAGCTCCCCGGCCACGCGCTTCAAGCGCTTCTTGACCACATCGTGATAGTCCTTGCCGAGTGCATAAACCGAGACCACCCCATCGCTGCGCGGAGCGTCAAGCGGCGCCGATGCCTCACCGGGCGCATAAGACATGCCCAGCATAACAATGGAACGCACGTCCCCCCATAGCGCGCGCGGGTGCGAGCGCCGCGCCGCATGAGTTTCCATCCACGTCATCGACCCATGAAAACCACTCTCAAGGTAACCATTAAGATCCGCGCCAAGGTGGTCTAGACCTTCAGGCGATGCAAAACCGACCGTGTCAAAGCCCGCCTCAAGGGCAAGCGCGCGAATGATATCTTTGGCGTTCTCTTCAGGCATTCAATGAGTCATCGGATCAGATAAGAAAAAGGCGCCCCCTTAAAAAAGGTCGGCGCCTCATTCCATATCACTTTGTCTCCAGGCAGACCATGCCCAGAGCCACCTGCCATTCAGCTTTAACTTGTTGGCGACGCCATGATGATTTCAGAAGCCAGTTTCTGACGCTGGCCCTGGATGGCAATACGTTTGTCTGCCAAAACCGCAAGCTCCCCGGCCCAGGCTTCCACCATGGACCCATTTCCGCTTGAAGCAATCTCCATCGCCACCAAAGACGGATACTCTGTCATTTTGGATGCGATCGCTTTTTCATTGTTAAAGGACTGTCCATAGGTTGCGAAAAGATCGTTGATCATTTTCTTCATCGCCCGTTCGTCTTCAGACCGCGCCGGAAGAATGCCGTTTACAGCAGACCAGGCATTGGCCGCATTGATACCATCGGCAGCCAGCGCGTTGATGTTCTGCTCCGCGCCATCAAGGGCACCTTGCAGTGCCGCCAGGGACTCAATCGTCAAAGGTGTCGACTGCAAATCAATCAAGTGTTGAATATAGACGATCATCGACTCGTTGGATTCCATCAGGATCTTCAGGAAATAACTTTCGGGATGATCTTCATTGATTTTGGCGATCTTGGCTTTATAGGCTTCGTTTTCCTGCGCCAAGCCATCTCTGGCAGCTGTCAGGAAAGCAATGGCATCTTGCTGTTCGGCGGACAGCTCACCGCCTTCGGCCTGCATCGCTGCCTGGGCAATCGGATTTTCCGCGTCGCTGACATCTTCATAGGCCATCACCCAGGTTGAGGGTTTGGTGCGCGCCATGGCTTGCTCTACAGCGTCCAACGCCCCGCGAGTTTCGCTGCCAATGGCCTTAACCACATCAACGGCGGATTTGACCTGGGCAAATGGAGACAGCTCCTCCGGGGAGCCCTCTTCGTCCATTTTACCGTCCTGGCCGCTTTTCAGCGCCGTCTGCAGGCCTTCCAATGACAAATAATCAGCCACCGGGGTATAGGCGCCAATCGCAAAACCACCCATGAGACCGATCACGAGCGTCAAGATAAGTCGTTTCATATTAATTTCCCCCTCGCACATACCGTGTGCGAATTACCCATAACTCTACCTATTCAACAGGAAAGGGGGGCAAAAGTCACCTAGAAATCCAGATCAGCGTAAATCCGCGGCGGCGGCATTCCGGGGATAAAATCCGCCAAAATCGACCGAAAACTGGGCCTGGACTTGACCCGGACATACCAATCCTTGGCGGCCGGGAAGTGCACCCAGGGCACATCACCAATATAATCCATCGCCGACAAATGAGCGGCTGCCGAAATATCGGCAAGAGAGAACGTGTCTCCCGCCAGCCATTTACGCTGTTCACTGAGATAGCTCACATAGTCCATGTGATAGGCCATATTGCTCAGGCCAGCCCGGACCAACTCCGGATCCGGGGCCCCCAGCTTCATCAGGCGCTTATCCACCTTTTCTGTAAGGACCATGGTGGTCACTTCGCTGTCAAACTTCAGATCAAACCACTGACAGATCCGGCGCACCTCCGCCCGCGCGCCCGCATCGCCCGGCAATAGACAGGGATCAGGATAAACCTCGTCCAGATATTCGACGATCGCCAGGCTTTCGGCGACCACCGTCCCGTCTTCATCGACAAGCACAGGCACGGTGCCGCCATGATTAAGTTCCAAAAATTCGGCCCGCTCGTCCCAGGGGCGCTCAATCACGGGGTCATAATCGAGCTTTTTTTCAGCAAGAACGACCCGCACTTTTCGGCAAAAAGGCGACAATGGAAGATGATAAAGGGTACGAGCCATGGGCAGCGGCAGAACGTCCATACTTTGAAGGAAGGATCACGAAGAGACAGAGTTTCGCGAAACCCTGAACCAAGATCAAGCCAAACCTGACCAAGCCGACATAATTCAGGCCGATGCCTGCCCGGCCATGGTTCCATCGTCGATGGGATGTTCCAGGCGCGTCAGCATTTCCTTTGGACAGATTTGCCAAAAGCGACCCACTTCCAGGTCCCACTGATTGGCAATGGCTTCCGAATGTTTGGAGGTCGTCTCGCTGGCATGCCGCGCCACCAAGTCTCTGAGCACATTTTCCCAATAGGCTGATGAAACGCGCTGCCAAACCACGCTCTCGTCGTTAACGCGCAAACTAAAGCTCTCATCCATGTCGTAGACAAAGGCCATGCCGCCGGTCATCCCCGCGGCAAAATTACTACCGACCGACCCCAGGATAACCGCAACGCCGCCCGTCATATATTCGCAGCCATTGGAGCCGCACCCCTCGACCACAGTCTGGGCGCCGGAATTGCGCACCGCAAAGCGCTCGCCCGCCTGACCGGCCGCAAAAAGGTAGCCGCTCGTCGCGCCGTAAAGGCAGGTGTTGCCGATAATCGTGTTCTCATTGGAGATGAGGTTGGTCGTCGTCATGGTGCGCACCACGATGGTGCCGCCCGAAAGACCCTTACCCACATAGTCATTGGCATCACCAAAGACCTCGAGCCGCAGGCCCTGAACCGCAAAGGCGCCGAGCGATTGCCCGGCCGATCCGCGCAGACGCACGGTCAGGTGATCGGGCGCCAGCGTGTTCTGACCATATTTGCGCACAATATGGGACGAGGTCCGCGTGCCAATCGCCCGCTGCGTATTGCGCACCGTATAGGTGAGCTGCATCTTTTCGCCCACATTCAGCATCGGCGCGGCATCGCGCACGATTTGCTCATCGAGCGTTTCAGGCACCGGATTGCGTTCCTCCAGCGTGCAATAACGCGGATTGTCGCCGTGATCGGCCAGCACCAGCAGGGGATTAAGATCCAGGTCATCCAGATGTTCAGCGCCGCGACTGACCTGCGCCAGAAGGTCGGTGCGCCCGATGATTTCCTTCAAAGACCTAAAGCCAAGCGATGACAAGATCTCGCGCACTTCCTCGGCGATGAAGCTGAAGAGATTGACCACCTTGTCAGCCGTACCCGTAAACCGCTTGCGCAGATCTTCATCCTGCGTGCAAACGCCCACAGGGCATGTGTTGGAATGGCATTGCCGTACCATAATGCAGCCCATCGCCACCAGCGAGGCGGTGCCGATGCCATATTCTTCCGCGCCCATCATGGCGGCGATCACAATATCGCGGCCTGTCCTGAGGCCGCCATCGGTGCGCAGCACCACCCGGTGGCGCAAATTGTTGAGGGTCAGCACCTGATTGGCTTCGGTCAGACCCATTTCCCACGGAATGCCGGCATATTTAATGCTGGTCTGAGGGCTCGCGCCCGTCCCGCCCACATTACCGGAGATCAAGATGACATCCGCGTGGGCCTTGGCAACACCCGCGGCAATAGTCCCCACACCGGTCGAGGCCACCAGCTTAACGCAAACCCGGGCCACCGGATTGATCTGCTTCAGATCGTAAATAAGCTGCGCCAGATCCTCGATGGAGTAGATGTCGTGGTGCGGCGGCGGTGATATCAGCGTCACACCGGGCGTGGCATTTCGATATTTGGCGATCAGCTCGGTCACCTTAAATCCCGGCAATTGTCCGCCTTCGCCGGGTTTGGCGCCCTGCGCGACCTTGATTTCAATCTCGCGGCAGTGATTGAGATATTCCGCTGTCACACCAAAGCGGCCAGAGGCGACCTGCTTCACGGCTGAATTTGGATTGTCGCCATTGGGCAGCGGCTTAAAGCGTTCGGGGTCTTCACCGCCCTCGCCTGAAACCGACTTGGCGCCAATCCGGTTCATGGCAATGTTGAGCGTGCCATGCGCTTCCGGCGACAGGGCGCCAAGCGACATGCCTGGTGTGACAAACCGCTTGCGGATCTCATTAATGCTTTCCACTTCGTCCAGCGGAATGGGCGCCTTGGGTGTTTTAAAGTCGAGCAGATCGCGCACAGACACCGGCGGCAAAAGCCCAACCGCCTGACTGTATTTCTTGTAAGTCCCGTAACTGTCCGTGGCCACCGCTTCCTGCAGGGCATGGATCATCGGACCTTGCAAGGCATGGGTCTCGCCGTTCTTGCGATAGCGATAAAGGCCGCCGATTGGCAGGGCAACAAAGTCTTCCGAAAAAGCACGCTTATGCGCGTTGAGTACTTTGTTTTCAATTCCAGCAAGACCGATACCCGAGATTCGGCTTGGCATATTCGGAAAATAGTCGTCGACAAGCGCCCGCGAAAGGCCTACCGCTTCGAAATTATAACCGCCGCGATAGGAGGAGATCACCGAGATCCCCATCTTCGACATGATCTTGAGCAGCCCTTGCGAGATCGCTTCAATATAGCGCTTGTAGGCCTCCATAATATCCATATCGCCGAAGAGACCGCGTTCATGCCGGTCCGCAATACATTCCTGTGCCAGATAGGCATTGACCGTAGTCGCGCCGCAGCCGATGAGCACAGCGAAGTAATGCGTGTCGAGACATTCCGCCGAGCGCACATTGATCGAGGTAAATGTCCGTAGACCCTGCTCCACCAAATGCGAATGCATGCCGCCGACCGCGAGGATCATCGGGATCGCCGCATTTTCTTTGTCCGCCTTTTCGTCTGTCAGCAAAAGGTGCCCATAGCCCTGACGCACCGCGTCCACCGCTTCAGCACAGATCCGGTCCATCGCCTTCTTGATCCGGAAGCCTTCGACACGCTCCTCGCCCACAACAGGGAAAGTGCAGTCAATCTCATAGGTCTGATCTTTCAGCACCTCTTTCATGCGATCCCACATGCCGTTGGAAAGGACCGGGCTCTCAAGCGTGAAAACATCTGTCTGCGAACTGTCCTCAGCAAGCACATTGCCGAGATTGCCAAACCGGGTCCTCAGACTCATCACCCGGTGTTCGCGCAAAGGATCAATAGGCGGGTTGGTGACCTGAGAAAAATTCTGCCGAAAGAAATGCGACATCGGTCGGTAGTGTTCCGACAAAACCGCCATAGGCGTATCATCGCCCATGGAGCCAATAGCTTCTTTCGCATCCTCCACCATGGGCTGAAGAATAATCTCCATATCTTCCATGGAAAAACCCGCCGCCATTTGTCGGCGCCTGAGCTCATCGCGTGCAAAAAGGCGCGGCTCCGGTCCCGGTCCGACCCGATCATCAAGCTCGACCACATTCTGGTTCCACTCTTCGTAAGGCAGGAGAGCGGCCAGCTTATCCTTAATCTCACGATCCTGATAGAACACGCCCTCGCGCAAATCGACCGCGATCATCTCGCCGGGGCCAATGCGGCCTTTGCGGATAATGCGCGCTTCTTCGATCATCACCATGCCCGTCTCCGAGCCGACAATCAGCATGCCATCATTGGTGAGCGTATAGCGCATCGGCCGCAGACCGTTGCGATCCATACCCGCCACCACCCAGCGGCCATCGGACGCACAGACCGCTGCCGGCCCGTCCCAGGGTTCCATGACCGAATTACAATAGGAATACATCGCCCGGTGCGCTTCCGGCATGGTGTCTTCCTGTTTGGACCAGCTTTCGGGGATCAAAAGGGTTTTGGCCATGGGCGCGGTCCGGCCTGCGCGTACCAGCACCTCAAAGGTCGCGTCCAGCGAAGCCGAGTCAGACGAGCCCGGTTGAATAACCGGCTTGATGGATTCTGAATGTTCGCCAAAGGCATCCGAGACCATGCGGATTTCATGGCTCTTCATCCAATTGACATTGCCTTTAAGCGTATTGATTTCGCCATTGTGCGCCAGCATGCGGAAGGGTTGTGCCAGCCACCAGGTTGGAAAGGTGTTTGTTGAATAGCGTTGATGGTAAATCGCAAAGGCCGAAACAAAACGCTCGTCTTTAAGGTCCGGATAAAACGTGTCCACCTGCTCGGCAAGAAACATGCCCTTGTAGATGATCGACCGGCACGACAAAGAACAAATGTAGAAGTCCTTGATGGTCTCTGCCATGACCCGTTTTTCAATACGCCGCCGCACGATAAAGAGATCGCGCTCCATTTCCTCTTCGCTTTGCCCGCGCAGATCCGTGAACATGATCTGTTCGATCTCCGGTCGGGTCATGTTCGCCTTCTCTCCAACAACGGAGATATCGACCGGTACTTGTCGCCAGCCATAAATGTAGAAGCCGAACTTCAGAATTTCGGTTTCCACGATGGTCCGGCAACGTTCCTGCGCCGCATAATTGGTGCGCGGCAGAAAGATCATGCCAATGCCAATGCGCGTGCCACGCGGCTCATGTCCCGTGCGCGAAATATGCTCTTTGAAAAACCCTTGCGGAATTTCAAGCTGAATGCCCGCGCCATCACCGGTCTTGCCGTCCGCATCAACCGCGCCGCGATGCCAGACCGCTTTGAGCGCATTGATGCCGGCCGCCACCACTTCGCGTGAGGCGACGCCGTCGACAGACACCACCATGCCCACGCCGCAGGCATCATGTTCCTGAGTTTCGCTGTAAACGCCCGCCGCTTCCAGCTTTTGCTTGTTGCGCAGCTGACGTGCCAGTTCCTGTTCGGCTTTTTGTTGTTCTGTGCTCATTATTCTGCCGCCTCACTTGTACCGGTCAACGATAGCGCCTGAAGATATCCATCGATGGCGGCCGCCGCATCGCGCCCGTCCTTGATCGCCCAGACCACCAGCGATGCGCCGCGCACAATGTCGCCAGCGGCAAAGACGCCATCCATGTTGGTCATCTGCGTTGAAAAATCTGTACGAATTGTGCCCCAACGCGACACCGCCAGCTCCGGCGCATCAAAATGTGCGGGCAAGTCTTCCGGATCAAACCCGAGCGCCTTGATCACCAGATCTGCTTCGAGCACAAACTCCGATCCCGGAATTTCCTCCGGCACCTGGCGGCCGCTGGCATCGGGCAGACCCAGACGCATGGCAATGGCCTTCACGCCTTCCACATGTGTCTGGCCCATCAGCGCTTTCGGCGCTGACAGCCACCGGAAGGTGACGCCTTCTTCTTCCGCATTGGCCACTTCCCGCATGGAACCGGGCATATTGGCCTTGTCACGCCGGTAGAGACAGGTAACCGATTTGGCGCCCTGACGGACCGCCGTGCGCACGCAGTCCATCGCCGTGTCGCCGCCGCCGATGACAACCACGTTTTTGTCCTTGGCATCCAGCGTCCCATTGTCAAAATCTTCAACCGTGTCACCAAAGCCCTTGCGGTTCGACGCGGTCAGATAGGTCATGGCCTGGAAGACGCCCTGAAGATCCAGATTGGGCACGGACAATTGGCGCGCTTTATAAACGCCGGTCGCAATCAACACCGCATGGTGGCGCTCGCGCAGCGCGTCAAGACTTGCATCCCGGCCCACTTCAAAATTCAAATGAAAAACCACACCGCCGTCGGCCAGCAGCTGGGCCCGGCGTTCAACAATGTGCTTTTCAAGCTTAAAACTGGGAATGCCATAGACAAGCAGCCCGCCCACCCGGTCGTAGCGGTCATAGACATGCACCTGATAGCCCTTGCGGCGTAGCTCTTCAGCCGCCGCAAGACCCGCGGGACCCGCGCCGATAATGCCCACCGATTGCGCGCGCTCATGGGACGGCTGAAGCGGTGTCACCCAGCCCTTCTCCCAGGCCGTGTCGGTAATATAGCGCTCCACGGAACCGATGGTCACACCGCCGTGACCGGACTGCTCAATAACGCAGTTACCTTCACAAAGCCGGTCTTGCGGGCAAATCCGGCCACAGATCTCCGGCATATTGTTGGTCGCTTGAGAAACCTCATAGGCCTCTTCCAGCCGCCCTTCGGCAGTGAGCATCAACCAGTCGGGAATATTGTTCTGAAGCGGGCAATGCACCTGGCAAAAAGGAATACCGCATTGCGAACAGCGGCTTGCTTGCTGCTCGGCCTTATCGCGAATGAAATCCGCGTAAATTTCATGGAAGTCGTGGGCCCGCGCCTCGGCTTCGCGCTTTTCCGGCATATGCCGGTCAACCTGCGTAAATTTTTGCATCTTGTGAGACATGGGGGGTGGAGACGCCCGGGCCTTTCTTCCCTTCAAAGACGGTCCGGTGGGCCCCTTCAAAAAGAACGGACCCACCGCCGTGGATTTTTTTTATTGCTCTTGTTCCCACGGAGCCTCGCGGGATGGCGAAGGGGCACCTGAAAGCCGCCCACTCGCCACCCGGCGAGACCGGGATCTAATCTATAGGGGAAATCTTCCCTTAAATCCAGTAATTTCAGCAAAATACGTCAGTCTTTATGACGTAATTTTCTTGCTTGTCCGCGCAACATTCGCAAATTACCCCCCGGATACCGCTACTGAACACGCTATTTAAGTCCACATCGGACCTTTTAAGGGATAATTCCGCAGAAAAACTTAAGTTTGCTCCGGGTCAAAATCAGGTCATAAGAGGGCTTCATGACTAAATTGCCGTCGGGAGGCTTCCTTGCCCATTGACCAGATTATTCTGCTCGCCCTGATCCAGGGCCTGACCGAATTCCTGCCCATCTCTTCCTCCGCCCACCTCATTCTTCTGCCGCTCCTGACCGCTTACGAGGATCAGGGCCTGGCCATCGACGTGGCGGTGCATGTGGGCTCCTTGGGCGCGGTGGTAACCTATTTCCACAAAGAGATCCTGCGGCTCATCCGCGCTCTGCCCGACGCCTTGTGTTTTCGAACCACGGCCGAGACCCGGCTGATCCTCTTCCTGGTCATCGGCACCATCCCGGCGGTGCTTTTCGGCCTCGCTCTGAGTGCTTTTGAGGTCACTGATCTCCTGCGCACCAAGGAAGTCATTGCCGTCACCTCGATCTTTTTCGGAATTGTGCTTTATCTGGCAGACCGCCTCGGCGCCCGCCTGCGCGAAATGGAAAGCCTCACCATGAAAGACGCGGTGCTGATTGGCCTGGCTCAGGCCATCGCCCTCATCCCCGGCACCAGCCGCTCTGGCATCACCATGACCGCGGGCCGGGCACTCGGCCTCACCCGCGTGGAGGCGGCGCGCTTTTCCATGCTCTTGTCGATCCCGATCATTGTCGCCTCGGGCACCTTGGCAACCGTCGACTTGATGGAAGAAGGCGCGCGCAGCGCTTTCTCAGAAGCCCTCATCGCCGCCGGTCTTTCCTTTGCCAGCGCTCTTGCCTGTATCTGGATATTTTTGCGGGTCCTTGACCGGATCGGCTTTACGCCTTTCGTGATCTACCGCGTCGCGCTCGGAATTGCTTTACTGACCGTGTTTTAGGCCACTCCCCAGGGCCGTGCCCCCGCGAAGAGGGCCGTGCCCCCGCGAAGGCGGGGGCCCAGGAGCCGCCCAGTTTGCCGCCACTGGATTCCCGACTCGGACGCTTTTGCGTCCTCTCGGGAAAACTTTAAGAAAACTAAAATCGATACCTAAGCCGCCGCCGTGTCGAACTGACCCGCCGGGCGGAAGCGATAGAGATAGGTCGGCACGATCATCTCGGCCGTCTCCAGCTCATCAACCCCAAGATCGGCAAGGGTGCGCGCGCCCTCGCCCACCACATTGTCATGCTTTAAAAGCTTCACCTGATCCATGGTGAGGAGCGGCTTGGGCAGCATGCCTAAGAAAAACGCCTCAAAACTCGCCAAGCCAAAGGGGATGGAAACCATGGGCCGCTTGCGCTGGGTTTCTTTGAGCACCAAGGCATAAACATCCTTAAGGCTCATGACCTCCGGCCCGCCGAGCTCAAAGGTCTGGCCCGCCGCCACCGGCTTCATCGCGGCCAGCACGGCCCGGGCCACATCGCCCACATAGACCGGCTGGAAGCGCGTGGCGCCCCCACCGATCAGCGGCATCACCGGCGCAATCCGGGCAAGCGCCGCAAAGCGATTGAAGAACTCGTCTTCCGGGCCAAAGACCACGGAAGGGCGCAAGATAACCGCTGACGGAAACGCCGCGCGCACCGCCTCTTCGCCGAGCCCCTTGGAGGCCGCATATTTGCTGTCGGAATGGGCATCAGCGCCAATGGCTGACATATGAATAAGCGTTTCAGCACCGGCCTCCTGGGCGGCTTGAGCAATGGCCGCCGCGCCCTTGTGATGGACCGCGTCAAAGCTCTGTTTGCCGGTGGGGGTCAAAATGCCGGTGAGATTGATGACAACCTCTGCCCCTTCGACCGCCTTGGCGACAGATTCGGGAAATTTCACATTGGCCTGAACGAACTGGATTTGCCCGACACCGCCCGACGGCTGCAGAAAATAAGCGTCATTGGGACGGCGCACCGCCACCCGGATGAGATGGCCTTCTCTTGCCAGCGCCCGCACAATATGGCGCCCCAAAAATCCAGATCCCCCAAAAACCGTGACAAGTTTTCCGCTCATGGCCCGCGCCCTTTATTCTCTGTCCGGCCCGCCTTGGGGCCCTTGCTTTCACTGCACCGGGACATAGCGCAAACTTGGGCGCTTGATAAGGGCTTAAATTGCCGCATTTTTTAAGCTGCCCCCTTAAGGATCGCGATTGACAAGCGGCTTCCAAGCCTTTAAGTCCCAATGCCTCCAATCCGGCGCCCCTTTCAGGCCGCGCCGCGATCACCTGCCCAGGTGGCGGAATTGGTAGACGCGCTAGCTTCAGGTGCTAGTGTCCGTATGGACGTGGAAGTTCGAGTCTTCTCCTGGGCACCATTTCTCTCAAATCGACAATTTAGCCCGCGACATCCGATTAGGCCACAGATTGGACAGTTGGCTTGCGCCCAACAACTCCGGTTGCGCAGCCAAAAAAATATTTCCGGTAAGACACTTCCAAACCCGCCTCCGCCAGATAGCCCATCATTTTCTGGCAGTCGGAAAATTGCACGCAGTAGGTTCCAATCATTGAAAAATCCTGCGCGCCCCGCAGAGCAACTCGTTCCACAAGAGGCAGAAATTTCGTTAGATGAAATCGGTAAAGCGGCGCAAGCCACCAGCCTTTCGGATCAGAGGCCTCAATCAGCGAAAAGGTACCGCCGGGCTTTAGGAGCCGCGCGATCAAATGCGCGAGTTTGCGATGCTGCTGCGTATTAAACGTCTTGAGACCAAATGTAGAAAGCACGATATCCGCCGCGCCGGAAGGTAGATCGCTGTTGAGAACATCATCCTCGATAAACTCAATTTTATGGGCCCGGTGTTGATGAAGACGCTTCATCGCGCGTTGATGCATGCCGCTGGAAATGTCCACCGCTGTGATCGATCCGACGTCCGGAAATTGTTTGAGAAGATGCGGCCAAACCTCGCCGGTTCCCGCCATCAGATCATAGCAGAGCGGCGTCTTTGTTTCGGGCTCCGGAAGATGCGCGACACACTGCCGACGCCAACGCTCTGTAAATCCCGCCGAACAGACATAGCTAAAGAAAATGTACTTTGTGGAACAACGATCAAACACACCCTTCACGAAGGCAGGGTCATAGATGTCGTTCGGTGTCTCTACGTCACTCAAACGTTTCCTCCTCACCCAAACATCTCGCCCAAGCTCTTCGCGATGCGCTCATTCTGCATTTCTGTTGAACCATCCGTATAGCAGGCGAGCTTGGCGCAGATGAGATGCCGCCCGAGCGGCACATCGTCGAGCATGCCCCGCGCGCCCATCGCTTGTATGCAGGCCGCAAGGGCGCTGACGCCGTAGTCACCGGCAAATTTTTTCGCATGGGCTGCCGCCAGCATGGCGTCCTCGCCCCGCTCAATCAGCGCCGCCGCGCGGTAGGTGAGCGCCCGCGAGGCTTCCAGCTTATTGGCCACATCCGTGAGCGACCATTGGAGACCCTGATTGGCCAGAAGCGGCGCGCCGAAAGCCCGCCGCGCGCGCCCATATTGCACCGCATGTGAGAGCGCGGAGGCGACCATGGCGTTGACCATGCCTGCCACATAGGTGCGTGCCTGATTGACCCCGCCCATGGCGCTTTTAAAAGCCTCGCCCGCCGGAGCGATCACATCTTCTTGCGGCACAAAAAAGTCGGTGAGCGTAAACCCGCCGACCCCGATCACATGTCCGCCGGCAAGGGCGTAAGGCGCCGCGCGCTCAAAACCCGCTTGCCGTCCGTCGACCAGAAACGACGCAATGCCGCGCCAGCCTTGTGCTGCCTCCGTTTGCGCATAGACGAGGAAGAGATCGGCCTCCGCCGCATTGGTGATCCACCCCTTTGTCCCGCTCAGCCGCCAGCCGCCCTCGCAAGGCACCGCCGTGGTGGTGATGCCGGCAAAGTCGCTGCCCGCACCAGGCTCGGAAAGACAGGTCGCCGCCAGCCGCCGCGTGGCGAGCACATCGTCCAAAAAACGTGTCCGCTGCGAGGGTGTGCCGAGCGCCATGAGCCGCCCGGCCATGCCCTGCGTATTGGTCAGCGAAAAGGCAAAGCCCATGTCTTCTTCCGACAGGGCCTCAAGCACCAGGAGCTTGGCAAGAAAGCCCTCCCCGCCCTCTTCGCGCGGCGCATCAAGGCGCGTCAGGCCGAGCTTGGCGGCCTCAACGAGACCCTCCCGGCCCATGCGCCGCTCACGCTCCCAAAGCGGCGCGTGTTCACGCAAATATCCCCTCGCAAATCCGCGCGCCCGCGAAACCATCTCCCGCGCGCCTGGGCTCAACTCAAACGGCAAATCCTGATCCGGCATGGGTTCCTCTCTCTCGCCATATGCTGATTAAAGCCTAGGCGCTCAGCAATCAAATGTCACTTCGCCCTTCACGCGGCACCACTTCTTAAGTAGTGTCAGCTCAAACTGATCTCGCATATCCGGAAGTAGCTTAAAATGACCATCACCCTGCACAAGGGCGACCTGCCCGATGACATCAAATTTGAAGGCTCCGTCGCCATCGACACAGAAACCCTGGGGCTCAATCCCCACCGCGACCCTTTGTGTCTGGTTCAGCTGTCGTCCGGCGACGGCACGGCCCATCTGGTGCAGCTCGATCGCGCGCTTTATGACGCGCCCAACTTGAGGGCCCTGATGGAGGACGAAAACGTCCTCAAGATTTTTCACTTTGCCCGCTTCGATCTGGCGGCCATCGCCTATTACCTCGACGTCATGCCAGCGCCGGTCTATTGCACCAAGATCGCCTCCAAGCTGGTGCGCACCTATACCGACCGGCACGGGCTGAAAGACCTTTGCCGCGAGCTCATCGGCGTCGATCTCTCCAAACAGCAACAAAGCTCAGACTGGGGCGCAGACGAGCTCACCGAGGCGCAGCTCAAATATGCCGCCTCAGACGTCCTTTATCTGCATCAGATGAAAGACCAGCTCGATGCCATGCTGGCCCGCGAAGACCGCACCGACCTCGCCGAGGCCTGCTTTGGCTTTTTGCCCGCGCGGGCAGCCCTCGACCTTGCAGGATGGCCCGAGACCGATATTTTCGCCCACTAGGGCGCACGAGCGCGCGCGGGGCGCAACCCGGCGGATTCGGGGCATTTTTGCCAATTTCCGGGGAAAACTTGGGAGCAGAGGCGCAATCTCAGTTGATATTTTGCCCCCCGCCACCCATACTTAGCGGGAAAATGGCATAGTTTTCGCATGGTTAACGGCCGCACCGGCCGCGCCACGCCAGAACCCGCCATATATTTGTGTCATGATTGCTTGGAAAATGGGGGGTCGTATCTCCAATCCCGTTGAAAATTCAGCCCTGAACGGTCTCACCGAACAGGACAAAACCGTTGGCCGCCGCGTGCTGGAAACCGAAGCAGAGGCTTTGAAAGCCCTGGGCAATGCCCTCGATAGCTCTTTTTCAGCCGCCATCGACACGCTTTTGAACGTCAAGGGCCGGGTCATCGTGTCCGGCCTTGGCAAAAGCGGTCATATCGCCCGCAAGATCGCCGCCTCGCTGGCCTCCACCGGCACCCCGGCGCAGCACGTACACCCCTCTGAGGCCAGCCACGGTGATCTCGGCATGATCACCCGCGATGATGTGGTGTTAATGCTGTCGAACTCCGGCGAGAACCGCGAACTTTCGGACCTCATTGCCCACACCCGGCTGCACGACATCAAGTTGATCGGTATTTCGAGCCGCCTGGAATCGACCTTGATGAAGGCCTCCGACGTCTGCCTGCTTTTGCCAGAGGCGCCCGAGGCCTGCCCTATGGGCATGGCGCCCACCACCTCCTCCACCATGATGCTCGCGCTGGGCGATGCGCTGGCGGTCGCGCTCATGGAGCGGCGAGGATTTTCCAAGGATGACTACCGGGTGCTACACCCGGGCGGTCAGCTGGGCAAGGCGCTCATTCGCATTGAAACCATTATGCACACTGGAGATGAGGTCCCACTGATCGCGGGCAATGTCCCCATGGCCGACCTCCTCAGCGTCCTCGTCGGCAAGCGCTTTGGCTGTGTCGGCATCACCAATGACCAGGGCGCCCTCATCGGGGTTTTCACCGATGGTGATCTCGGCCGCAACATCGACGCGGATCTCATGAACAAATGCGCTTTTGACGTCATGACCACAAACCCAAAAGTCATTGCATCGGACGCCTTGGTGGCGGAAGCCATTCGGATGATGGAAGACAAAAAAGTGTCCTGCCTTTTCGTCATGCCATCAGGTGGCGCGACAACCGGCGGCAACCGCCCGGTTGGCATTGTCCACATGCATGATTGCATTGGGGCCGGGATCGGTTGAGTCTTATGACAGCGGACACGCCCTCCAAAGGCCGCATTGCCGAAACCTGGCGGCAGATTCCAGCCTCCACCATGCATGGTGCGGAGCGCCACTCTAAATTTGTTTACATCATGCGGCTCACACTGCCGATACTGGCTGTCGGCCTCATCGCCATCGTTTTGATCTATTCGGTCGCTTACAAGCCCAACATTCAGCGCGTGCTCGAATACCCGATCACGGGTACCGGCCTCGGCACCGTCTCCATGGAAAAACCCCATTTGACCGGGCTCGACGCCTTGGGCCGTTACGTCGTGGTCAGCGCGAAATCCGCCGAGCGTTTGGCCGAAGACCCCGATACCGTGACCTTAAAGGCGGTCAATGCGCAAATTTCCAAAAACAGCGAAGTGCTGTTGGATCTGCGCGCTTCTGCCGGACAAGTCTTTTCCGCCATTGATACCCTTGAGTTCGGCCCCCCCGTCGCCATTGATCTGCCCGATGGCTACAGCTTCACAACCGACCGGGTTGAGATTCAAATGAAAAACGGCATCATTCGCGGCACCGAACCCATTCGCGGCGATGGTCCGATCGGCAAGATTTCCGCGGACAGTTTTAAGATCAATCGCAAAGACGACGTTTTCCAACTGCAAGGCAACGTGCATATCACGGTAGACATGGCCTATATGTCTGAACTCAAACAAGCCAACACACCAGCATCCGAGAAAGTAGAATGACGCACAAAACCGCAAAGCTCACCAGAACCTCGGCCCTGGCTCTTCTCCTCGCCTTGAGCGCGGCGCCAGTGGTCGCGCAGGATGCTGGGTTGGAAACCGCGGGCTGCCCCTCTGTTCTTCCCGACACGGAAATTGACATCACCGCGGACCAGTCAGAGTTCCAGCAACAGGAAAAACTCGTTTTCCTGAAGGGAAGTGTAGACGTCACACAAGGTCCATTGCGCGTGCGCGCCGATGCCATCAAGCTCAGCTATGAGCCCGCAAACACACAGGCCGAGACCGAATACAAAGGCGTGGTGACCAGCCTTCTGGCCACCGGCAATGTGCGTATCGATTGCAACGGCGAGCGGGCCACCGGCACCAGCGCCGAATACAATGTGCCCGAACGCAAGATCGAATTGACCGGTGACGTCATGTTGAGCCGCGAGGGAAATATCTTGGCCGGCGACCGCCTGCACATAGACCTCAATACCGGCGCAAGCCGGATCTTTGGCAGCCGGGCCGTGACCGGCAAGTCCGATGACGGGCGCGTTCGGGCCATTTTCAAGTCCGGCGCGACCAAGGACACGAACGAAAACCAGGAAGAATAGAAAGACCCGCCCTCGACGAGCGGACGCCATTAACCATCTCCGTGAAGAGACTATTAGGCTCTTACCTCCAAGTTAACTGAGAGGTTTGAGCCGCCGCAGGAAAACAGAACAGACCACATGAGCGAAACAGAGAACATTGACTCACAAGCAACGGAACCCGGTGCGGCCAAACCGACCCTGGTGTCCGAAAATCGCGGCCTTGTCGTCGACACGATCGGCAAAAGCTTTAAACGCCGCCCCGTGGTGCGCGGTGTCAGCCTGCATCTGGAGCGCGGGCAGGTCCTGGGGCTCCTCGGCCCCAATGGCGCGGGCAAGACCACCTGCTTTTACATGATCACCGGCCTCCTGCCGCTCGACTATGGGCGCATTGAGCTCGACGGCCACGACATCTCCAAACTGCCCATGTATCGCCGCGCGCGCCTCGGTATTGGCTATTTGCCACAGGAAGCATCAATATTCCGTGGGCTGACAGTTGAGGACAATATTCGCGCCTGCCTCGAACTCATTGAACCCGCCTTCGACAAACGGGAAATGATGCTCGATGATTTGCTGGCCGAATTTTCGATCACCCATTTGCGGCGCACCCCCGCGCTGGCCCTCTCCGGTGGGGAGCGGCGGCGGGTTGAAATCGCCCGCGCCCTGGCCACGCAGCCCTCATTCATGTTGCTGGACGAGCCTTTTGCCGGCGTCGACCCGATTGCCGTTAACGATATTCGGGTTCTGGTCGGCATGCTCAAAGACCGCGGCATTGGCGTGCTCATTACCGACCACAATGTGCGCGAAACCCTCGATATCATTGATCGCGCCGCCATTATTCATGATGGACAGGTCCTGATGGAAGGCGATCCCCAGGAAATTGTTGGAAATGAAGATGTTCGGCGCGTTTACCTGGGAGATAGATTTTCACTGTAGGGTGCCTGAAACCCCGCTGAGGTGAATTGGGAAAATTAGTATGGCGTTAACCCCGAGATTAGAGCTGCGTCAGGGCCAGTCCCTTGTTATGACGCCGCAATTGCAACAAGCGATCAAGCTGCTGCAATTGTCGAATCTCGAGCTGGCCGCCTATATCGAACAGGAGCTTGAAAAGAACCCGCTCCTCGAAGTCGATGAACGCTCTGACACCCCGGACAAATCAGAACGCCAGGACGAAGTTGCCTCGGCCTCAAAGGACTCAGATCCTCTCGAGGCCGATATTCAGCTGTCCGACCACGCCACGGCCGGCACCGCGGGCGACGATCTCGACACCGATTTTGAAAATGTCTATGCCGACGACCTGGCACCGGAACGGTCCCAGGATTCCAAATCCGCGCAAGACGCCTCCCTGGAGGCCTGGAATAACTCAGGCACCAGTTCATCCTCTGGCCCGGTCAGCGACGATTGGGGTATTGACCAGTTCGGCCACAAAGAGATCTCCTTACGTGATCACTTGATGGATCAACTGGCCATCGCTGTATACGACCCCACCGACCGCATGATCGGCGCAGACCTCATTGATTCAGTCAATGAGGCCGGCTACCTGACAGGATCGGTCGACGGCGTTGCGGAGCGACTGGGCACAAGTGTCGAAAAGGTCGAAAACGTACTACAGGTTTTGCAAACTTTCGATCCAGCCGGTGTAATGGCCAGAGATCTGCCCGAGTGCCTGAAATTGCAATTGCTGGAACGCAATCGCTTTGACCCCGCCATGGACGCCCTTCTGAGAAATCTTGACCTCTTAGCGCGTCGCAGGATCGAAGACCTGACGAAAGTCTGTGGTGTCGATCAGGACGATATCGCCGAAATGATCAAGGAGATTCAGGAGCTTAATCCCAAGCCAGGTCTGGCTTTTGGTGATGAGGTTATTCAGCCCGTTGTGCCCGACGTCTTCGTACGAGAAAAGCCCGATGGCGGCTGGTTTATCGAGCTTAACAGCGAAACCCTGCCAAGAGTATTGGTCGACGCCCGCTATTTTGCCAAGGTCAACAAGCTGGCTCACAAGAAGGATGAGAAGACCTATCTCAATGAATGTCTTCAAAACGCGAACTGGCTTGTAAAAAGTCTCGACCAACGCGCAAAAACCATTCTCAAGGTGGCCACCGAAATCGTCAAACAACAGGACGGCTTCCTGGCCCACGGGGTTCAGCATTTGCGACCCTTGAATCTAAAGACGATTGCCGAGGCGATCGATATGCATGAATCAACCGTGAGCCGGGTAACCTCCAATAAATATATTGCCACCCCGCGCGGTGTTTTTGAGTTGAAGTATTTCTTCACCTCCGCCATTGCATCGGCCAGCGGCGGCGAGGCGCATTCCGCCGAAAGCGTACGCGCGCGCATCAAATCCCTTGTCGACGCGGAAAACCCATCCGCCATTCTGTCGGACGACAAACTGGTTTTGCTTTTGCGCGAGGACGGCGTTGACATCGCCCGGCGGACAGTTGCCAAATATCGAGAAGCCTTGCGCATTCCTTCATCCGTGCAGCGACGACGCCAAAAGCGAGTCTCCGCATAAAGCCACGCGCGCATGCCGCCAGGCGCCCCCTAGGGAGAAGCACCCATTTCGGAGGGAAATATATGAATAATTTCAATACATTAGAAATAGTTAACAGAAATTTCCTGGCCAGTTGACAGGAAAGAGCGAGGCCCCTATTGTCCCGCGCTTTCATGGGAATATATGAAAGACTGGTCAGGTCACAACTGTTCAGGTCAAAAAGGCATTCCCTGAGTTTGGGATCGGCCAGTTGGAATCTAGTAGTAGGAAGACACTCATGAAAATTCAGATCAGCGGCAAACACATCGACATCGGCGACGCTCTGCGCACACATGTAGAGGACCGGTTAACTGCGGGCATCATGAAGTATTTTGATCGTCCGGTTGATTCGATCGTGGTTTTTTCTCGCGAAGGTCATGAATTCAAATGCGATGCCTCTGTTCACCTGGCTTCCGGGATTACCCTGCAAGCCGCTGGTAGCGAAGGCGACATTTACGCTGCGTTTGACGGCGCGGCGGATCGTCTGGAAAAGCGTCTGCGCCGCTATAAGCGACGTCTCAAAGATCACCACAACGCCAACAAAGAGCCTTTGCCCGCACAAACGGCCTCTTCTTATGTCCTGAGGGCAGAGCCTGAGGACGAGGCAGAAGGCGACCTCCAACCGGTCATCGTGGCTGAGGACGTCACCCACATTAAGACCCTTTCGGTTGGCGAGGCCGTCATGCAATTGGACTTGCAGGATGCGCCGGTTGTTCTCTTCCGCAATGGTTCCCAGGGCGGACTGTCCATGGTCTACCGCAGACCTGACGGCAATATTGGCTGGGTCGATCCAGCCAACGCCATTCAGGAGAAAGCCTCCTAAGAAAAGCCCCAGGCCGCGCCGGACCAGGTTGTCGAAGCGCGCGGCTTTGACTGAGAGTAAGGTAAGTAGAAAATATGGACCTTTCAGATTTGATAAGCCCAGAAGGCATCATGGCCTCCCTCAAAGTCGCCAGCAAAAAGCAGGCGCTGCAGGAGATGGCGCGTCATGCCTCTGAACTCACGGGGCTGGATGCCCGTGTGATTCAGGAAAAACTTCTGGAGCGCGAACGCCTCGGCACGACCGGCGTCGGCAACGGCATCGCCATTCCCCACGGCAAGTTTGAAGAGCTCAAATCTGTCGTCGGTCTTTTTGCGCGTCTTGATCAGCCGATCGATTTTGAATCCGTAGATGATCAAAAGGTCGATTTGATTTTTCTGTTACTCGCACCCGAACCTGCCGGCGCTGACCATTTGAAAGCCCTCGCGCGGGTTTCCCGTCAGCTGCGCAATCAGGCGATCTGCGAGAAACTGCGTGGCTCTGATAACGCGGACGCCATTTACGCCCTGCTCACCAAAGCCGCCGAACCTCACGCGGCCTAGCCTTTATTATACGAAAACAAACTCGCGCGCCCTCGCGGAGGTCGTGCGCAGAAGCGCACTGACCGTGAGCGATTTAGTGCACGCTCACCGGCTGCATGGAATATTGCCGCGCGGCGGCAAAAGCCGTATCCCGGTCGTCCAGTAGCGCAACGGGTGTGCCATCGGCCGTGTGAACGGAAAACATCAGGAGGCCATTTGGCAGTTCACCAAAGGCTTCACGGTCCGCCGCCTTCACGTCATCTGACATCACCGGCTTCACATAAACGATTTCTGACATGCCGAGAACTGTCAGCTCCTCAAGGGTCATCAGGCGGGGATCCAAAATGGGGTCACGCATTTTACTTATACCTTTCACTCGGCAGCATCCTCAGCCGAAAGTTCAATCTCCGGCACTGCCTTTTCATGGGCCCCCTTGCCACCTTTCGCGCTGATCTCAATGGTTTTGACCGCCACTGTCGGGCGCGGACGATTAAGATCTATGCTCAAAAGCCCGTTTTCAAGCCCGGCACCGGCAATTTCGATGCCGTCTGCCAACACAAAGGATCTCTGGAACTGCCGCGCAGCGATCCCTCGATGCAAATAGGTGCGCTCGGCGTCATCAGATTGCTTGCCGCGCACCACCAGTTGGTTGTCTTCCAGGGTAACGGAAAGGTCTTCTCGGGTAAAACCGGCCACCGCAATGATGATTCTGAGTGACCCGTCACTCAGCTGTTCAATATTGTAGGGCGGATAGCCGTCCTGGCCGTGCTTGGCCACCCGGTCCATCACCCGCTCAATCTCATCGAACCCCAGAAAAAAAGGGCTGTTAAAGGGGATTTGTCTCGTCATTTTCAGCCTATGCGTCCTTCTTTAAAGCGACAATTCGGGAGGTATCTAGATGCCCCGAAATCTGGCATTTCAGCCCAACCCGCCTTTGCGGCATCGGGCTCACCTTGAAAATGTGGACATTTTTGGCGCCATTTCAAGCGTTCTCTCCAATTTCCGAGAGATTTTGGAGTAATTTCAATTGATTAGAGCCCCTCTCCTGGGTCAAAACCTTGACATCATGCGTGAGAATTTCGCCGAGGCCCCAAAGCAATTCATTCTGGAGACGACCCTGCCAGGCCAGGGCGTCTCGCGAAGCTATGCGCAGCCGATTAAGGTCATCAGTGCATTTGAGCCTGAAGATTTACCCGCAGCCTTTCAAGAGCTGACCCAGGCACAGGCCGAAGGGCTTTATCTGGCGGGTTTCCTCTCCTACGAGGCCGGTTATGCGCTGGAGCCGAAGCTGCAAAGTCATCTGGCGCCCCAAACAGAATTCCCGCTTTTATGGTTCGTCGCCTACAAGACCGTTCAGCCACTCGCCCCCGGCGAGGTCGACAATAATTTGTCGAGGTCTGAGAGCGCCGAGCTCACGCCGCTAAACGCTGAACTGACCCCCAGGCACTACCAAAGCAAAATCCTTCAGGTGCAGGACCTCATTCGCGCTGGCGACATTTATCAGGCCAACTTTACCTATCGCGCCCACGGCAAACTGCAAGGCACACCCGCGGCGCTCTATCGGCGCCTGCGCCGCGCCCAGCCCGTTGCCTACAGCGCCTTTATTGAAAGCGACAACTGGTCTGTCCTGTCTTTGTCGCCTGAACTCTTCTTTGACATCTCTGATGGCCTTATCACTTCGCGCCCCATGAAGGGCACTGCGCCCCGCACCCTGCTGCCTCAAGAGGATGCCGCCGCCCGCACCGCCTTGCAGAAGGACCCCAAGCAACGGGCTGAAAATCTCATGATCCTCGATCTCATTCGAAACGATCTGGCTAGGATCTCAGAGGCAGGGTCCGTGAAAGTGCCTGAACGTTTCTCCATCGAAACCTATCGTACGGTGCACCAGATGACCTCGACGGTCACCGCTCAAATGTCCGCCGGCAAAAGTATCGAAGATATTTTGCGCGCCCTTTTTCCCTGTGGCTCGGTAACCGGCGCCCCCAAAATACGCGCCATGGAAATTCTCGCCGATCTTGAAACAAGTCCGCGCGGCCTCTACACCGGAGCCATAGGGTTTATCGATCCCAATGGACACATGACCTTCAATGTCGCCATCCGAACACTCATTCTCTCCCGCGAAACCGAGCGGCTGTGGCAGGTTGAAGCCGGCGTTGGCGGCGGCATCGTCGCGGATTCCACCCCGGAGGGAGAATGGGCCGAATGTCAAACCAAGCTCTCTTATCTCAACCTGGCGAAGGATGAAGGAGAGGACTTCAAACTTTTGGAAACCCTGCGCTGGTCCGCACAAGGCGGCTTGGATCTCTATCAACGCCACATTGACCGCTTAAAGACATCGGCCGCTTTCTTTGCATTTGCCTTTGACAGCGCCGCGCTCGACCGCGAGATCAACTCTCGTTTACAAGGCCTTGAGGTCCCCGAGGCCATGGTGCGCCTGCTGCTTGAACGCAGTGGCAATCTGGAGGTGGACATCAGACCGCTCAGTACCACGGAAGACGAGGTCTGGACCTTTGCGCTCGCCAAAAACCCGGTCTCATCAAATGATCCGTTTCTCTATCACAAGACCACCCGCCGGGGGGTCTACGACAGGGCCCTGGCAAGCGTGCAAGCAGATGGGCCCTGTGATGAAGTTCTGCTCTTCAACGAAAAGGGGTTCTTGACGGAGGGCAGCCGCACCAATCTCTTTCTAAAGATCAACGGACAGCTCCTCACGCCGCCCCTCCGCCAGGGCGTTTTGGACGGCACCCTGCGCCGCGAACTCCTTGAAACCGGCAAAGCAAAGGAACAGGACCTCACGCCCAAGGACCTGGAAGGCGCTGAGGCAATCTATTTTGGCAACTCCGTCCGCGGCCTGATCCGCGCCGAACGCCGCAAGTAAACTTTAAAGCCGCTTCCAGGGAACAAATGAGCTTGTCTCTGCCCCTTGAGGTTTAACACGCACCCGGTAAACGCTTTCGAGCAATTCGGTCGGTACGTCCTTTGCTGCCCCATCATAAGCCACACGCCCACCGTTGAGAACGCACAGGCGATCACAAAACCGCAACGCCAATGCGATATCATGCAAAACGACCACGACGCCCGCGCCGCGCGCCGCCTCCTGCTCCAAGGTCTCCATGACAGACAGCTGGTGATAGGGATCCAGAGAAGCCACCGGCTCATCGGCAAAAAGAAACGGCGCTTCCACCGCCATGGCGCGCGCCAACATCACATTTGCCCGCTCGCCCCCTGAAAGCGACAACACCGCGCGATCTTTCAGATGCGCACAGTCCGTGGCTTCAAGCACCCGCGCCACAGCAGCCTGATCTTCCGCGCTCATGGGCTGATGGGGTGTCTGATGCGGCACCCGGCCGAGACCAACAAGGGTTTCCACCGTCAACGGCCAATGCACCGGCGCCCCTTGCGGCGCATAGGCAACTTTGCGCGCCCGCTCCCCTAAAGGGATCTCATCCAGCGGCGCCCCGTCATAGGTCACAACCCCTTCACAGTCTACGAGCCCTAAAAGGGCGCGTAACAGCGTGCTCTTGCCAGCACCATTAGGCCCAATGAGGCCGAGCACCTCACCACCGCGCAAGCAAAGTGAAACATCGCGAAGGATCTCCGCACGCCCCAATCGCACAGACAGGTTTTGGATTTGAATTTCAGACCGGGCGCCCATCATCGCATCGCCCCTCTTGTGCGCACCACCACGTAAAGAAAGAAGGGTGCGCCCACCACCGCCGTCACCACGCCGAGGCGCAATTCCGCATGCCAGATCGGCAGCCGCGTTAAAAGATCCGCCAGCAGGATCATCAACCCGCCTAGCAGACCACTCGGCAACAACAGATGCCTCGGGCTGAAACCGATAAGATAACGTGCCAGATGCGGCACCACGAGCCCGACAAATCCGATCGCGCCGCAAACCGAGACCGCCGCCCCCACCGACAAGGCAGTTCCCAAAACCACCTTGAGCCGCAAACGCCTCAGGTCAATCCCCAAGGACTGGGCCGCATCCTCACCAAGGCTGAGTGCCGCCAGCCCCTGCCCAACCCCGAGCATCAAAAGCCAACCGACCGCCATAAAGGGTCCCGCCAGGCCGATGTCGGTAAAGGATCGGTTTTGTAAAGAACCCAGCATCCACATCACCATATCCTGCAGGGTAAAGGGATTGGGCGCAAAATTGAAAGCAAGGGAAGTCAGCGCAGCCGCCATGGCATTGATGCCGATACCCGCAAGGATCAACGTCAAAACACTGGCATCGCGCGAGGCCAGCGCAAAGAGCGCCAGCGTTGCCATGAGCGCGCCGCCCATGGCCATCAGCGGAATGGCAAATTGAAAACCTGTTGCCACGCCGAAATAGATGGCAATGACGGCGCCAAGCCCCGCACTCGCCGAGACCCCCACAACGCCGGGGTCCGCCAGAGGATTGCGCAAGAGCCCTTGCAAGGCCGCACCCGAAACCCCAAGCGAAAAACCAACCGCGACCCCCAACAGAAGCCTTGGCAAGCGCAGCTCCTGAACAATCATCTGCGTGACCGGATCGCCAACCCCGAACAAGGCCTTGAAGGTCGCCGCCAGCCCGAGAGAGGTTGGTCCAACGAACAGCGCTGCGAACATGCAAAGCGCGATCACCGTGGCAAGCGCAAGACAAACAATTCGGCCATCAAGGTTGAGACTACGCATCATTGAGCCTCCTCCTTTTCCCTCTGCAAAGCTTCGTCGGTTTGAGAACGAATGAGCTCAGCCGCATCAACAATGAAAAGGCCGTTGCAGGAAAGGTAACGCCCCGGCACGTCAATTCTAAGATGGTTTTGGAGCAAGGATCGCACACTGGCATGACGCGCCAGCGACCAATGGGCCTCCTGCGCGCTGGGCTGGTCATAAAACCCCGTTACGAAAACATCCGGCGGCTGACGCAATGCCTGTTCCAGCGGAAAGCCGGGCCAACCATCCAGCGCCATCTCTTCACCGAGCGTGCGAAACCCGGCAAGGCGCAAAGTCGTATCAACTGTTGTGCCGCGCCCGGCCGTCACACCCCCAGGCGTTAGATAAGCCGCTGTCAAGGCCAATCCTGGCTTGGCCTCAAGACGTGCCTGACGAAGGCGCAGGTCATCTGCGAGTTCTTGGGCCCTGTCCACCCGATCAAGCGCCGCGCCAACATGGGTCAAATTGGCTGCCACCTGCGCGATGGAATCTTCATAGGGCGCCCGAACCACCTCAATGCCTTGAGTGCGAAGGTGTGAAAACAATCTCGGTCCCCCGCCCCAGGTTGTCACCACCACGTCAGGCGCGATCCCCAGAATTTCCTCAATAGAGGCGCCAGTTTGCGGCAACCCCATCGCGCGGTCACGGTAAAAGGAATGGGGCATCCGCGATTCGCGGGACAGGCCTTTAATCTGGCCCGCATCACCCAGCGCCAACACATATTGATCCGCGCAATAGTCAAGCGAAACCACGGACGGCAAAGCCTCACTCCCAAATGCCTTGAGAGGCGCAAAGAGAGATGCTGCTATGAGGGCCGCCCGCAGTTTCATGTGACTTAATACCTCACCCGAAGTCCGAGATATCCCTGAACGCCAGGTGTCGCAAAACCGAAAACGTCCTCGTAGGTTTCGTCCAGCGCGTTTTCAACACGCGCGGTGAGCATAACTCGGTCTGAAACCGGCACGCGGCCCGCAAGACTGACGAGCGTATAGGCATCCAATGTCACTACTTCCGGCGCCAAGGGCCAAGGCGGATAAAAGACATCCTTGGCCTCGCCGACATAGGACGCTGACAAAGTCGCCCCCACACCGTTTACGCTCTGCCAGTCCACTTGCGCCGAAGCGCTGTGTTGGGGACGGCGCAGCTCTTGCTTTTCACCGCCCAGACCATCGGGCTCGTCAGCGTCCACATAAGTATAACTGGAGGCAACCGAAAGCGCCTCCGTCACCTCTAAGTCAAAGCTCAGCTCTACGCCTTTGCGATGGCTTTTGCCGTCCATATTGATGGCGGTAAAAAGCCCGCTGCCAAAATCAAAGGCAAACCCGTTGATTTCATCTTCAAGCTCCGACTGAAAATAGGTGATCCCCAGACGTCCTTTGTCAAAGCGATGATCAAACCCAATTTCAAAACCTTTCGAGGTCTCCGGCTTCAAATTGGGATTGCCCAAGAACTGGTCCGCAAAAAACCCGAACCGGTCAATGAAGCTCGGTGCCTTCTGCCCCGTGCCGACGCTGCCGCGCAGCCGCAAATGATCGTCAATGTCATAAGCGCCGCCCAGACGCCAACTGGTGACATCCTCAAATTCAGAATTGACATCCCGTCGCACAGACGCCGTGAGCGTCAGCGCGGCAGAAAGATCCCCCGCATAATCGACCACATATCCCGTATTGGTCATGGTTTCGCGGTAATTGGGGTCGCCATAGATGGACGCGGCACCGGTTTGTTCAAAATCCGTTTTTTCGTGATCAATGGCAAAGGTTACCCGGTGCCCTTCCGCCACGATCCAGCTGAGATCATAAGAGGCCTGCACCCGGTCCGCCGCGGTGGTGCCAACTTTATACCCATTCGAGAGATTGGCATTGTCGGAATTAAATGAACTTACCTTGAAGAGATGTGAGAGCACGGCCCCTTCCGGCGCCGCGCGCAGGGTCAAGCCGTTAAGCCAGGACTGGGTTTCCCCCACCCGGTCGCCATCTGCGGGCAAGCCGGTCAAGAAATTGACCGGATCATAATCGTTGCTGGCCTCCACATAACGCGATGTCAGGCTCAAGGTTGTCGCTTCTGTCAAATCGAGACCAAAAGTCGCCTGCAACGTTGTATTGTCATACCCATCGCGCTCACCGCCGAATCGGCTGGCATTACTGCCTTCGCTTTCGCTGTAGGACCCGCCCAAATTGAGCGACCAGCCCTCACCGCCTGTTCGAAAGGACCCGCCACCGCGCAAAGTGTCAAAGCTCCCTGCTTCCAACAGCAGTGATCCGGAAGGCGTCTCGCCCCCTTTTCGCGTCACGATGTTGATCACCCCGGCAACCGCATCACTGCCCCAAAGCGCGCTTTGCGGGCCGCGAATAATTTCGATCCGCTCGATCTCGGTCGCGGTTAAATGCTCAAACAGAAATTCGTCATTGCTCGCCGGATCATTAACTTCAACCCCATCGATCAGGACCAGCACATGATTGGCCTCTGTACCGCGCAGACGAACCTGCGCCTGGCTGCCGACAGAGCCGGTACGCGCCACACTGAGCCCAGGAACATCGCGCAGGATATCAATCAACTGAAAGCTTTGCCGGTCCAAAAGATCAGCGCCATCGATGACTGTAACCGCCGTTGCTACATCACCGGCAGGCAGCGGCGTGCGAAGACCCGTGATCACAATTTGATCAATGTCCTCGGCCAGAGCGAGGGGTGAAAACGCCAGCGGTAAAACACTCGCCAGCAGGATTTGTCGAATATTCATCTGAAAAATTAAAACTCCAAAAGCACGAAAGGCCCAATAGGAGCGCTTTCGTTTTTAACCAATGGCTTGGAGTTTTCTATGGAACACGTCCATCTCACTCCGCGCCGACGACCAGTGTCGCCAACACGGGGAAAAAGTTCCGTTCTGACAGGTTAAACCCGACCCATCAGAGAGGCGACGCGATGGCAGGTCTCCTGACTTTCAGATCAACGCTTTTGGTTCTGGCCTTCCCAAGGTAACGAGCACCTCAGTGGCTTTTAAAGGTCGAACCGCAGCTCACTGACTACAGTTGCGGGAACAGTTGCGGAATTGGCGTAAAACGCCGCACCGCATTCCCTCTTAGCTCTCATCTTCG
>SBGZ01000080.1 GCA_006226415.1 Alphaproteobacteria bacterium
AACCAGAACCGGAAAGAGGTTGGAACAAAATCCGGTCCTGGTTCCGAGCGAGGCGTTCTATCTCAATTGAAACGCCAGAGAGTCCAGACGGCGCAAACGCTCGGTACGCACCAGCCGGTTCTGATAATCACGGCCCACCGCGAATTTCTGCACCCCTTCTTCTGCCCAGATCAGAAACAGGGCACCGATCGAAGCCACCAGGAAGAAGATGACCGACAAAGACAACATCCAGCCAAAGGCATCGTAGACAGCCAGCTGCTCCATCCACTGCGGCAGCTCAACGGGCGGCCGTGAGGCATTCACAGAGGTATTCTCAGGCTCCAGGCCCAAAGATTCCAAGGCACTTCCGAGGCTCGAACGGCTGGTATCCCGCCCTTCAATGGTGGCTTGATTGTCGTTCGGCAAAGAATTGTGGGCGTAGAGGAAGCCCAGCGACAGCATCATCGCCACGGTGAGCGCAAAGATGGCGCCAACGAAGAGGTTCCGTCCCCAGACCGGCAATATGCGCAAGAACAAATGGATCCCGATCGTGGCAAACAAAACCTGGAAGGATTTGAACCAAACAGAGCCTGCCAGCTCAGGAGGCAACTGCATATATTCATTGACCATCGCGCTATGCCAGAACTCCTTGATGATGTGGAAGTCAACAAAAAGCGCGGCAACAACAATCATCACACAGGCAATGGCCCCGCCGAAGTAGATCGATTGAAATTTTGAAAAACGGCGCGACAACTCAAGGTTTTTTGAAATAACCCGGTCGGCTGCCGTTTTTGAATTGTAATTATAGAGCGCCTTGCTTTTGTTCTGCAGCGAGCCTTTGCCACGTTCAATTAAGTTGGGGTTTTCAGCACGGCGTTGTTCGCTCTCGTCAATAGAAAACTCAAGGCCGCCCTTGCGCGAATAAGCCAGTTCAACCAGCTCGCTGCGCAAATTGTCCGCACGGTTGCGGATCAGCTCATAAGCTTTTTCCTGGGTTAATTGACTATCGCTGTGAATTTTTTCCCATACTTCATCAACCAGATCCGACACAAAAACTTCGTCAAGCAGTCCGCTTGACGCATCGTGATTGATCTCTTCGGGGTTACCCCGTGCCGGACGGCGCGCTTCGCCGCCAACCGGTAATTCGTGAACTGTCGCTTCATATTGAGCTTTCAGCTCATCTCTTTGAAAAATGCTCATGAGTTCCAACCTCTTTTTGCACTGTGCTCTTGTTGCCAAGAACGATTTCCCAAGTTGTAGTTCAGATAGACTCACACTGTTCGTGAGCCATCTGAACCGTTCACGCTACTTTGGGATCCATGATTTTCTGGTACGCCCCAAAACCCTTTAAACCTGAACAAAGCGGAGGGTCCCGCCTCTTCCTCAAACCACATATCCCCCTACCGTCTGATATGCGCTTTAAGCTCCCAGCAAGGATCCGTCTCGGCCCCTGCTATGGTTAACAAGGTGCTGCCCAATTGGGGCGGGTGTCGGAGCCGAATGAGGCGAAAAAGAGAAATCTCACGGGGGATTGAGGCGGTTTTGCCTCAATTGATTCGGGACGCCGCAGCCGCGGGCAGCGCCCTAATGTGACCCAGACCGCAACCCAGAGTCGAGTCAAATTGCACATCGCACCTTGAAAAAAGGTCAGATTTCTAAGGAATAATATAAAAATAACCCGAGAGGGCCCGCCGGAACGCATCAACACTCAAATCCGGAGAGCTGGCCCCCATATCCTGAACCGCCAGTCGACAACCCTTGTCGAGGCTATAAAGGAGAACGGGCTCAAAGAGCTTTTCAAACTCAGCAACGGACAAAGGATGGGAGAAAACCAGTCCCTCAAGTGGCAAGGTCGCAAATTGACCCGCCCGCGAGGGGGGAAAACTTGGCTCCAAACGAATACCGCCTGGTACACGATAAGCGGCGAGCACCGGCTCGGGAGCACCGCTCGCATCGGTCCAGCAGAAGGGCAATTCAGAAAAGGCGACCGGTCCTGAAACACCGCCCGCGGCCGCACCGGCCAGACCTTCATGAGTCGCCCCGTCGACCCCGCCAACCCCTTCAAGCCCTTCTGAGGCAATGCCATTGGCGCTCTCATCGCCTGTCGCACCAGCGTCATAGCCCTCTTCAGCGGTCGAACTATTGCTCAAAGCGCCAACACCGCGAGCTGTGACACGTGGCCCCGCGCCGCCATAGGCCTGATCGTCTTCACCGTCTTCAAACGAGCCGAATGCCGAATAAGAATCATAGCTGTTCTCATAGGCCACCTGCTCGTCATCATCAGCAAAGAGATAGTCGGCCCCAACCCAGATCGCTCCGATAACCACTGCCAGGGCAATAAATCCAACCAACAGCCCCCCCAAAGGAAGCCCTTCTGAGGTCTTTTCTGGTTGCGAAATGGATTTTATAAAATAATCCGCACACTGACCAGCCGACGCAAAACTGCTTTTTTTGCCGCGTGGCTCAACCATCTCCCAGGCAGAGGGAGACCGCCCACTCATGCTGCGGGCAATAACCACATACTGCCAATTGAAATGTGTGGGCCATTTAGGAGGTGACTTGACGAGCATCGACCCGCCTTCATCTTGCGGCCAGGCATCGGGCGGCGTATCGCTGGCTCGAAAGAAAACCTTTGCCTCACAGCGCTGTTCCTTTGGCGCATGTTTGCCCGGAGATTTCGCCTTGGGGGCGCCAAACCAACCGGTGACCGGCGCTTTGGGCATCTGCCCTGTCCATTGCACCGTGACACAGCCCTCCTCCTCGCTGAGGAGCACATCAAAGCCCTTCACCGGATGCGCAGCCTGCATGGCGCGGCTGCGAATGGCATCCTCGAAATCTTTCAGCTTTTGCGCGGTCGTGCTCACTTACATCCCCCGGAGCGGCTTGCGATTATGGCAAACAAAATCCTTTATACCTGCAATCAGCGCGCGCTTCCAGTCAGGACCCGGGATAATCTGGCAACAGTCGCGAGATAATGAGGCCCTCACCGATCCACAAGATCGACGATTTTTCCCATGATTTCAGTGAGTTGGTAATCCTTCGGCGTAAAAACGGCCTTCACCCCCATCTGCCCGAGCACCAGCCGGTCCTCGTCGGGAATAATGCCGCCGACCACAACGGGGATGTTTTCAAGACCCTCTTCCCGGAGCTTGCCCATCACATCGCGCAAGAGCGGCACGTGGCTGCCCGACAAAATCGACAGGCCGATGACATGCACCCCTTCGGCCTTCGCCTTGGCGACGATCTCGTCCGGGGTCACCCGAATGCCGTCATAGATCACCGCCATGCCCAGATCCCCGGCCCGAACCGCAATCTGTTCCGCGCCATTGGAGTGGCCATCAAGCCCCGGCTTGCCGACCAAAAGCTTCAAGGAGCCGCCGAGCTTTTCAGAGACCTGTTTTACCCGTGCCTTCAACGCCTCAAGATCCGGTGCATCGTCTTCGGCAATGGTCACGCCCGTGGGCGCCCGATATTCACCAAAGACCTCTCTGAGCGCCGCACCCCACTCGCCGGTCGTCACACCGGCTTTGGCGGCCGCGATAGAGGGCTCCATGATGTTACGCGCGTCCTGCGCCGCCGACTTAAGATCCGCCAGCGCGGCATCTACCGCTTTTTGATCGCGCCTTGAGCGCCAGGCATTCAAGGAAGCGATCTGATCAAACTCAACGCTTTCGGGCACTGTCAAAATGCCGCCATCGGACGACTGCGCCAAAGGTGAGACGGCGGTTTCCTTGAAGGCATTAACGCCCACGACAACCTGATCGCCGCTTTCAATGCGTTTCAAGCGCTCCGTGTTGGATTGCACCAGAGCCTTTTTCATATAGGCGCTGTCGAGCGCCGCCACCGCGCCGCCCATACTGTCAATTTTGGCAAGCTCTTCGCGCGCTTGCGATTTAAGCGCCTCGACCTTCGCCGTCATTTCCGTGGAGCCGTTGAAAATGTCGCCATATTCAAGCAGGTCTGTTTCAAAGGCCATGATTTGCTGCATACGTAAGGACCACTGCTGATCCCAGGGCCGCGGCAAACCCAGCGCCTCGTTCCAGGCAGGCAGTTGAACCGCCCGCGCCCGCGCGTCCTTCGACAAGACAACCGCCAGCATTTCCAAGAGAATGCGGGTGGCATTGTTTTCCGGCTGCTGCTCTGTAAGGCCCAATGAGTTCACCTGCACCCCATAGCGGAACCGGCGGAGCTTGGGATCGTCAACACCGTAGCGGGTCTCGCAAATCTCGTCCCAGAGATCGACAAAGGCGCGCATCTTGGCAATCTCGGTGATGAACCGAAGACCCGCGTTGACGAAAAACGAGATGCGCCCCACCACCGTTGGAAAATCTTCCTCCGGCACTTGGCCCTCGGCCTTAACCGCATCCAAAATGGCAATGGCATTGGCGAGCGCGAAGGAAAGTTCCTGCACCGGCGTCGCACCCGCTTCCTGTAAATGATAGGAGCAGACATTGACCGGGTTCCATTTCGGAAGCTCGGTATAGGTAAAAGAAATCACATCCGCCGTGAGCCGGAGCGAAGGCGCCGGCGGAAAAACATAAGTCCCGCGCGAGAGATATTCTTTCACAATATCGTTTTGCGTCGTGCCCTGAAGTTTCGACCGGTCCGCGCCTTGAGCTTCCGCCGCGGCAACATAAAGCGCCAGCAGCCAGGGCGCCGTCGCGTTGATCGTCATGGAGGTGTTCATCTGCTCGATGGGAATACCCTCGAACAAGGCCGTCATATCCCCAAGGTGCGAAATCGGCACGCCCACCTTGCCCACTTCGCCGCGCGAAAGCACATGATCTGAATCGTAGCCGGTTTGCGTCGGCAGATCGAAAGCGATCGACAGGCCCGTCTGCCCCTTGGACAAATTTGTTCGATAAAGCTCATTCGACGCCTTGGCAGTCGAATGGCCGGAATAGGTCCGGAAAATCCACGGACGGTCCTTCGATGGGGTCGAACTCACGGGGATACGCCTCCTGATTTTTTTTACCCAACACCACTGAGATTCTGGGCTTTTTGTATTATTACCTGTATCCTTAGCGTCACGTAATTATATTACTTTTTGCTGCAATGCAAAAAAATCTTGCATTGCCCAGGACGATCCTCAATCATCGCCATCGCAACAGGATTGGCAAGGCTGATTCTGCCAAAGAATAGACCAGAAAACTGGCACATTTAAGAAGGTCAGAAGGAAGCCACCTAAGGCCTCAGGAGGAGAAAATGGCAACCACGGAAGCGGTCACCGAGGACGCAGCTGCAACAAACCCGGCAAACCTGAAAGATCTCTACGAGGTCGGCGAAATTCCGCCGCTCGGACACGTGCCGAAAAACATGTATGCCTGGGCCATCCGCCGCGAACGCCACGGCGAGCCGGAAGACGCCATGCAGGTCGAAGTGGTTCCGACCCCCGAGATCGACAACCACGAAGTGCTGGTTTTGGTCATGGCTGCCGGCGTCAATTACAACGGCGTCTGGGCCGCGCTGGGCACACCCATTTCCCCCTTCGATGTGCACAAGGCCGAGTATCATATCGCTGGGTCCGACGCGACGGGCATTGTCTATGCGGTCGGCTCCAAAGTCACCCGCTGGAAGGTGGGCGACGAAGTGGTCATCCACTGTAATCAGGACGACGGCGACGACGAGGAATGCAATGGCGGCGACCCGATGTTTTCGCCCAGCCAGCGTATCTGGGGCTATGAGACCCCCGACGGCGCCTTTGCCCAGTTCACCCGCGTTCAGGCGCAGCAGTTGATGCCGCGCCCCAAACACCTCACGTGGGAAGAATCAGGCTGCTATGTTCTGACGCTCGCCACCGCCTACCGCATGCTCTTCGGCCACCGCCCGCACATCCTGCGGCCTGGCCACAATGTTTTGGTCTGGGGCGCCTCTGGCGGCCTCGGCTCTTTTGCCACCCAGCTTTGCGCGGTCTCCGGCGCCCACGCCATTGGCGTCATTTCTGACGAATCCAAACGCGACTTCGTCATGTCCATGGGCGCGAAAGCCGCCATCAACCGCAAGGACTTCAACTGCTGGGGCCAATTGCCCGAGGTGAACGGCGAAGGCTTTGCCGAATACATGGGCGAGGTACGCAAGTTTGGCCGCGCCATCTGGGACATCACCGGCAAGGGCAACGATGTTGACTTTGTCTTTGAACACCCGGGCGAAGCCACCTTCCCGGTCTCGGTCAATGTGGTCAAACGCGGTGGCATGGTTGTCATCTGCGCCGGCACCACTGGTTATAACCTCACTATGGATGCGCGCTTCCTCTGGATGCGGCAAAAGCGGGTACAAGGCTCTCACTTTGCCAACCTGAAACAAGCCTCGCAGGCCAACAAGCTGGTGATCGATCGCCGGATTGATCCTTGCATGTCCGAGGTCTTCTCCTGGAACGACATCCCTCGTGCCCATACCAAGATGCACCGCAACGAGCACCTGCCCGGCAACATGGCCGTGCTGGTCTCTGCCAAGCGCCCGGGTCTGCGCACCGTCGAGGACGCCATCGAAGCTGGCAACGAGGGAGCTTGACGCCCCATGACATCTCCGGTTCTTGAAAACCTTCTGCCCGCTTGTTCACAAGCGCTTGGCGTTCTCGACGCTCTTGCGGAAAAAGCCAAGGCGAACCTGCGCCAGACCGTTTCCAAAGACGGCAAGGTTTCCAATGCGCTGATTGATCAGCACCAGCATTTAACTCACGGCCTTTCCTGGATCGCCACTTATGTGGAGGCCTTGCGCGAAATGCTCGCCTGGGCCCAGCGCCTTGAAGGCGAAGGCAAATTCGGTGAGCTGGAACAGCTGATCCTGCAGGTGGCCTTTGCCGAATATACCGCGCAAGTGGGCGGCGGCATCCCCATGAGCCAGGGTGAGATCATCCGCCTCGCCGATCTTGGTGTCGCGGACGAAGACTTGGTGACCCTCGGGGCGCCAGCCATCCGCACACTGATCACCCAGGGCAATACTCAGGACGTTAAAAACGCCATCGCGGCACACATCATCGACACCCAAGGGGCCGCCACCTTTGGCAATGTGGGTCTTGATGAAACCTTCGACATGATCCGCGATCAGTTCCGCCGGTTTGCCGATGACCAGGTGGTCGAGCCCGCGCATCAGTGGCACCTGAAGGATGACTTCATCCCCATGGACGTCGTGAACCAGATGTCCGAACTTGGCGTCTTTGGCCTCACCATTCCGGAGGAATACGGCGGCCTCGCCATGGGCAAAACCGCCATGTGCGTCGTCTCCGAAGAGCTCTCGCGCGGCTATATCGGCGTTGGGTCGCTCGGCACCCGCTCCGAAATCGCCGCCGAGCTCATTCTGGGCGGCGGCACCGAAGAGCAGAAGCAGCACTGGCTGCCGAAGATTGCTTCTGGCGAAGTTTTGCCAACCGCCGTCTTTACCGAGCCCAATACGGGCTCTGATCTTGGTTCACTGCGCACCCGCGCGGTAAAGGATGGCGATGTCTACCGCGTGACCGGCAACAAGACCTGGATCACCCATGCCGCCCGCACCGACATCATGACCTTGCTGGTCAGAACCAATCCCAATGAGCCGGGCTACAAGGGCCTTTCCATGCTGATCGCGGAAAAGCCGCGCTCTGAAGATGACGCCAATCCCTTCCCGGCCGATGGCATGACCGGCGGCGAGATCGAAGTGCTCGGCTATCGCGGCATGAAGGAATATGAAATCGGCTTTGACGACTTCAAGGTGAAGGCGGAAAATCTGCTCGGCGGTGAAGAAGGCCATGGCTTTAAGCAGCTCATGAAAACCTTCGAGTCCGCCCGCATTCAAACCGCCGCCCGCGCCATTGGCGTGGCGCAGTCCGCCCTCGAGCTCGGTCTGAAATATGCGACTGAACGCATCCAGTTCGGTCGGCCCATCGCTGAGTTTCCGCGTGTCGCCAACAAGCTGGTGGCCATGGTGGTCGAGATCATGGTGGCCCGCCAGCTCACCTACTTCTCAGCCCGCCAGAAGGACAACGACAAGCGCTGCGACCTGGAAGCCGGCATGGCCAAGCTCCTGGGCGCCCGCGTCGCCTGGGCCGCCGCCGACAATGCCTTGCAGATCCACGGCGGCAATGGCTTTGCGCTCGAATATCCGATCAGCCGGGTGCTCTGCGACGCCCGCATCCTCAACATCTTTGAGGGCGCCGCGGAAATTCAGGCCAACGTCATCGCACGGCGCGTGCTCGAAGGCGCAAGGAATTAAGATAGCCTTCTGTTCCCCCGCGAAGGCGGGGGTCCAGCCACAAGAGAAGCCTCATCCTGAGGAGCGCAGAGCGCGTCTCGAAGGATGAGACAAAGCTCACCATGCTTCGAGACGAGCCCTTCGGACTCTCCTCAGCATGAGGCCCGGGTGTTTGTCCCCTCCGTTCCC
>SBGZ01000073.1 GCA_006226415.1 Alphaproteobacteria bacterium
ACCTACACCATGACCCTGGGCACGGGCGAAAAAGACGCCTGGGTGAACGGGGCCTGCAAGCAGGCGGGCAGCAATTGGCGCGTGATAGGGGGCCGCGCACTGGAAGTCGCGGTTTACTAATCCAGCGCCTCGCGCAGAGTTTCAATTTCAAGCCATTCCTCTTCGAGGGCGGCGAGGGTTTCCTTAGCCGCTTCGAGAGCTTTTGCTTTTTTGGCAAAGAGGTCTGGATCGGTCTGATAAAGATTGCCGCTGGAAAGCTCTGCTTCCAGTGTCGCCACCAGCGTCTCCTGCTGCGGTAGCTCGCTGACAAGCGCCTTCGCCCGGTGCTCGTGTTTGTAGGAAAGCTTGGTCGGCGCTTTCTTTTCTTTTGGGGCCTTGGCCTCTTTCTTTTTCTCTCGGGGTTGCTGGCCCGCCTCCTTGACGCCAAAAGGGGTGCCTTGGCGCTGCGCCAGCATGTCTGAATAACCACCCGCATATTCAAGTGCATCACCGGAGCCATCCAGAACGATGGTGGAGGTCACCACCCGGTCGAGGAAATCCCGGTCGTGACTGACGAGCAATACCGTCCCCTCGTAGTCAAAGAGAAGGTCCTGCAACAGATCGAGGGTTTCCATGTCAAGGTCGTTGGTCGGCTCGTCGAGCACCATGAAATTGGAAGGCTTGGCCAGGGCCTTGGCCAGCAAGAGCCGGTTGCGCTCGCCGCCCGAAAGGCTTTTAACCGGTTGCCGCGCCTGGCTCTCCACAAAGAGGAAGTCTTTAAGATAGGTCATAATGTGGACCGGCTGCCCACGGACCATGACCTGGTCGCCGCCGCCCT
This sequence comes from Alphaproteobacteria bacterium, assembly GCA_006226415.1. Classification (GTDB taxonomy): domain Bacteria; phylum Pseudomonadota; class Alphaproteobacteria; order M2410; family M2410; genus M2410. The sequence continues at coordinate 818 of SBGZ01000073.1, forward strand.
CACAGAGGGTTTCCCAAAGCGAGGCTTCCGGATCAAGGTCAGCTCGCTTCTGGTCGATACTCAGCGTGGTGAGGTTCGTGCCAAGCCGCACGGTGCCAGTGGTCGGCTCTAGCTCACCCGTCAGAAGCTTGAGCAGAGTGGTTTTGCCCGAGCCATTAGGGCCGACAATCCCCACTTTGTCGCCGCGCATGATCCGCGTCGAGAAATCTTTGATGGTGGGCTGGTCCTTGCCCGGATATTGAACCCAGGCATGCCGCGCTTCGATGACAAGGGTGCCTGAGGCCTGTCCCACATCAACGCCCAGCGACGCCTTGCCCACCCGAAGGATCTGATTGCGCCGTTCGTCGCGCAAAGCATAAAGCCGCCTGAGCCGCCCCATGTTCTTCTTGCGCCGGGCGGTGGTGCCCTTATGGGCCCAGCTCACCTCGCGCTTGATATAGGCATCAAGCTTGCGCCGTTCTTCCTCGACCCGCTCAAACTCGCTTTCCGACCACCGTTCAAAGTCTTCAAAACCCTTGTTGTGGCGCTTGAGCTCCTCGCTCTCAAGCCACAGGCAGGCTTTGGTGAGATGTGTCAGAAAGGTGCGGTCGTGCGAGATCAGAATGAAGGCGCCGCGATAGCTTTTGAGGTAGTTCTCAAGCCATTCAATGGTCGGCAAATCCAGATGGTTCGTCGGCTCGTCAAGAAGCAAAACCTCAGGGTTGCCGATCAGCGTGCGGGCAAGCGCCGCGCGGCGCAGTTCGCCGCCAGAAAGGTTTGCGGGGTCAAGGTCCGGGGTGAGGGCGAGGGAAGCAAGGATCGCTTCCACTTTGTGGGCTGCGTCCTGCTCGTCCGCCGCCAAGCCCTCTGCCACATAGGCACCAAGCGTCTTGTAAGGCGAAAAATCCGGCTCCTGCTCCAGATAGGCCAGATGCACGCCCGGTCTGACAAACCGCTCCCCCTCATCAGGTTCGACCAAGCCCGCGATCATTTTCATGAGGGTTGACTTGCCCGAGCCATTGCGGCCGACCAGGCACAGCTGATCATTCTCCTGCAGCGCCAGATCAATGCCGGAAAAGAGCGTTTCATTGCCGTAGAATATGCCAACGTTTTTAAGCGTCAGAACCGGGGGCGCCATGGAAGTCCTCGATAATTGGGAGGCCAGTTTATGGAGTGCACTTGAGGTGAGGTCAAGGACCGTTCAAGGACCTCAAAATCATCGAAAAGGATCAATCCCAGGGAAAAACTTTGCTTTTTTCTTTTTTGGGCTTTTCAGATCGCTTGCGGGAGAAATAGCGGTCGCTGGCGTCGACGTCACGCAGGTCCCGGGACATCGACATCATCAGGGTTTTAAACTGTTCAAGATTATGCGTGTCGCGCGCCGGGACCGCGCCTGCCATTTGCACGATCTTTTCATCTTTATTGGCCGCCAACATGATTTCGCGCCACATCCGCGCGGGCAGGCCGCCGCCCACCACGTGATTGGTGGGACTGTTGTCGTCATTGCCGACCCAGACCCCCGTCACATAATCGGCGGTGTAGCCAACAAACCAGCCATCGCGCCAGTCCTGACTGGTGCCGGTCTTGCCGGCGGCGGGCCGGCTCCCGAGGCTCGCGTTCTTGCCGGTGCCGCGATAGATCACCTGATACATAAGGTGGGTCATGGCCTCATCGACCTTGGGGTCGATCAGACGGCGCACTTCCGGCGCGCTGTAATCAAAGAGGACTTTGCCCGTGTCCGTTTCAATGCGGGTGATGGCGTGCGTGTCCGTGGACATGCCTTTGTTGGCAAAAGGCACATAGGCGGAAGTAAGCTCCAGAACGCTGACTTCCTTGGTGCCCAGCGCGAGAGAGGGAACCGTCTCAATCGGCGGCGCGATGCCAAGCCGTTCAGCCCGTTCGACCACATTATCAAGTCCGACCTTCATGGCGATCTTGACCGCAACCGTGTTGATCGATTTTTCAAAGGCCTGGCGCATGGTGACCCGGCCCGCATAGCCATCGGAATAATTCGTCGGCGTCCATTTGCCGACGGTAATGGGCGAGTCTTCCCAGACGCTCTCCGGCTCCTCGCCCATTTCAAGGGCAGTGAGATAAACGAAGGGCTTAAAGGCAGAGCCCGGCTGACGCATAGCCTGTGTGGCTCTGTTAAATTGGCTGTCGAAATAGTCGCGGCCGCCCACCATAGCCCGCACTGAACCGTCAAGAGCAAGCGTGACAGCTGCCGCTTGCCCGACATTCATTGCTTCTTCATTGGCGCTCATCTGCTCTGTAACGGCTTTTTCGGCCTCGCGTTGCAAGCTCGGGTCAAGGGTCGTGTGGATCACCAGATTAGCTTCCGGCACACCGATTTTCTTTTGCATCTCGGCGGTGATGTAATCGATGAAATAGTTCTGGCCATCCGTGTTCTCACGCTTCACGGGGACCGCCGGATTGGCCCGTGCGGCATAAACATCACCCTGGCTGAGGACACCCTCTTTCACCAGGTTATTGAGCACAATGAGAGAGCGCTGCTGCGCACTGGCCAGATTATTGGTCGGCGCCAGTCGGGAGGGCGCTTTGGGCAGACCCGCGAGCATGGCCGCCTCGGCAATCGAGACCTCCCGCGCCGACTTGCCAAAGTAAAACTTGGCCGCCGCATCGATGCCGTAGGTACTGGCCCCCATATAGATGCGGTTCAGATAAAGCGACAGAATCTCGTCTTTACTGAAATGGCGTTCCAGCCAAATCGCCAGGAAAAGTTCCTTGAGCTTGCGCGAATAGGTCCGGTCGTTGGTCAGAAACAGGTTCTTGGCAAGCTGCTGAGTAATCGTCGAGCCACCCTGGACGGTGCGTCCGGCCCGAAAATTCACCCAAAAGGCGCGCGCCAACCCCTGCGGGTCGATGCCGTGGTGCTTGTAAAACCGCCGGTCTTCCGTCGCCACAAAGGCCGCCGGCAAATAGGGCGGCAGGTCCTTCATCTCAAGAATTTCGCCGTGGTAACCGCCACGCCGGTCGAGCACATCACCGTTCTTATCCAAAAAAGTCAGGCCATAAACCCGGTTGCGCTCCCAAACCTGCGCATCGTCGATCGAGGCGGGGGTGAAAATCTGATAAAGCAGGAAGAACATACCCACGCCGAGCGCAACAGCCCCCGCACTGCCGATTCCCAAATAAATCAGCAGCTTTCGCTTGAACTCGGCGGTCCAGAATATCTTGCCCAAAATCCCCATGTCTTTGTGCAGTCTAACCTTTTCTTGGGGTTAAGCCAATTTTCCGGCATCTTTTCGGCGAACTATTTGGCATTTTTGCGGCCAAAGCCGCAGGTTTGAAAAGAATCTCCATAAAGAAAGACAAACCCTTGAAAAATAAGCCTTTCTGGAAAACGAAAGCTCTGACAGAGATGACCGATGACGAATGGGAATCTCTCTGCGATGGTTGTGCGCGCTGCTGCCTCCTGAAATTGGAGGATGAGGACACCGGCGAGATTATCTTCACAAATGTCTCCTGCCGCCTTCTGGATCAACAGACCTGCCGCTGCACGTCCTACCAAAATCGCTCCAAATTGGTACCTACTTGCATCAAGGTCACCGCCGAGAACGCCGCCGCCCTAGCCTGGATGCCCCCGACCTGTGCCTATCGGCTGCTGGCGGAGGGCAAGGACCTCTTTCCCTGGCATCCCTTGGTTTCCGGCGACCCGGAAAGCGTTCACAAAGCAGGCATTTCGGTGCTTGGCCGGGTGGTGTCGGAAGAGGGCATCGATGAGGAGGACTTAGAGGACTATCAGGCGGATTGGCCCGGCGAGGCGGACTATGAGGAGGAGATCGGGAAATAGGCAGCTATTTCAGGTATTTGATCGGAAACTGAATCGAATTGAAAACATCCCGTTTGCCGACAATTAATAACTCTATGGCACCTTGTGATCCGGAGAGCTTGAGACAAGAACCTCGAGAAGGGAGCTAAGGAAGCCATGAAACAAAAAAAGATTTTTGCCCGTCGACCAGAACGCCATCCGGTAAAATGGACTTTTATTTCTTTCGGCCTCTTTGCCCTGACTTTCATGGCCTTCAGCGCGGGCGTTCAATTTGGCCAAATGGGCGTTCAAAGCGCCTCGGCGAGCCAGGCCTCCACCGACTCGCAAGTTGCCTATGAGCCAACACAAACTTTGGCCAAACGCGTCGCATACTAAGCCTTGGGGCGAAAACCCCGCCCTCTATTGACTCCTTTCCGGTGACCCCCGAAACTCAAAATCAAAACAAATGATTTGAGGAAGGGCGTCACCCCCCATGAATTTGGATCTTGAAGGCAAGGTCGCCTTTGTCACCGGCTCAAACCGTGGCACAGGGGCTGAAATTGCGCGGGCGCTGGCTGGCGAAGGGGCTGAAGTCGTGCTTCATGGATTGGGCGAGGAGCCCGGTCCCGGCGAAATTGACCTCATGACCACTTTCGGGCGCGAACTTCCCATCGTCCGCGGCGACATCCGCACCGATGAGGGCGCCAATAAGGTCGCGAGCGAACTTGAGGCACTGGGCCTTGAGATCGACATTCTGGTGAACAATTTCGGCGCAGCCATCCCGGGACGTTGGCGTACCTCGTCTATTGCCAAATGGATTGAAGCCTTTGAGGCGAATTTGTTCTCCGCTGTCCGGATGGTCCGTCTGGCGACCCGCGCCATGAAGGAGAAAGGCTGGGGCCGCATTATTCAGGTCGGCACCATCGGCTCCACGTCCCCCAATTCACGCATGCCAGCCTATTATACAGCCAAGGCAGCACTGGCGGCTTCCACCATTTCGCTCATGAAAGACCTGGCGGATACGGGCATCACCGTAAACACCGTAAGCCCTGGCCTGATCCTAACGCCGGAAGTCGAGAAATATTACATGTCCAAGGCCAGCCACTATGGCGGCGGGGCCACCTGGGACGAAATTGAACAGTCGGTGACCAAAGCAGAAATGCCCAATCCGCTGGGCCGCATTGCCCGCCGCGAGGAGATCGCCGCGCTTATCTGTTTTCTGGCAAGCCCGAAAGCAGGGTTCATCAATGGCCAAAACATCCGCGTCGACGGCGGCGCCCTGGGCACCGTGGAATGAGGCTGAGATGAGCGCCGACTTTTTTCAATTTCAACCGTTCAATTTACCGCCGGAGGCCGAAGCGCTGCGCGAAGAGGTCCGAGGCTTTGTCGCGAAGGAGCTAAACGAGCGACCCTTAAGTGAGCTTGGCCACACCTGGAGCGGCTCGGACCCGGAATTTTCCAGGAAGATGGGAGAGAAAGGCTGGATCGGCATGACCTGGCCGAAAAAATATGGCGGCCACGAGCGGTCCTTCTTTGAGCGCTATGTCGTATTGGAGGAAATGCTGGCAGCGGATGCGCCGGTTGCCTCGCACTGGATTGCAGATCGTCAAAGCGGCCCGCTGCTTTTGCGTTTCGGGACCGAGGAGCAGCGCTGCGAACACCTGCCCGCCATCACGCGCGGCGAGCGTTTTTTCTGCATCGGCATGAGTGAACCAAATTCGGGCTCCGATCTGGCGAGCGTGCGCACGAAAGCCGAAAGAGTGGAGGGTGGTTATAAGGTCAACGGCCGCAAGATATGGACCAGCGGCGCCCACCGCGCCCATTACATGATCGCGACCCTGCGCACAGACTCAAAACCGGAAGACCGTCACGGCGGGCTCACCCAGTTTCTCGTCGATTTGAAAACGCCGGGCATACACATTTCACCGATTGAGGATCTTAGTCGCCGTTCGCATTTCAATGAGGTGCTGTTTGAGGATGTCTTCTTGCCTGAAACCGCCCGTGTCGGAAACGAAGGGGATGGCTGGATGCAGGTAACCTCCGAACTGGCGTTTGAGCGGTCGGGCCCCGAGCGCTTCTTGTCCTGTTACCCGCTGTTTAAAGAACTGATCCGTGAGATCGGTTCTGATGGGGATCGTATGCAGCGTGTGGCCATCGGGCGCTTGACCGCCCGTCTTGTCACATTGCGGCGCATGTCGATCTCCGTTGCGGGCATGTTGAATGATGGCGCCAATCCGGCGCTTGAAGCCGCGGTCGTGAAGGATCAAGGCGCGATTTTTGAGCAAAATCTACCAAATGTTGCCCGCGCGCTTGTGGATCTGGCGCCGACTGTTGAAGGGCAATCACCCTATCAGGAAATCCTGGGCACGCTTTTGCAGGCCGTGCCGTCTTTTTCTTTGCGCGGTGGCACGCGAGAAATTCTGCGCGGCATCATTGCCCGCGGCTTAGGATTGAGGTGAGCGCCCATGTCTGAACTTCAATCCATGATATTTGAAACCGCTGATCGCATATTTGCCGATCATGTTACACATGACCTCATCGCCAAGGGCGAGGCCGGAGTGCCTGCCAGCAACCTGTGGCAGGACTTAAACTTTGCGGGACTTCCCAAAGCACTTTGCTCGGAAGAGGCGGGCGGCATTGGCGGCACATGGCGTGATGTCTTTGGGATCGTGAAGGCAACAGGCGCGCGCGCAGTCCCCCTGCCGCTCGGCGACATCATGGCGGCTCATTGGCTCGCAGACCAAGCCGGCATGGAGATGCCCGAAGAGGCGATCCCGGTCTTTGCCATGGGCAAAAAAAGCGCGCGCGGCATGACCATAGACGTTGAGCTGGAAAGCGCTCTGCCCACGCATCTCCTGGCTTGGGAAGGGGAGACAAATGAACTTTTCCTGGTCGCTTTGGCGGGGCAAATGGGCTCCCGTAGTCTTGCTGGCGCGCGCCAGCTCCGCTTGGATATACCGGCTGAGCAATTGAGAGCCGGCGCAAAATTGAAGGCCCCCCAGTTAACGCCAATCACACTGGGCGCCATGTTACGCGCAGCGCAAATGGCCGGAGCCATGGAGACGGCCCTGCGGCTCTCTGTGGACTATGTCAATGAAAGGGTTCAGTTCGGAAGGCCCATAGGCAAGTTTCAGGCAATCCAGCAGCAACTGGCCATGATGTCTGGTCATGTGGCATCAACGGTCCGCGCGGCTGAGGTGGCGTTCGAAACAATCCGTGAGTTCGACATCGCCTGCGCCAAGCTTGTCGCCGGAGAGGCGGCAGAGGTTGTGACAGATGTTGCCCATCAGGTTCACGGTGCGATCGGGTTCACCTACGAATACCAGCTCCAGTTTTTGACCCGCCGCCTTTGGGCTTGGGGATCGGAATATGGAACCATCTCTTATTGGGCGGAAAGGATTGGCGGCTCGGTATTGCGCGAAGGCGCGGATAATATTTGGCCCGCAGTTACGGGCAACCGCCTGACCCTTTGATCAGTCCTGACTTTCCAGCGCCAAGTCCTTTAAGGTCGTGGTCTCGAGAATATGATCAGAAGCTTTCGTCAAATTGCCGACGATGGCGTTGAGCATGGGCGAGCGATCCCCTTTAAAGCCGGAGGACTGACGCCCGGCCGTATTGCGGCGGATATATTGCAGCACAGCGGCAAGCGTGATGTCCTCAAAGGGCTTGCCTGGTACAAATCCATGCGGGTCAGCGCCGGTTGTCTGCAGGTAACCGCCTTTCAAAAGAACCGACAAACTTTCATCCAGACTGAGCCAGGGAACCTTCAAATCCGCTGAAAGGGTTTCTTGCGTCCAGGGTTTGCGGCCTTTGTAAAAGTGATGTCCCACAAGTTGGAGAACGCGCAAGGCAAGGCGTTCTTGTTGTTCAATGCTGAGTTCTAAATCGATCGGTTTCTCAACGATGTAGTCCGGGTACTGCAACAGATAGGCGCCGCGCGCGCCGATCAGCACCACCATCCAACTCATGAAAAGCCAGAGCATGAAGAGAACCAGCGAAGCAAAGGCGGAATAGATTACCGCATAGCGTCCCGAGGAGACCACAAGGACTGAAAAGACGAGCCCGATCACAAACCAGAAAAAGGTCGCAATCAGCGCGGCTCGAAAGGCAGGGCGAAACTTAACCCTGGTATTGGGCATAAAAGTGAAAAGAAAGAGGAAGCCGCTGGCGGCTATGAGAAAGGGGAACAGCTGGCCTGTGGCTTCGATCGCGTGCCCGACATAAGGAAATGCCGAAATACGGGTCAAAATAGCAGAGCTCGAAATGCCGGTTAAAAGAGCCATGGCAGAGAACCCGAGCAAGGGACCAAACGTCATGACCACCACATAAGTCGCTATGCGTTGCACTAGACGGCGCGGTTCATCCACACGCCAAATCTCATTCAGCGCGGTTTCCACCATTTGCAAAGCGGAGACGACGGCAAACAGCAAGATGGCAATGCCAACGACCCCCAGCCCCTCCATTTTCATGGAATCCACAAATGTGAGGATCTGATCGACCACCTCACCCCCTTGTGCGCCAAGCGGTTCGACCGCATGCAGAAGCACATCCCGAAACTGGTTGTGAACGCCAAAGGCTTTCAGAAGAGAAAAGGAAATGGCCAATAGCGGCACGATTGAGATCAAGGTCAGATAGACCAGCCCCATGGCACGCAGCCGGATTTTGGGGTTAAGAAAATCCTGCAAGAGCAGAATGGTGACCCGAAGCATTTGGACGCCGATACCAATAGGTCGTGGCATGGCGTCTGGGTCATCCCGCCACAGGCGGTCGTTCAGAGTGGAAAATATGGTGAAAATTTTGTCGAACACGCTCGGGCCGATCGTTGAGTGAAACGAGGAATGCTTTAGAAACTCGAGGATTTCTGCCGCTTGTAGAGGAAATCACGGCGGCTCTTAACGACTTATGAATACTAACAATTGTCCCTATTTTTCAACTGGATTTCAATTTTCTTCCCCTAGTTTGTCGCAGTCGGTTCGAAAGGCGCAACAAATGGGCCACGTGTCGGCCATGGAAATTTGGGTGTTTATGAAGGGGTCATAGTTCGATGAGCGAACAGAAAAAGTCAAAACTGGAGGCTTTTTTGGGGGATATAGTTGAGGACGATCTGCGTAAACTGGTCGCGGCGGTCGAGTTTGATCGCTTAAGCGGAACGCGGGGGCTTCCTCACAACACTGTGCTCGACGCGCTGCGTCCGGTACTGCGGGAGGGGGGCTCCTTTGACCGGGTGCCAACACCACAACGCATGTTTTGCACAGCCTTTGAAGATCTTCTCCAGACGTTACCAAGAAAACAAAAACAATTTGGCCGTATTTCGCGTACAACCATCAACCCGGTTTGGGATTGGTTGAGCACAGAAGCTGTGCCTGAGCAGCTCGCCAAAATTGAAGAAGAAGTCACACGTCACATTCTTGATCAAAATCAGGAAGCGGCCTGGGCATTGGTCATCGCTTTCCAGGTGGAAGTGGGCAGATATATTCAGAAGATTGCCGACGACGCCGTTCGCCAGCCGACGCAATTCAAGTCGCTCAATAAGCATATCTCTGACAACCTGGTGCTAGCTGATATGCGGGACATCGCCAATTGCCTTTTGGCGGCACCGCAAATCCGGCAGATGCAGATGCGTTTTCCGCGTCCGATCCAGGAAATCACATCGCGGGACATCGCTTGGTTTGAGAGATTGTACAAAGAGCTCAATGGTCAGGATCGGTTGAGTGTCTATTTGCTTCTGTCTTTGATGGGGCGCATGACACGTCCGTGGGAAATTCTGACAGTCATTGAGGTAATGGCTGAGTTTTCCGGCGAAACCGAAAAATATCTGCGTGACTGGAAGTTCGTCTGCGAAGTGCTTCTCAGCGACCTTGAGCATGTCGCGACCTATTTTGATGGATTGCGAATTGAGAGGATTCACTGGCTTGAGCTGCAGGAAAATCTCACTTTCTTTGTCAATGTAGGCGATGCGATTGCCAGCAGCAATGATCCAGAGCAACATCCTGAATGGGTGCAGCGGATTGCCGTATGTGGCCGCGGGGTGTCGAAAGAGGTGGGCCGGGTTCTTGAACGCGTGCCGGCACTGCTCAATACCATTTTCTATGGCGAAGACGCCAATGGTACGCTCAATGTGGCGCGCTTTGTTGCCTCTGGCGATACCCAGGCCAAAGTCGCGGAAGTTCAGGCAATTGCGGAATTTCTTGAAGATGCCATGGCTTTCGCAGAATGCATGGGGCTGGAGCCTGAAGTGCACTATAGCGTTTCCAAGGTTTATCAGACTGTCCGACATCTGAAAAATGAGGTCATGCAACAAATCCAGCTCTGCCGTGGAAGTGAGCGCAATGCCGCTATTTCATACGCTGAGTTCGTTGCGCAGGTCTCCAACAAGTTCAAACCTTGTTTTGCCCGGCTGGAAGAAATGGAGCCAGGTCTGGTCAGGTCCGGCCAGGGACGTAATTTCGGTACTTAAAGCGTCTGGACAGATCGAGGTCAAAAGACTAAAAACAGCGCCCTTGGCCAATGAGCCAGCGGCGCTGTTTTTCTTTCAGGGCTTAAAACGTGTTGCTGTGGCGGCTTAAAATTAGGCTGCCAGACGGATACGGAAGGCGGGATAAATGTCTCTACCACTATTTGCCGGTGTCGATTTTGGCACCACCAACAGTGCGGTCGCATTTTCTGACGGCACGACTAGGCCGCGCCTGATTGAAATGGCAAATGGCGATCAAACGCTGCGATCCATTTTGTACTTTGACGCGGAAGAGCGTGACAAACGCCGTCGTCCGCAGGCCTATGTAGGTCAGACCGCCATTGATGCGGCGCTGGACCCTATTTTTGAGGGGCGCCTCATCCAGTCCATCAAGTCCTATCTCACGCACTCAGCCTTTGGCAGTACCTCGATATATGGGGTGCGCATGGCCTTGTCAGATCTGGTTGCCTATATCATTGCAGAGCTGCGCACGCAGGCCCTACAGCAAATCGGCCAATTTGAGGGCCCGATCGTGGCCGGGCGTCCAGCAGAGTTTGTCGGAAGCGCAGAGGCAGGCGCTGAGGATCTGGCGCTAACACGGCTGAGAGATGCCTATCGATTTGCTGGTTTTGGCGAGGTCGAATTCGAATTCGAGCCGGTTGCCGCGGCCTATGCCTATGCAACCCGCCTCAATCACGATGAGCTTGTATTGATTGCTGATTTTGGTGGGGGCACCAGCGACTTCTGTCTGCTCAATGTGGGGCCGTCGCTGCGCGAGAGTGCGGCGCAGCAGGACGCGATCATCGCCGTCGACGGCGTCGGCATCGCGGGCGATGCCTTTGATGCGCGCATAGTTGAGCACTGTATTTCGCCGCAATTGGGGCGTGGCTCGAATTATTTGGCGCCCTCCGGCAAATCGCTACCGATGCCCAATTGGGTCTATGATCAGCTCAAGGCCTGGCACAAGCTGTCCTTCATCAACACCCCGCGCACCCACAAGATCCTGGATGAGGTCATCGGCGGTAGCGCTGACGCCAGTGCGATTGTCGCACTTAAAAAGCTCATTCACGACAACCTTGGCTTCCATCTTTACCGGGCCGTGGAAAAAACCAAGCACGCGCTTTCTGCCGAGGCGGAAACGGAGTTTGCTTTCCAGATTGGTCCGACGCGGCTTAATCAACGTGTGCGGCGGGCTGAATTTGAAGAATGGATTGCCCCGGAACTTAAGGAAATCGCGTCCTGCGTGGAGCGGACGCTGGAAAAATCCAATCTTGCCTTCGCCGATGTTGATCGGGTGTTCATGACAGGGGGGTCCTCATTTATTCCTGCTGTACGCGCAATCTTTGCCGACCGATTTGGCAAAGAAAAGCTGCAGGGCGGCGAAGAACTCACTTCGGTCGCGAACGGCCTGGCGCTCGTCGCTTACGATCGCTATGGACGTGCTGCCTAACTCAGCAGGCGGGATTTGCTGGCTTTCTCGAGCCGAAATGGGTAAAAGAACGGCACCTGATTGCCTGTCACATTACGAAAGCTGATTCTTTGCTGTTCTGGATATTTATCACCGTCATCGCGCTCTTGGTCGCCGCGCTCCTCCTCCGTCCGCTTTGGCTTGCGGAAGATAAGGCAAGCACCCACATAGACGCGCTTGAGGTCTACAAGCGGCAATTGCGCGAGCTTGAGCGGGACGTGGAGGCAGGCATCGTTCCGGCCGTTCAGGCGGAGGCCACTCGGATGGAAATCGAGCGCCGCCTCCTGGCCGCGGACAAGGATTTGAAGGCATCTGCAAAAGCTCCCTCGGCCTTGAAAAATCAACAGCGGGTCATTTTGGCCGTTGCTCTGGCCATTGCCTTGCCGGTGATTTCTCTGACCCTCTATGAGGGGCTCGGGGCGCCCGGCTATGGGGACTTGCCTTACAAGTCGCGATGTGAGGCTTTGGGGGCTGCTGGCCCGCAATCTGAAGTCGACATGATGCAGCTGATTGATTGTCTGGCCGTTCGCATGGAAGAAAATCCGCAGCCGGAAGGGTTGGTCATGCTGGGACGGTCCTATATGAATTTGGGCCGATATGCCGATGCGACGAGGGCCTATGCGCGTGCGGTAGAAATCGGTGGTCCCGCCCTCGAGCCGCTGGAAGGGCTAGGCATTTCTCTTCTTTATCTAAATCAGGGCCAGGTCACCGATAGCGCGCGCGTCGCTTTCGCCGAGGCCGTCAAGCTTGAAGGCGATACCTCCCTTTCGAAGTTCTACCTTGCAGAATATGACTATCAGCACGGCAAGCCGCTGGAAGCACTGTCCGCCTGGGTCGATCTGTTGGAGGAGATCCCCCGAGATACCCCAATGTTTGGGGCGCTTGACGATAGAATTCAGCGCGGGATTGCCGAGCAGGAATCCATATCGCTTCAATCGGGCGGCAGGGGGGCTCCCGTGGCCCAAAGCGATCAGGTTAAAGCCATGGTTGCCGGTCTCGCCGCTCGTCTTGAAGAGGACCCCCATGATCTTGATGGATGGCTGATGCTGATCAAGTCGTATCATGTGCAAGGCCGCGATGAAGAGGCCCGCCAGGCGCTCTCGACAGCGACTTTGACATTTGTCGCCGAGCCACAGGCTTTGCAGCAGATTTTGATCCTGGCGGAAGAGTTGGGCCTGTCGCCCCGTCTCGAGGTGCCTTTGGAGCCCGCGCAATAACCGTGCGACACCTGATCGCAGCCGGCAAAAATCGATTTAATTTCAACCCGCTAGGCAAGGGCGTGGATTTGGCCTGTGTGCTGGCTTTTCTTGCAAGGACAAGTGCAGGCGGTATAGTGCGACACAAAGGGAGTCGCTCTGATAACAAAACCCACCCCCAGCAACTCAATGTACAAATGACACGCAAACAAAGAAGAACCACAATAATCGTCGCGGGCGTCACCACGCTGGCTGTCGCTGTGCTTTTGGTCATAACGGCCCTTCAAGACCATGTGGTCTTTTTCCAAACCCCTTCTGAGGTTGTGTCGAGCCAGGTAGAAGTCGGTCGGCGCATCCGCGTGGGCGGCTTGGTCGAGGTGGACACTTTGCATAAAGGCTCGGGCGAAACGGTCACCTTTTCCGTCACCGATATGGCCAGCGTTGTTCCGGTCACCTACACAGGCATTTTGCCGGATCTCTTTCGGGAAGGTCAGGGGGTTGTCGTCGAAGGCGCATTGAACTCGGATGGCTGGCTTGTCGCCGACACCGTGTTTGCCAAGCACGATGAAAACTACATGCCGCCGGAAGCAGCCGAAGCCTTAAAACGATCCGGCCATTGGAAAGACGGTCAGACCGAAGCCGTTTCCGGCCAAGAGCAGCGGTGACATGATTACAGAATTTGGTCACTACTGTTTGATATTGGCGATCCTGGTCGCCATATATCAGTCCATTTTTCCGCTGCTTGGGGCGCATAAGAATAATCAGGACCTGATGCGAACGGCCATGCCGGCAGCGCAATTGCAACTCTTGCTGATTGCCGCCGCCTTTGCCGCATTGACCCATGCCTTTGTGGTGTCGGATTTTTCTCTGCGCGTGGTCTGGGAAAACTCCCACACCGATAAGCCGCTGATTTACAAAATCTCGGGCGTTTGGGGAAACCACGAAGGTTCCATGCTGTTATGGGTCCTTATCCTTTCAGTGTTCGGGGCGGCAATCGCAACATTTGGCCGCAATCTGCCCTCTGATCTGCGCGCCCGTGTGCTCTCGGTACAAGGCATGTTGGGCTTGGCTTTCCTGCTTTTCATCGAGTTAACTTCAAACCCCTTTGAGCGCCTGCGCATTCCGCCGCCAAACGGCAATGGCCTAAACCCGCTGCTGCAGGACCCTGGGCTCGCCTTTCATCCACCGTTCCTCTACCTCGGCTACGTCGGTTTTTCCGTTGCCTTTTCCTTTGCCATCGCCGCCTTGATCGGCGGACGGGTGGACGCCGCTTGGGCGCGCTGGGTGCGACCCTGGACGCTGGCCGCCTGGATCGCGCTGACCATCGGCATCGCGCTGGGGTCTTATTGGGCTTATTACGAGCTCGGTTGGGGCGGTTGGTGGTTCTGGGATCCCGTTGAAAATGCGTCCTTCATGCCCTGGCTCGTCGGTACGGCGCTATTGCACTCAGCAATCGTTGTCGAGCGGCGCGGCACTTTGAAGGCCTGGACGATCCTTTTGGCCATCCTTGCCTTTTCATTGAGCTTACTTGGGACATTTTTGGTCCGCTCCGGCGTGTTGACGTCGGTTCATGCATTTGCCGTGGACCCGGCGCGCGGCGTCTTCATCCTTACCATTCTTCTTGTTGTGATTGGCGGGTCCTTCGCGCTCTTTGCCTGGCGCGGGCCGGTCTTGAAAGGCGGCGGCCTGTTTGCGCCCATCAGCCGGGAGGGTGGATTGTTGCTCAACAATCTCTTTCTGACTGTGTCAGCTGGCGTGGTGTTGATCGGAACGCTCTACCCGCTTTTGGGGGAGGCCTTTGGATTTAAAGTTTCCGTCGGCGCTCCCTTCTTCAACATGACCTTTGGGCCGCTCATGGTGCCTTTGCTGTTTCTTGTCCCGATTGGTCCTCTATTGGCTTGGAAGCGCGGCGACTTGTTGGCTGCTTTACAGCGGCTTTACGCGGCGGCGGGAGCAGCGCTTCTGGCTGTCCTTGTGACCTTGGCTCTGACGCGCGAAGGGCCGGTGTTGGCACTCTTCGGCATGGGGCTCGCGGCCTGGCTGATCGTCGGTGCGCTGAGCGAATGGGCCGAGCGCACCAAACTCTTTCGAGTGCCTCTTAAGGCCTCACTGGCACGTGCGGGCGGATTGCCGCGTTCGGCCTGGGGCATGACCCTGGCGCACTTTGGTCTCGGCTT
Source organism: Alphaproteobacteria bacterium (assembly GCA_006226415.1). Classification (GTDB taxonomy): domain Bacteria; phylum Pseudomonadota; class Alphaproteobacteria; order M2410; family M2410; genus M2410. The sequence continues at coordinate 15,864 of SBGZ01000073.1, forward strand.
GACCCTCATGGGAATTGTTGGCGTGACCGCCTGGCGATCAGAGGATATTTCAGTTGTCGAGATGGGCGGGAGCCGGGAGGTTGCCGGTTTCAACATCACTCTAAATTCGGTGAGGAATATTACAGGCCCAAATTATGACGGCCATCGCGGTGAGTTCCTGATCTCAAAAGAGGGGCGCGTTTTAGGAACATTGGACTCTGAACGCCGTGTTTATCGCGTGCGCGCCATGCCCACCACAGAAGTCGGACTGAGAGCAACCCTGTTCGGTGACCTTTATGTGGTGCTTGGCGATCCACAAGGAGAACCAATGGGCAGCGCCTGGGTTGTGCGCATTTATTACAATCCTCTTGTTGGCTGGATCTGGATTGGCGCCCTGGTCATGGGATTTGGCGGTCTTGTTTCTTTAAGTGATCGCCGCTTTCGCATGGGTGTCCCGGTCAAGGCGGGCGCAAAAAATCTCGCCGCCAAGGCCAAGGGCGCGGCCGCAATCCTATTGTTAACCGCATCACTTGCGGCGCCACATATGGTCACCCCGCAAACCCTGGCCGTTGAGCCCGACGAGATACTCTCTGACGCGGCGCTGGAAGCGCGGGCTCGCAACATCTCTAAACAGCTGCGCTGTCTCGTCTGTCAGAACGAAAACATCGATTCATCCCATGCCGAGCTTGCGCGTGACCTGCGCATATTGGTTCGCGAGCGCCTTGTGGCGGGGGACACAGACGACGAGGTCATTCAATATATCGTTGCGCGCTATGGCGACTTTGTTCTGCTCAAACCACCGGTCAAGCGCGACACGGCATTGCTCTGGGGGGCGCCCTTTGTCCTTTTGATTCTGGGCGGGCTGGCGGTCGCCCTAGTGTTCCGCCGCCAGATGAAAGCCCCCGCGCCGCAGGCCGCCTTAAGCCCAGAAGATAGAGCGCGTCTCAGCGAACTACTGGACGACTGACCTCCAGGCCACCCTGGCCGTTAGGGCTTGAAAATCCAACGCCTCACCATAAATGTTTTGTAATGTTTCGGAAAGAAAGTAGTAAGATTACGGTAAGCATGATGCCCGTGATGTAAACCCGTAACTGTAAGCGTTAGAGGAATTTTTCAAAATGTCTGGAATTAATCGCACAATCGCTGGCGGACTGACCGGAGCGGCCTTTGCCGCCGCACTCTTTTTGGGGCTACCGGCTTTGGCCAAGTCCAATGGCGAAAACCTGAGCGAAAAGGTGGCGCCCAAATCCGATGAAGTGACTTTGCCCAACGGCGCGCCATCCAGTTTCGCCGATCTTGTCGCCACGGTTTCGCCCGCAGTGGTGAGTATCATGGTCGAGCGGGAGATCCCCGCCGAGGTGCGTAACCAGCAGGCCCCCAATTTTGATGACCTGCCTGAGCCGTTTAAGTTCTTTTTCGGACCCGGCAATGGGCCCTCCGTTCCTCGTGGACCGATCCGTGCCGAAGGGTCGGGTTTCGTCGTTGATCCAACCGGTTACATCGTGACCAATAATCATGTGGTTGCCGATGGCGAGAAAATTTCTGTAACCCTCAACAATGGCGACATCCTGCCAGCCAAACTTGTTGGACGTGATCCAGGTACCGACCTGGCTCTTTTGAAGGTCGAGTCTGAAAAGAAACTTTCCTATGTACCTTTTGCCGATGAAGACAATCTGCGTGTCGGTGACTGGGTGGTCGCGGTCGGCAATCCCTTCGGATTGGGCGGCACCGTGACGGCGGGGATTGTCTCAGCCCGCGGCCGCGAAATCGCAGCTGGCAATTATAATGACTTCATTCAGATCGATGCGCCCATCAATCAGGGGAACTCCGGGGGACCGACTTTTGACCTGCAAGGCCGTGTCGTGGGTGTTAACACGCTGATCTTTTCGCCATCGGGCGGTAATGTAGGGATTGGCTTTGCTATCCCGGCATCAACCGCAAAAGACATTATTGAAGAACTCAAGAACGAGGGCGAAATCGCTCGGGGTTATCTCGGTGTCGGACCGCAAACCATCACCGACGAGATCGCCGACAGCATGAACCTGAAATCCACAGAAGGCGCTATTGTTGTGCGCGTTTTGCCGGACAGTCCTGCTGAAAAGGCCGGCTTTAAAGTCGGTGACGTCATTACCAATGTAAATGGCACCGATGTCAAAGATCCGCGTCACCTCACGCAGGTCGTGGGCAAACTCAAACCTAATGACAGCGCCAAGATCAAAATCATTCGTGATGGCAAGGCGAAAACCCTAAAGGCCAAGATTGCCAAACGTGAAGACGAAGTGGTCCGCCCTCAGCCAGAAGAAATGGTGCAGTCGAGTGCCTCCGCATTGGGCCTGAGCCTGTCAGATCTTGATGATACCATGCGCGGTCGCGCCGGAATTCCAAGTGACGTACAAGGTGTCATCGTCACCAATGTCGCGCCTTACAGCGAAGCTCAGGAAAAAGGTATTCGCCCCGGCGATGTCATCCTCGAAGTTGCGGACCAGATGGTGACAACGCCAGGCCAGGTCAATGATTTGATCAAAGCGGCAAAGGACAAGGGGTCCAGCAATGTACTTCTTTTCATCCGGTCACGCGATACCAATCGGTTCGTGGCGCTCAGCCTCGAAGGTGACAATTGATCAATGATCTTGGAAACAAGTTCTGCTTGGGAATGATCCGATGCGCATTCTAGTCATTGAAGACGATCTTGATGCGGCCGCTTATGTCGTCAAAGGCCTGAGGGAAAGTGGTCACCTGGTTGACCACGCTCCCGACGGCGAGGCAGGCCTCAACAATGCCCTGGGCGGCAGCTATGATGTCCTTGTTGTCGACCGCATGTTGCCGCATATGGATGGGCTAACGGTCATTGAAACCCTGCGAGAGCAGGGCGATGTGACCCCCATCCTCATCCTTTCGGCGCTGGCGGAGGTGGACGACCGCGTAAAAGGTCTCAAGGCCGGTGGGGATGACTATCTGACCAAACCCTTCGCCTTTTCAGAACTTCTGGCCCGCATCGAGGCTTTGGTGCGGCGTCAAAATCCGGGTCAGGTTCAAACCCGGCTCAATGTTGATGATCTGGAGGTTGATCTCCTGGCGCGCACTGTGACCCGTGATGGCAAGACCATCGATCTACAGCCCCGCGAGTTCTTGTTGTTGGAATATCTCATGAAGCATGCGGGCCAGGTGGTCACCCGCACCATGCTTCTGGAGAACGTTTGGGAATATCATTTTGACCCCCAAACCAATGTGATCGACGTTCATATCTCAAGGTTGAGAGCAAAGATCGACAAGAACTTCGATCGACCCTTACTCCATACCATCCGCGGCGCCGGATATTCGCTACGTGCTGTTTCTTAATCTCATCAGATCCACAACCTTCCGGGTCGCCATGGTCTACCTTGGCGTATTTTCCGGCAGTGCCTTTCTTGTGCTGATATGGATCTATTGGTCGACGGCGGGCTTCATGGCGCGCCAAACCGATGAGACCCTGAACGCGGAAATTACCGGTCTGGCCGAACAGTATCGACAGCGCCAGATCAACGGCCTTTTGCCCATTGTGGCCAATCGCAGCGAACGCCGCGATGGATCGATTTACATTGTAATGACGCCCACCGGCCGCCGCCTGGCGGGGAATCTTTCAAGCTGGCCGGCAACCAGCGAAGTGGAGCCCGGCGCTCTCTTTGATTTCAAATATGACGCCGTCACGCCGGAAGGGACGCAGACCCACAACGCCCGGGGGCGCTTCTTTGTTCTGGAGGGTGGCTTTCTGCTTTTGGTCGGCCGAGATGTGCAGGAGCGCCTTGAGACCCAAAACCGCATTATTTCCTCCCTCTATTGGGGTCTGGGCCTGACCATTGTCATTGGTCTAATCGGCGCCATCGTTATTTCGCGCAACATGGTGGCAAGAATTGATGCCTTTAACCGCACCAGCCGGGACATCATGGGCGGGGATCTTTCACGCAGAGTGCCCTTAAGTGGAACCGGCGATGAAATGGATCAGCTGGGTCAGAACCTTAATGCCATGCTCGACAAAATAGAGCGACTGATGGTCGGCATGAGAGAGGTGACCGATAACATCGCCCACGATTTGAGGAGCCCGCTTAACCGCATTCGTTCGCGTGTTGAAGTCACCCTGATGAAAGAAAATGAAGGGGACGCCTACAGGGAGGCGCTGCAGGAAACCGTGCGCGAGGCTGACGAACTGCTCTCAACCTTCAATGCGCTCCTGGCCATTGCCCGTGCCGAGGCCGGCGCGGCGCGGGAGACCATGAAAGAGATTTCCATTAGCTCCGTCGTTCGCGATACCGCGGAGCTCTATGAGCCAGTCGCTGAAGAAAAGGGGCAAACTTTCGAAGTCGATATTGATGAGCTGCCTCCCATCTGGGGTAATCGCGAAATGGTGGCGCAAGCAGTCGCCAATCTTATCGACAATGCCATCAAATACAGCCCCGAAGGCGGCGCCATCAGCGTGTCCTTAAAGCCAGGACTTAAAGGGGCTCTGGAGGGGCGTGATTCCATTCGCCTCACTGTAAAAGATACAGGCCCCGGCATCCCGGCCGCCGATCGGGACCGGGTGCGCAACCGTTTTGTCCGACTTGAGCTCAGCCGCTCCAAGCCTGGGAGTGGATTGGGGCTGTCGCTGGTTTCCGCCGTTGCCCAGCTTCATGATGCGCGGTTGACCTTTTCAGACAACGAGCCGGAAAACCAAGTGCCCGGTCTGCGCGTGACCATGATCTTCCCGGCATATGATTCGAAAACGGCCTGAAACCTAGGTCCGGACAGGGGATGAGCGGGACAAGGTTGATTCGTTTTTTGTCGTCTCTCACCAGGAAGTTGGCAGGCAAATCTGTGTTTTGCCATATCAAAACTGATTCATTTGGCTGCAATCGGCCTGAAACCTAGTAAAAATCAACGATTCGAGGCTGTTTGCGTCGAATTTTCTCTTTCCAAACCGCAAATCATGTTAAACCAGCACATCATTAACTCGGCGCTGAAATCGGTCTTAATCCCGCACCAGCGCTACATTTGAGAGAGATAAGTAAATGAGCAAAGCTGACTTTATCGAACGCGTTGCGGCGCGCGGCAATATTAGCAAGGCCGAAGCAAAGCGGTCTGTTGAGTTGGTCCTTGGCGAAATGGAAGCAGGTCTGAAGTCTGCCCGCAAGGATGGCAAATACACCATCGGCACTTTTGGCACGTTCACCATCTCCAAGCGCGCTGCCCGCAAAGGCCGCAACCCGCGCACCGGTGAGCCGATCAAAATTAAGGCCTCCAAGACATTGCGCTTTAAGCCGTCTTCACAGCTTAAGGAAGCAGCCGGCATCAAGAAGTAATCAGACACGTTTCTGATTCTTTGATTAGAATAGGGCTCGCCGATTCATCGGCGGGCCTTTTTGTTTGAGGTCAGGGTGGTTTAAAAAGAGCGCACTGTGTCGACATTTGTATTCTTTGAAAAGAGCGCGGAGATCGGTCCGCCACATGATGGCGCCCTGGCCGCAGAGGTCCTGCGGGATCTGTCGCGGCTCCTGCAAAATGAGGCAACGTTAAGCCAAACAGGAAGGGACCTATTGGCCGACGACAGGGCGCATGCATTCTTGACATGTCTGCTCGGCAATTCGCCCTATCTCACCCGGTTGGTAAAGCGCCACGTCGGGGAGTTTTTGGCATTTTGCCAAACGACCCCTGATGACGCCTTTGACAGGCTCCTTCAAGAGGCGGAGGCGCAGCTGTCTACCTTGACCGAAATGAGCGATGTCATGGCCCACTTGCGCTTGTTGAAAGCGAAGTCAGCGCTTCTCATCGCAATGGCCGACATTGCCGGACATTGGTCGCTCATGGAGACCACCAGGGCCTTAACCCGGCTTGCGGACAGTTCTCTTCAATCGGCCCTTCGATTTTTGCTGCGACGGTATGCGGCAAAGGGCGACATGGTTTTGGTCGATGAACAGCGCCCGGAAATGGAAACCGGAATTATTGTCCTGGCCATGGGGAAATATGGTGCGGGAGAACTCAATTACTCCAGCGATGTCGATATCATCGTGTTTTTCGAAGAGGGAAGGGTCCCCGTCACCGAAAAATTAGCCCCGCAAAAACTCTGTATTCGACTGGTGCGCGACTTGGTGAAGATTATGCAGGAGCCGACCGGGGACGGTTACGTCTTTCGAACGGACCTGCGTCTGAGGCCGGATGCGGGCGCCACGGCTGTGGCGCTGTCGACGGACGCGGCTCATTTTTATTATGAGACCATGGGGCAAAACTGGGAACGCGCCGCCATGATCAAGGCCCGTGCCGCCGCAGGAGATCTTGAGGCTGGGCAGCGGTTCCTGAAACAACTGGAACCTTATATCTGGCGTCGCTACATGGATTTTGCCGCCATCGAGGACGTCCATTCCATCAAACGGCAGATCCATGCGCACAAGGGATATGGGCAAATTGCCATTGAGGGTCACAACGTCAAACTTGGACGGGGCGGTATCAGGGAAATTGAATTTTTTGCGCAGACCCAGCAGCTGATTGGCGGCGGAAAAAATCCAAACCTGCGGGACCGAACAACCTATGGGGCCTTGGACGCCCTGGTCGCGGCAAAGATTGTAAAAGCAGAGGTGCGCGACGATCTCGTTCAGGCCTACGAGTTCCTGCGCTTGGTGGAGCATCGCATTCAGATGATCGCCGATGAGCAGACCCATGTCTTGCCCAAAACCGCCGAGGGTGTCGCCCATGTCGCACATTTTTGCGGCTTTGCCGACGTTGCAACGTTTCGAAACACTCTGACGCACCACCTGCGCACAGTCCAGAACCACTATGCAGAGCTTTTTGAAGAAGCCCCCTCATTGGGAAATATACACGGCAATCTCGTATTCACCGGTGTTGAGGATGATCCCGGCACATTGGAAACGCTGAAAGAGATGGGTTTTGAAAGACCTTCCGATGCGACTGAAATGATCCGGGGATGGCACCATGGTCGTTTAAGGGTCACGCGAAGTGAGCGCGCACGGGCCATTCTGACAAAGCTCATCCCGAGCCTTTTGGAGGCCATGGCGGGCACCGCCAATCCCTCCGCCGCGCTGGCAAATTTTCATCGCTTTCTCCAAGGGCTGCCAGCCGGGGTTCAGCTTTTTTCGATGCTCTATTCAAATCCCCATCTCATGGTGCTGTTGGCGGAGATATTGGGGACGGCGCCCCGGCTCGCCAGCAGTCTGGCTAAAAACGCGCGCGTGCTTGAGGTTTTATTGGAGCCGGACTTTTTCGGCGAGCTTGAAACCTGTGAAGAACTGGCCGCTGATCTGAAAACAGCGCTTAGTTTGGAAGATTATTTTGAAGGTCGTCTAGACGCGGCCCGGATCTGGTCTCGCGATCGCCGCTTTCGTGTAGGGGTTAATCTCTTGCATGGGGATTGCACACCGGAAGCCAGTGCCGAAGCGCTTTCAGATATCGCCGATGTCACCCTGCAGGCCCTCCAAAAGGAAGTCGCCGAAGAGTTGGTGCCACGTTTTGGAAGACTAAGCGGTGAGCTGGCGATAATTGCCATGGGAAAACTGGGAAGCCGCGAGCTGTCTGCCACGTCAGACCTTGATCTCATCTTTGTTTATGAAACAGAAGACCCGGAAGCGGTGTCGGATGGCGCCAAACCGCTTCATAACTCGCAATACTATGCGCGCTTCGCCCAGCGGTTTATCTCCGCCCTGCAGTCACCGACAGCGGAGGGTATTCTCTATGAGGTAGACGCGCGGCTGCGCCCATCCGGAAAATCAGGGCCTTTGGCCGTGCGCTTTGCCGGCTTTGAAAATTACCAACTCAATGAGGCCTGGACCTGGGAGAAAATGGCGCTCACGCGGGCACGTGTTGTGACAGGCTCTCCTGCGCTTTGCGGCAGAATTGAAGACGTCATTCAGCGTACCTTATGTGAAACGAGAGATCGGGCCGCCACTTTGGCTGACGCTGTCGATATGCGTGAGCGCATGGCCAAAGAATTTTCGCGAGAAAATATCTGGGACATGAAGCACGTGCGCGGCGGCCTCGTGGATATCGAATTCATCGCTCAGGCGTTCCAGTTGGTCGTCGCGCCTCAAGATCCCGCCGTGCTCAATACCAACACCGAGGGGGCGCTGATCCAATTGGGAGGTGGCGGCTATCTGCCCCCGGAGGATGTGGCCCGGCTTGTCTCGGCATCCCGCCTGCATCACCGTCTCACGCAGGTCACGCGTTTTTGCGTGGAGGGCACATTTGAGCCGGACAAAGCCTCAAAAAGCCTTCTCGATCTTATGGCAAATGTAGCGGAGGTCGACAGTTTCGAGCGTCTGCCGTCACATTTGGCGGCAGTCCAGGCCGAAGTCGTCGCAATTTTCAATCGGGTCATGTCAGCATAACCCCTTGAAAACAAACCGAATTACAAGTGATCTGAAGAAAATCTTGGTCGCCTCATACACCTCATTTTAACCCTGCTGCGCCATTTTGGTTCGACTGGGTAAGTGAGATTGTAACTTGAGGAAGGCATGAACCGATTTGACGTCATAGTCATTGGGGCGGGGGTCAACGGCCTGCTGTGCGCCAGCTATCTGGCGCGGGCCGGGCGCTCGGTGGCATTGGTGCCCCATGCCAAAGGCTTGACGCGGTCCTATTCCTCAGGTTGGCAAAGCACCAATGGAGCGATTTTCCCAACCTGGCACTCGCGCCTGTTTGACTTTGGCAGCGAGGCCTCGCGCTATTTTCACTTAGCTTCTTTTGACTTGGGTGCGGCGATGCTGGGCGGCGGAGTTTCTTTTCAGGAAGGCTCCGGCGCTTTTGTCAGAGATGCCGATCCCGCGGCCATGGCCGAACGTCTGATGGCGACCTCCCCGAAGGACGCAAACGCCTATCTCAATTACCTGCAATGCCTGACAAGGCTTCACAAACCGATCCACCAATCCCTCAAGGCGGGCCCCCGCAACTCCGAGCCCATCGCGCCGGATGCCCGCGCTTTTTTTGAGAGCTCCATGCGGGATGTCCTGGACAGCTTTTTTGAAAATGAAGCCTTAAAGAGTCACCTTGCTCAATCCGCCACCCATGCCGCACTGGGCAGCATGGGGCTGGGGCCTTATGCGCCAACGAGTTCTTTTGCGCTTCTGCGCGACCCGGTTTTTCGCCAGACTACCGAAGACCTGACCCGTTCAATTTCCTGCCAGCGGCTTGAGCGAGCTCTGACCGATCTTGTCGGACGGTCGGGTGGGTTAATTGTTGCGGAAACCCGGCTCGAAAAGATCATCGTCGAAGGCGGCAAGGCCAAAGGGGTCATTTTGACTTCAGGCGTTGAGCTGAGAAGCCAACATATCGTTGCTGATGTCGACAAGCATCTTTTGTCGATGGAGCGCGACGCAGAAGCGTCAACCAAGGTCAGCCGGGCACGCGGCGCGATGGCGCAAATCAATATGACATTTGATGCAGCGCCCGAGATACATCAGAAATACACCGCCCTGGCACAGCGCGGGTCCTGTTATTTCAACGGGGGTCTGGAAAATATCGAGCGTGCCTATGATGACTGGCGGCGGATGGAAGTGCCGGCGCGTCCGCCCTTTGAGCTTGTCTTCTTCCCGCCCGATGAGCGGGATAGCCGTGAGCTTTCCGCCAGTATCTACATTTCCTACATCCCGACTAAGCTGGCATTGGGAAGGTGGGATGAGGCGCGCCGTTTCACCCTTTGCGCGGAGATTACCAACGAAGTCAACAATTGGATTTCCGACTTTTCCAATCACATCACCCATATCGAAACGGTAACACCGGATATGTATGAGAGCTGCTTTGGCGTGGCTGGCGGTATCTGGGCGGGGGAAGAGCAAGGGTTTGATCTTTGGCTACATGAGCAGATCAGGACGGATCGACTTTCCATCACCGGGCCAGGATCGCGTTTGTTTGAAATCGAGTCTGGATGGTCTGCGACCCAAGTCGCCATAGAGCTTTTGGGGGGCAGCGCCTTGCAAGGCGCGGCTTAAGCAGCATGATTTGGCAGAAGCAACCCCAAAGCACCACAGCGCAGTCTGCGATTGAGTCCCCCAAAGGAGAACTCAAACCTCGGTATGACGTAATCGTTGTCGGGGGCGGCGCCAACGGTTTGACCTGTGCGGCCTTCGCGGCGCGGGCAGGTAAATCCGTGCTACTCCTGGAAGCCACCGAAAGCCTTGGCGGCGCCTGCCAAACCCTGGCGCTGGCTTCCGGACAGAAAATATCCCGTGCGGCTCATTTGATCCGGCACCTGGACGCCCGAACCGTCCGCAAACTTGGACTGGCACGCAAGGGATTCCGGTTCGAGACACAAAGCCTGCCGACCATCGCGCTTGGCGAGGATGGAAGCCGCCTCTGCTTTTCCAATTCATTGACGGCGACAGGTGGAAGTATTGTCGAAGTCAATGAGCGTGATGCTGAGCGCTACGTCGTGCTTTACCGCAAGATTGAAAAAATCGCCCGGGCGATTGGCCGCGATTCAAATCGGCGCGCACGTGACTACACGGACAAGAGAGCGACCGCCCGCCTATGGCCGGAATATCCCAAAGGGCTCTCCCGCGCGTCACAAAAGCTCTTTCAGGAGTTGGCGGTTTCCAGCATTGGTCACTATTTGGAGCGCGAATTTGAGACACCATTGCTGCGCGGCGCACTTGCCTTTGACGCCGTGATGGGACGAAGTCTCAGTCCCTATTGGCCTGGGACTGCGCTCAATTGGCCAGCATCTCTCTCAGGACGCATGAAGGGGGGGCAAGGCGCCATTGGACTTCCCTCTGATGGGATGGGGGCGCTGCCGCTTGCACTTGCAAAAGCAATGCTGCGTCACGGCGGAACCTTCCGCACGGAGCGCAAGGTCACACGTCTCATTGCCGAGGCTGGTCGAATTAAAGCTGTGGAGCTCGCCAGTGGAGCGACCATCGAGGCGGGGCAAGTGGTCTGCGCCTTTGGCGGTGCGGACACATTGTTGCAGGAACTTCTGGTGGCGCGCCATCAAACCCCGGGTTTGTTTATGCCGCCTGTGATGCCCAAAGGGACGACCGCCAAGCTGAACCTGGAGCTGGATGGGTTGCCCGCCAGCGTCACGGCGCGCGCCCGCTACATTATTGCACCTTCGCTGGAGGCCATTGAGCAGGCCTTTGTGCCTTCCAAATATGGACGCTTCTCATCAGAGCCGGTCATGGAGGTGGTCTTCACCGGTGTCCATAAAGGCGACGCGGAGGAGGAGAAGGATGCACAACCAGCACGCCAGGCCGCCTCAATTATCGTCCAGTTTGCCCCTTATGACCTTGAAGGCGGCTGGGAAAGCCAGCGAGATCGCTTTATAGCCCGCTGCGCGGCGACGCTTGATCGCTATCTCCCGGGTCTGGCCGCGCGCATCGTTGGCGGCGAACTGCTCACGCCCGCGGACCTGGAAGAAAAGCTCGGCATTATGGGAGGGCTTTGGCACTTCCATCGCCCGGTCATTCAATCCCAGGCAGAATTTGATCGGGACCATGGCCGCGGCATTCGCTCGCGCGAGGTTGAAGGGCTCTATCTTTGTGGGGGTGACCGGCACCCCGGCGCAGGGGTGCGAGGCACGTCCGGCCGCTTGGCGGCTGAGGCTTTACTCAAAGATGCCGGAAAAATCGGCAGAAAATAGCCAAAAATCATTTCGACGGAAATGGGGTCTTCTGACGTTTAAGTGTTGAGTTCGGGGCTGACGGACTTATGACACAGGAAACAAAGAGGACCATATGAAGAGAATTTCAACGCTTTTGGCCGGTGCTGCCTTACTCGGCCTGACAACGGCGCTCCCGGCATCCGCAGATGATGACGGAGAGCACAGCTGTAGTCCGCGCGAGCGGATGCAGCAGAGATTTACCGAGGTGGATATCAACAAGGATGGAAAAATCTCAGCTGAAGAGCGAGATGCCGCCAAGCAAAAACGATTTGACGAAATCGATACCAATCACAATGGCAAAGTGACGGCGAAAGAAATGGAAGCCCATCATCAGGCCAAGGAAGCCGAGCGCCGTAAGGCCCGTTTTGACGAGATGGACAAGGATGGCAACGGCACACTTTCGGTAGACGAACTGGAAGGCGGCAAAGGTGACCGTTTCGCCGGGGCCGATGCCGACAAGGACGGCTATGTCACCAAAGAAGAGATGAAAAAAGCTCATCATGATCGTCAAGGCGATCGGCACGAACGTTGGCGCGATCACCGCAAGGGTGACCATGAGCGTGATTTTGATTGCAAAGTCGACTAAGGTCGACATGACGCGGGCCCGTCCGGCTTTCCCCCTTACGCCGGGCGGGGTCGCAATTTGCCGTAAAAAAACAAAAACCGGATCGATACGGGGCGTGACGAATTTGCAGAGGCAAGATCCAGATGAAAAACTCATCCGGGCGGTCGCACAAGGCGATGCCGCTGCAGCCGCACAGCTGGTTGATCGGTATCTCAAGGAAATGAGCGCACTCGCCTATCGCATGTTGGGAAATGCATTTGAAGCGGAGGAGGTCACGCAGGACGTCTTCTTGAAAGTCTGGTTGCAAGCGCCGAAGTGGCGTTATGGCGAAGCTAAACTGCGCACCTGGATGCACCGGGTTGCGATGAATACCTGTCTCGACCGTTTGCGAAAGAAACGTGAAATCACAGGTCATGAACTGCCGGAATATGCGGACAACCGCCCGAATGCGGCGCAGCAGATGGAAGAGCGCGAGCGCACCCAGCGTGTGAGAAACGCGATCGCCGAACTGCCGGATCGCCAAAAAGCCGCGCTGACCCTGTGTCATTATCAGGGACTGAGTAACAAAGAGGCCGCCGACATGTTGTCAATCAGTGTAGAGGCGATTGAGTCTCTTTTGGCACGTGCGCGGCGGTCATTGAAAGCCGCTTTGAAAGCGGACAAGGAAGAATTACTAGGGGTCGATTGAAGGGATGAAAAGCATGACCAAAATGGAACTGCCCGAATTTTCCGATCTATTGGAAATGTATGGAAGTCTTCTGGCAGATTGGCCCGAGGCGGATTTTGCGCGGGCGAGTTTGTTGCTTGAGGAAAGCGAGGCGGCGCGCGCCCGCCTTCAAGAGACGGTCGCCTTTGAAGTGGAACTCGACAGCTTTGCAGTGCCAGAGCCGAGCCGCGCTCTGCGTGACAATATTCTGGCGCAGGCCGAAGTTGTCCTCAAATCAAGTCAGGCATCCAAGTCAAAATCCGACCGGCGCAAAATGAGCGCCCTTCTTCTGGAAGGGCTGGGTCAAATGATGCGCCCCATGGCGGCACCCGCTTTGGCCACCTGGCTGCTGGTAGCGGCGCTCGGTGTGGCGAGCGGCGTTGCGCTCAACAGCCCGCAGGGCGCAGAGGATCAAATCCTTGCCTATTTTGGCGGAGAATCGGACCTTTGGGTCGATGGGTTGGTCCTCGACAATGAACCCCAGAACGGGAGCGGCATATGAGTAAAGAGCAACAAAAAACCATGAGCGTGCTGTTAGTCGTTTCGCTCTGCCTCAATTTATTTCTGGGTGGTCTCATCTTAGGCGGTGCGGTCATGAAGCACCGGGTCGACCGGTTCCAGCCAGTGGAAGAATTTGCCCCACCCATTCGGTCGTTCTTAAGCCCCAGGGAGATTATCCGGCAATCAGCCCCTGAGACGCGAGAGAAGCTCAAGGGGCTTGCTTTCAGGGATCTGGATGAGCTGCGACCCTCGCTTGAAAGCGTGCATGCCGCGCGGGTGCGTCTTTATGATCTTTTGGCGGCGGAGCAGCTTGACGAAGAGGCCGTTCGTCAGGCTGTGATCGATCTCGCCAAAGCGGAGCGGGACGTGCAGGTCGCTTCAAGTAAGACCATGATAAAAATGATGCTTCTCATGACGCCGGAAGAGCGGGAACGTTTGATGAAGCTAAGTGAAAAACCCTGGCACCATGATCGCCATCACCGCGATGAACATCGCGGCAGATGGGAAGATCGTCACGACGACGATGACGATTAAGATTAAGACGAGATTACTCGGCGGCCGGCGTCGCGGCCTCATCGGGGCCATCCGAGATCGAAGGCGCTTCCGCCCGTGGCCAGACAGTCGTCACGCGGGTCCCCTTGCCCAGCTCACTTTCAATGCGGAAAGTGCCGCCGTGCAATTCAACAAGTGACTTGCAAATGGCAAGACCAAGCCCTGAACCATTGTATTTTTTCGAGTGCATATTCTCAAACTGCAGGAAGGGCTGCCCGATCTTGGGGAGATCTTTTTCGGCAATTCCAATGCCATTGTCCTCGACAACAAGCGACACCATTTGCCCATCGGTCGAGCCATAGATTGAGACAGTGCCGCTGGCCGGTGTAAATTTAATCGCATTGGCGATGATGTTGAGGAGGGTTTGTTTAACCGCGCGCTTGTCGGCAATAATCTCCGGCAAACCCTCCGCGTCAACATTGATGTCAAGGCCTTCTTCCTCAGCCTTGGACTGAGCGATCCTCATGCATTCGCCCAGAACGTTCTCCACATTGAGCCGCTGAGGCTCCATGTCATATTTGCCGGTTTCGATCCGAGACATATCGAGAATGTCGTTGATCAGCTCCAGAAGATGGCGCCCGCTTGAAAGAATGTCGCTGGCGTAACCTTTATATCGTTGGTCGCCAATGGAGCCGAACATTTCATTCTCCATGATCTCGGAGAAACCAATGATGGCATTAAGGGGGGTGCGAAGTTCGTGGCTCATATTTGCCAAAAACTCTGTCTTCGTGCGATTGGCTTCTTCCGCCCGGCGTTTTTCCTCGGCAAATCCCTGCGCCATCATAGAGAGCTGCGATTGGGATTTTTCAAGATCGGTGATCGTGCCCTTGAGCGCCTTCTGGCTGTCCTGCAGTGCCTGGTTTTTTTGTTTCAGGTCCGTCACATCGCGGCCGATGGAGACCACATTGTCCCCCTGCGTCCGGAAGGAACGGATCTGCAGCCAGCCACCGCCAGGAATGTCAATCTCGACATCCTCATGCAACGCTTTCCAGGCGATCTCTGCATCAAAAGGGTAGGAGTGCTGGAAAATTGAATTGGACAGCTGCGGCTGGCGTTCCCGATCCCAGAGCACAAAGGCATCGGAAATGCTTTCAATCGCTTCGCGCAGGCGGCTCTTGGCTTGCTGCGCCCGAGCTTCGGCCATCAACTCGTCTGAAATATCAATAATGATTCCGACGAAGTGCTGCTCGGCAGGCTTCTTTTCCTGGCCATTAAAGTTGACCGTCGGTTTGCCGGCCGACACCTGGCCCTTGGCGCGCATCCAGATAAAGTGACCATCTTTATGGCGCAGCCGGAACTTGGTATCGAAGCCTTCCTGGCCATTGCGCATGCCGCGCTCGACCCGGCGCAGATACCGTCGGTCGCTGGGGTGAATAAGTTCAAGGGCCTGGTCAAAGTTGAGGCGGGCGACTTTCGCTTCATAGCCCAAAAGCTGCATCACCGTGGACGACCAGAACATCTGCCGCTTGCCTAGGTTCCAGTCCCAAATACCGCATTTCGCACTCGAGGCGGCCAACTCAAACAAATCGTCGCTTTGCTTGAGCATGAGGTTGGCTGAGCGCGCTTCTTTGAACTGCCGCGACATGAACCCGGCAAAGATCACCGCAAAGAAAAAGGTGAGGATCGTAAACACGCCGATCATCGGCAGCGTGCGCCACCATCCTGCCAAGGCCTCGCTTGTGCGCACTGCCACGACCAGATCGAATTGGTCGCTAAAGATCTTTCTGTGCGCAAAAAGCACGGCATCTGAACCATTGCGGTAATAGGTCAGGCTTGGATCTTCGCCGGAGGCCAGGATATCCCGGGTAATCGTCAGCGTTGGGGCACGAGCCCCCGTAGAGGTCAGCGGCGGATAGATTTGGGTAAGCTGTCCGATTGGGTCCCGAAGAGCAATCACACCGCTCGCGCCAAGAATGCCGTCAACGCTTGATGTCTTGAGGTGATCATTAAGCGCAGATTGATCTGTCAGTGCGATCAGCACCCGGTCATTTTGCGAGCCGTTGCCAGGCAGCGCCAGCCCAAAACTGAAATAGCCGTTACCTGTGCGTGAGGTGGGAGCCGTATAGACCAGATCTTGAGAATCTGTCCGCCAGAGATCGGTCAGGGCCGCGCTGACGGCCCGGTCTTCGGCAATGGTCAGGGAGGCTTTCAGCCCGTTGAGAATGTTGCCAAACCGATCTGCGATCAGAATTCGGGCAATATCGGGGCTGCTTTCTTCCACCTTGTGGGTAAAAGCGGCAAGCTCTTCCGGACTCAAGTCGACGGAAACATCGCGGATCAGGGTGAGGTGATTTTCAATGCTGGCAAAACTGGTCTCGATCTGCCGCCCCAGAACCGTTGCCAGGCTGTCAGCTTCTACTTCGGTGGTGAACAGGGTGTTGTAGTAGTCGATGCGCATCTTGGCGCCGAACAGCACAAAAAAGATCGTCAAAAAGGCAAAAGTAATAACGGTCGTGAAGCGCGTCACTTTCGTGCGCATCAAGGTTTCACGAAGCCAGTCAGGCAACTCAATACGGCCAAGCCAATTCAGCGGGGCAGAGAGTGCTCCCTCCGTTTGATCGGGTGAAGCGTCGGCAGGTCGATCAAAACCGGTGATCTTGTCTGTCGACGTATCCGTCATGAGTCAGTTTGTCCCTTTGGCCAGCCCTGAAGCGCTCGTCATCCATATGCTCGCTTGGGCCATATAAATGGAGCGGCAAATCGATATGCCTCCTATGTCCCTGACCGAGGCAAAGCGATTCGCTCTGCTTCAAAGGTTACTCATACGTTAATACCTTTGTCACTAGCGGATTTCTGCCAAAAATTGATTCTTTTTCGGCGCCGGAATCAGTGGTCTGAGCCAAGTGTCTTGGTCACGATCTCAAACAGGTTTGGCGACAGACCCTCCGTCTCGGCAATATGGCGCAATTGTGCTTTGAGAAGCGCTTTACGGCCCGGTTCAAACCGACGCCAGGCCGACTGGGTGCTCATCAATCTCGCCGCGACTTCCGGGTTGAGCCTGTCCAGCTGCAACACCCGATCGGTGAAATAAGCGTAAGGAGCCCCGCCTGCGTCATGGAACCGGACCAGGTTGGCGCCGACAAAGGCCAGGATCAGCGCATAGACCTTGTTGGGCCGTCTGATATCGAAAACCGGGTCACTTTCAAGGCTTTGCACAGTCTCAAATGTGCTGGAAAGCGACGAAGTTGCCTGCAGTCGCAGCCATTTGTCGATGACAATGGGATCATCCGCCCACCGTTTGTAGAAAGCATCAAGACAGGCCTCCCGCTCAGGCACGTCCACATGATTGAGAGCCTCAAGGGCGCCCATAACATCGGTCATATTGTCGGCCATCTCAAACTGCCGCGCCGCCAGCGGCGCATGGGTTTTGGCATCCGCCGAGAGGAGGAAGGCGAGGGCGCGGTTTTTGACCGCCCGCCGTCCGGCAGACCCTGCATCAGGCGAAAACGGCCTTTTGTCCGCGCGCGCGTCATAGGCCTTCAGGAAGTCTTCCTCCAGATGTGATCCGATGGCCCGGGCGAGAGCGCCCCGCGCCGCAAAAATTTTGTCCGGATCAACCACCGCAAGATGCTGGCTGATCTCCTTGTAGGAGGGCAGGGCAAAGGCCATGGCGATGAAATCATCTTCCAGATCTTTGTCATTGAGGGTGCGCCGCATGGCGTCGAAATAGATATCCGGGGCTGAAAGGGTGCCGTCTCCAACTGCTGCTTTTTCAAGCAGACCGAGGGCGAAATCACGCCCCATCTCCCAGCGGTTAAAAAGGTTCGGATCGTGCTTCATCAGATGCACCCGGTCTGCATCGCTCATCGGAATCGAAACCTCAACAGGTGCAGACAAGTCTCTGAAAACAGAGGGAATAACAGGCCCGTCTATGTTCACAAACCGGAAGGATTGCTCCGCCTCTGTGAGTTCCAGAACCCGTTCTTCTGGCGCCTCATTCGCGCCTTCAAGCTGCAGGGCAACCGGCGCGCCATCGTGGCCGACAAGGCCGAGCTTCAGCGGCATGTGAAGCGGCGCTTTTTCTTTTTGATCAGCTGTGGGCGCCGTCTCCTGGCGGATAGTCAGATCAAGGGCCTGCGCCTCGCCATCATAGTGAAAGTCGAGGGTCACCTTCGGCGTGCCGGACTGGGAATACCATTTCAGGAAGTGGGAGAAATCGCGGCCATTGGCATCTGCCATGGCGCCGACGAAGTCTTCGACCGTGGCTGCGGTGCCATCGCAGCGCTCAAAATAAAGGTCCATGCCCTTGCGAAAGCCTGCGTCACCGACAAAAGTGCGGATCATGCCGCAAAGCTCAGCGCCTTTTTCATAGACCGTGCGGGTGAAAAAGTTATCGATTTCGATGAAATGGCCCGGTCGCACCGGATGGGAAAGAGGGCCGGCATCTTCGGGAAACTGTTCGGCCCGCAAAAGCACCACATCTTCGACCCGTTTGACGGGGCGAGAGCGCATATCGGACGTAAACTCCTGATCGCGGAAGACGGTCAGTCCTTCTTTCAGGCAAAGCTGAAACCAGTCGCGGCAAGTCACCCGATTGCCGGTCCAATTGTGGAAATATTCATGCGCGACAATTCCCTCGATCCGCTCATAATCCGCGTCGGTGGCGGTCTCCGGATCGGCGAGGATATATTTGTCATTGAAGATATTAAGGCCCTTGTTCTCCATCGCGCCCGCATTAAAGGCGTTGACCGCGACAATCATGAAAATGTCGAGATCATACTCCCGGCCAAAGCGCTGCTCGTCCCATTTCATGGATCGTTTGAGGGCATCCATGGCATAGGCGGCGCGCGGCGCCTTGCCAGGTTCGACATAGACCTTCAGATCAACCGTTCGGCCCGATAAGGTCGTAAAGTTGTCTTCAAGACAGTCAAGCTGACCCGCCACCAGCGCAAAGAGATAGGAGGGCTTGGGGTGAGGATCGTCCCAGATCGCAAAATGGCGGCCTCCCTCAAGATTACCGCTTTCAATGAGGTTGCCATTGGAAAGCAGAACCGGGCAGTCGTCTTTCGCTGCCTCAAGCCGAACCCTATAAGTGGCCATCACATCGGGCCGGTCCAGCATATAGGTGATGCGGCGAAAGCCTTCCGCCTCGCACTGGGTCGTCAACAGCCCATCGGAGAGATAGAGACCAGACAGGGCCGTATTGGCGGCAGGGGAGATTTCCACTTCAATCTCGATTTCGTGCGTCTCCGCCTCCGACAGGGGCACGGTGAGAGTGGTATCGCTCACCTCGGCGTCATGAGCCGGGATCTCCTTGCCATCTGCTTTGAGCGAGAGGAGGGTCAATTGCTCTCCATCCAGCACCAAAGGAATGCCAGGAATGGCGCCTTCTCGGCGATGGACTGTGAGACGTGAGTGCACCCGCGTTGCCTCGCCACCCAGGCGGAAATTCAGATCCACATGGGTCACCCGATAATCCGGCTGGCGGTAGTCTTTCAGGAATATTTCTTTAGGGGCTGGGGCGTTCATGGGGTCACTCTGGCTGGAATCAAAACATAAGGAAGGCGGGACAACTACCGGAAATTTATTGAGAAATCCAGTTTCTTCACCGTGTTTAGAAAGGGGTTATCGGGGGGATTTCAAAAGGTCCATTGCAGCCACGGTCATGGCCTCAACGCCTGTGGCCAAAGTGGGTTCCGGCAAAGGCGCGAAATGGGCCGAATGCAGCGAGGGCAGGGTGAGACCCTTCTTTTCGGCCTGCTTGATCTTTTTCGGGTCCACGGCGCCAAGCCGCATCATGAGACTTGGAATTCTGGGCTCTTCACGTCCGTAGCGGGCAAAATCCTCCCCGCCCATCACAGGCGAGACCTCAACCACCCGGTCCTCCCCCAATCCCTGGCGCACAGCCGCGACCACCCGGTCCGCTAATGCCGGATCGTTGTAAAGCGAGGGCGTATAATCTTTCTTGTGGGTCACAAGGGGCATCAGATCTTTGGGCATGCCATAGGCACGGGCCTCGCCCTCTGCCACACGGGCAATGCCATCAATGAGCTGTTGGCGCACCTCGTCGGAATAGGAGCGCACGGTGAGCTGCAGGCGTACACTGTCGGGGATGACATTGTTCTTGGTGCCGCCGTGGATCGATCCCACGGTGACCACCGCCGGGTCCATCGGCGAGACCTCACGGCTGACGATGGTCTGGAGGCCCAGAACAATTTTCGACGCCAGAACAACCGGATCCTTTGTCATATGGGGATAGGCGCCATGGCCGCCGATGCCGCGAACTTCAATGTCAACCGAATCCACATTGGCAAAGCCGTATTCCGGCACATAGCCGATCTTGCCGGCTGCCAAAGTCGGCGAAACGTGGAAGGCCAGATTGTAATCCGGCCGGGGGAAGCGTTTGAACAGCCCGTCCTCCAGCATGGCCTTGGCGCCTGCGCCGCGCTCTTCGGCTGGTTGGCCGATCATGACCAGCGTGCCAGACCATTGATCTTGCAGTGCCGCCAGCCGCCGCGCGGTGCCAACAAAGACCGTCATATGCATGTCATGGCCGCAGGCGTGCATGACCGAAACCTCATCGCCGGTCTGATTGGGGCCTTTGACCTGGCTTGCGTAAGAAAGGCCGGTCTTTTCCGCCACAGGCAGGGCGTCCATGTCGGTGCGGATGAGAACCGTTGGCCCTTCGCCGTTTTTCAACACGCCGACAACCCCATGGCCGCCCACCTCGCGCGTCACCTCAAAGCCCAGCCCTTCAAGCTGCGCGGCGATCTTTTTTGCGGTTTCAACCTCCTCAAACGAAAGCTCAGGGGTCTGGTGGAGGTCCTTGTAGAAGGTCAGCAAATCTTCTTTGTCGCCTTGAATGTCTTGGCGCAGATCCGCCTGCGCAGAAGAGGTAAGAACAAAGAAGCCGATCGAGGCTGCGGCCATGCGTTTCATGAATAAAGACTCCGGCAAAGGGTTTTGCGTCATCCTAGGCCAAGGGCCATGGGGTTCAAGATCAATAGCGCAACTTGGTGACCGATTCCTCTGGACCCACAGCGAGGCCCGTGCTTATAGTCGTGAAAATTAATAACCCCGGTAAACAATTTGGGGCAGGACGGTGGCGCTGGGAAAAACCTCATTATCGGCAAATACGGATGAAGACATCCTGCTCGAAGCAACCCTTGGCTGGTTGTTTCAGGATGTGCATTCGCTCATGACCCGCGCGTTTGACCGACGCTTGTCAGAAGTAGGCCTTACGCGGTCTCAGTGGCGCGTGATCGCACCGCTTCTGCGTCAGGACGGCATCACACAAACAGCGCTGGCTGAAATCATTGCCATCGAAAAAGCGCCGCTGGGCCGCACCCTCGACCGCCTGGAAGAGGGCGGCTGGATCCGCCGCGAGGCTGATCCGACAGATCGGCGGGCCCGTAGGGTCTTCATGACCGATAAAGTTCCGCCGGTGGTTGCCAGCGTGCAAAGGGTCGTGCGATCCATTTTTGCCGATGCCCTGCGTGGCTTTTCAGCGGAAGAAGTTGAGTCCTTGATGCGCCATATGATGGACATCAAATCAAATATCATCGCGGTAGAAGGAAATCCGCATGAGCATGCCTGATCGGGCGACCGGTCAATAAAAAACAGCGGTGAAAAACGCCGCATCAAATGGGAGGAAAAACAGATGAACTTCGAATTCTCTGAAGATCAGATGTTTCTGAAGGAACAGGCCAATAAGTTTCTTTCGGAAAAATGCGATCTGACGGTCAACCGAAAAGTCCTTGAGAGCGATGCGCCCTATGACAAGGATCTTTGGCAGGCTGTGGTTGAGATGGGCTGGAC
>SBGZ01000011.1 GCA_006226415.1 Alphaproteobacteria bacterium
GCCAGCACTTTTTGGCCACCCAGAGTGGCTTTGCGGGCGCGGAAACCGTGACGACGCTTGCGCACGAGGCGGCTCGGCTGAAAAGTGCGTTTCATGTGCCTAACTCCTAAACGCGCCGATTTTCGGCGGTTTTCTGCCAAAAATTAGGGCTGCCATTCGGCGCCTCCAGCTCTTTTTGGCAGGATGGTTGAATTTGAAGGCCGGTGTATAGAGCCTCCCTTCCGGGAAGTCAACGCCATGCGCCCCTGATTCAGGGCAAAAAAGTCAGGATCGGGGCAAAAAATGCTGCGTGACCGGTTCACATTGGCTCACACTTCGGTGAGGAGGTCTATCATTTGTCGACACGAATGATAAAGAAAGAAGGCAAAACTTAAAATTTGGCAGTTTTCAGGGGTTTTCCCTGCAATTCCCTGAGTTTCCGATTTTCAAAATGAAATGAACCCACACTTTATGTCCGAAATGCCTGATATCAGACCTGAACCGAAATCCTCTCGCCTGAAGCGCTTTGTGCCGCTGGCAGTGATTCTCGCCGCCATGGCCGCCTTTTTTGCCCTCGGCCTCGACGATTATTTTTCGCAAAGTGCCCTGCAGGAAAACCATGCCGCCCTTAAAGCCTTTGCGGCTCAATGGGGGCTTCTGGCAGTGGCGCTGTTCATTGTGATCTACGCGGCGGCGGTATCGATCTCTTTCCCCGGCGCTTCATTCCTGACGATTTTTGCCGGTTTCATGTTTGGCACTTTGGTAGGCGGAACCGCGGTGGTGATCGGCGCGACCCTGGGGGCAACGGTGATCTTTTTGATTGCGCGCACCGCCCTTGGCCAGTCCCTGCGCGAAAAGGCCGGTCCTTCCCTCCAGAAGTTTGAGGCTGGATTTAAACAGGGTGAGCTGTCTTACATGCTGATCCTGCGCCTTGTTCCCCTTTTCCCTTTTTGGCTGGTCAATCTGGCACCGGCATTCTTGGGCGTTTCCACCCGCAATTATGTGATCGCCACTTTCATCGGCATCATGCCGGCCACCTATGTCTTTGCTTCTGCCGGGGAAGTGGGGTCGAAGGCCATTGAGCGGGGTGAGGATTTGACCCTGACCGGGCTCCTTAGCGATCCCAAGGTTCTGTTTCTGATCGGCGGATTGATCGTATTGGCGCTTATTCCGGTCGTTTACAAAAAAGTGACCGGCAACAAAGGACAAACCTCATGAAGGAGATCAAGGCCGACATCTGCGTGATCGGCGCAGGATCCGGCGGGTTGACCGTCGCCTCCGGCGCGGCGCAAATGGGGCTCAATTGCGTTCTGATCGAGAAAGGCGCCATGGGCGGCGACTGCCTCAATACGGGCTGCGTCCCCTCAAAGGCCCTCCTGGCCGCTGCCACCTATGTTGAAGGCGTCTCCAGGGGCCCACGATACAATCAGCCGGAGCTCAAGGCCGCGCCGGATTTTCAAGGCGCCATGGATCACGTAGCCAGTGTCATCAAAAAGATTGAGCCACATGACTCGGTCGAGCGCTTTGAGGGGCTCGGGGTCAATGTCATCAAGGGTGCCGCTGTATTTAAAGATCCGCATACGGTCGAAACAGGGAACACCCGCATCCGTGCAAAGAAGTTTGTCATAGCAACGGGGTCTATCCCCTTCGTGCCGCCCATCGAAGGGCTGTCTGAAACACCCTATCTCACCAATGAGACGATTTTTGAGAACCGCAATGCCCCGCGTCACTTAATCGTCATCGGCGGCGGCCCGATTGGTCTGGAAATGGCCGAGGCACATCGCAGGCTTGGCGCTGAGGTCACTGTGCTTGAGGGCAACACCATCCTGCCCAAGGATGATCCGGAACTGGTCGACATTCTGCGCGGCGCATTGGCGGAAGAGGGTGTCACGGTCCTGGAAGGGGCAGCGGTCACCCAAGTTCGTGGGTCTGCCGGCTCTGTCACTGTGACTTTTACCCGTGGCGGCGTAGAAGAAACCCTGGAAGGCACTCATCTTTTGGTAGCCACCGGGCGCAGACCCGCCACAAAGGGGTTGGGCCTTGAGGCCGCCGGTGTTGAGCTGGACGGGGCGGCGATCAAAGTAGACGCGCGTCTGCGCACCTCGCAAAAACATATCTTTGCCATTGGCGATGTTATTGGCGGGCTGCAGTTTACGCATGTGGCGGGCTATGAGGCGGGCATCGTAATCCGAAATGCGCTTTTTAAGTTGCCGGCCAAAGTGTCATATCGGGCCGTGCCTTGGGTGACTTACACCGATCCGCCGCTGGGGCAGGTCGGGATGACGGAACAGGCGGCCCGCAAGGTGCACGGCAGCAAAATCCGTGTCCTCAGAAACGACTTTTCTGAAAATGACCGCGCCACGGCTGAAAAAGATACTCAAGGGTTCTTGAAAGTCATCTCCACGTCAAAGGGAGAAATTCTCGGTGCATCGGTGGTGGGCAAAGGTACAGAAGAGGTTGTCAATATGTGGTCCCTGGCCATGTCAGCGGGCCTGAAGATGAGTGCCATGGCCTCGTACATTTCTCCCTACCCGACACGCGGTGAAATTTCAAAGCGCGCCGCGGGCACCTATTTCACCCCATCCCTTTATTCCGGCAAGGTAAGATTTCTTGTAAAACTCCTCTCCAAATTCGGATAGGTTGAATTGTCAAAATGATAATTGGTCGCACAAAAATCTTTCAAGGAAGCCTTCATGGCAAAAGCCTCAGACCCTAAAGAAACATCGATGGCACGCAGGGTCATCGCTTTCTTTCAAAGCGTCTCTGGCCAGCTTTTGGTCTTGACCGTTTTAATTGTCATGCTGGCGGAAGTTTTAATCTATGTACCTTCCATTGCCCGCTTTCGGATTTCCTGGCTGGAGGACCGGTTGGAGGCCGCACAGATTGCGGTACTGGCCCTTGAGGCGCGGCCAGACCGGATGGTGGACCGCGAGCTCGCGGACGAGCTCTTGCGCAATGCAGAAGTTTTTTCGGTCACCTTGACCAAGGATGGTCAAAGCGATCTCTATCTGGGGCATGATATGCCGCCACCGGCAGATCACCGGGTCGATCTGCGGGGAACCAATCTGCTTCAGGAAATTAACCAGGCCTTTGGAAGTCTACGTTTCGGGGAAGGGCGCGTGCTCGAGGTGATGGGCAGCGCGCGTTATCGGGATGGCACGACCGTCGAAATCGTCATTGATGAGACCGGTCTCTGCCAGGCCATGTTCACCTATTCACGCAATATACTTGGCCTGTCGATCATCATCGCTCTCTTTACAGCCTCGCTCATTTATCTGGCTCTGTTGTGGTTCTTTGTGCGCCCCATTCTCAGGATTACCAATTCCATGGATCACTTCCGGCTGGACCCGGAAAGCAGCGCCAGCGTGATCCAGCCCTCCAAGAGGCACGACGAAATTGGTCAGGCAGAAGTGCAACTTGCCGCGATGCAAGAAGAGGTTCAAAGCGCGCTCCAGCAAAAGGCGCGTCTAGCGGCGCTCGGAACGGCTGTCAGCAAGATCAACCATGATCTAAAGAACATTCTCACCTCGGCGCAGCTCATGTCTGATCGCATTGGCACCATCGACGACCCGACGGTTCAGCGGTTGGCGCCGAAACTTTATGCCGCCATCGACCGGGCGGTAAACCTCTGCGTCAATACCTTGCGCTATGGGCGTGCGGATGAACCTGAGCCGGTTTACTCAAAAGTCGCTTTAAAGGGATTGGGAGATGATGTGGCGGCCTCGCTCGGGCTCGATCTGGGCAAGGACATCAAGTTCCTCAATGAGGTTGCAGACACTTTCACCTTGGAGGCAGACCCCGATAAGCTCTACCGGATTCTTCTCAATCTCCTGCGCAATGCCCAGCAGGCGCTGGCGGTCTATAAGAACCCGGCGCGCCCACCGCTTATTCGGTTAATGGCGGATCAGGACGACACGCAAATCTGCATCGACGTTTGCGACACCGGACCTGGCGTGCCCGACGTCATGCGCGAGGATCTCTTCAAGCCCTTCGGCAAAACCTCGACCCCCGGCGGCGCCGGCCTCGGGCTCGCCATCGCGCGGGAGCTGGCCGAAGCTCAGGGTGGGACTGTTCTTTTGCGCCGAACGGGCGTAGAAGGCACCTGTTTCCGGGTCATGCTTCCAAGAAGAGGAGTCGCGACTGATGAGCCAGAAGAGCAAATGGAACCCCGAGGTCTATCTGAAATACGCGGACCTGAGGACGCGGCCGGCGATCGAGCTGGCGACACGGCTCATGGGGTCCTTAAACGGGCGCACGCCGAAGAAGATTTATGATCTGGGCTGCGGCCCCGGTAACTCGGCCCATATCCTGAGTGACCTCTTTCCCGAAGCCGACCTGGTCGGCGTGGACAGCTCCGATGAGATGCTGGCCAGGGCTCGCGAGGAGGGCCCCGCCCATACAGTTTGGAAAAATAAGGACCTATCAGACTGGGTGCCAGAAGATACCCCCGACATTATTTTTTCCAATGCGACCTATCAATGGATCAATGACCACGAGGTGTTGTTTCCAAGACTCCTTCGCGCCGTTGCGTCCGGCGGCGTGTTGGCGATCCAGATGCCGACCAATTTTGGCGCGCTGTCTCATGTGCTTTTGCGCAAGGTGGCCGGTGAAGGTCCCTGGGCGGATAAGGTCGCGCATGTCATCCGCGAGGCGCCGGTTGGCACAGAGCGATTTTACTACGATCTTTTTGCTGGCGAGGGGCGCATCGACATCTGGTCGACCGAGTATGCGCAAATCCTGCAAGGGGAAGACCCGGTGCTCAATTGGGTGAGCGGGACCGCATTGACGCCCTTTACGACAATCCTGAAAGGTGCCGAGCGCGAGGCTTTCATCGACCGCTATAGGGCAGAGCTGAGAAAGGCCTATCCAAAATCCAAGGATGGCACGACGCTCTTCCCCTTCAAGCGCCTCTTTATGGTGATCGAAAAAACAGCTTAACGAGCTTCGGCCGTACCGTCGCGGCGCGGGTCCGCCCCGCCGTCAAAGCCGCGCGGTGTAAGCCGAATGCCGTTCAGCCCGCTCATCAGCTCGGTGCGGCTCACCTCATGGCCCATGGCCTCCAGGGCGGTGGAAAGCGCCATGGTGTCCGGTCGGTCTTCGACCCGTGTCGGGCCATTTTGGTTGATCACATTGGGCAGGTTAATCGCGCTTTGCAAATCAAGGTTCCAGTCGACCACCCCGACAATAACCTTCGCCACATAGCCGATGATGTTGGCGCCGCCCGCCGAACCTATGATCATGTAAAGCTTGCCATCTTCATCAAACACAAAGGTGGGCGTCATCGAGGAGCGGGGCCGTTTACCGGGTTCGACCCGGTTGGCAATCTTCTTGCCGTCCACTTCCGGCACGGCGGAGAAATCCGTGAGCTCATTGTTGAGAATAAATCCGCCCGCCATCAGGTGGCTGCCAAAGGCAAACTCAACCGTGGCCGTGGCGGTGACCGCGTTGCCTTGCGCGTCAACGACGGCGAAATGGCTGGTCGACGGCAGCTCCGGCGATGCGTCTTCACCCGGATCGGATGCGGCCCCGGGCGGCACGCCGTGAGAGGCCTTGCCGCCAAAATGATCCTTGTTGATCAGCTGCGCGCGCGCCGCCAGATAGGCTTTGTCGATCAGGCCTGTGCTGGGTACGTCAACGAAATCAGGGTCGGCGATATAAAAGTCGCGGTCCGCAAAAGCGACCCGGCTCGCCTCCACGAACATATGCCAGGCCTTCGCGGAGCCAGGCTCCTGCTGGTCGAAATCTGTGGCCTCCAAAAGACCGAGGATCTGCAACAATGTCAGCCCGCCCGACGAGGGCGCGGGCATAGAACAGACCGTATACTGACGATAAGGCCCGCATAGATTGCCGCGCACCTTGGCCTCATAGGCGGCAAAGTCAGCTCGGGTCAGTGTGGCGGGGTTGAGCGGCGCATGGGCGACATTTTCAATGATCTCGTCCGTGATCGCCCCTCTATAGAAGGCATCAGGGCCTTGCGCTGCGATGAGCCTGAGCGAATGCGCCAGATCGGGGTTCTTCAAGGTCGCCCCGACCGGATAGGGCAGGCCATTGTCTGTGAAGTAGCCCTTAATCTGCGGCATGCGTTCGACGGTGGGCAGGCGGGTCAGCCAGCGATTGAGTTTGGGCGAAACCTCAAAGCCATTTTCCGCAAGATCGATGGCCGGTGTAAACAAGTCCGCCCAGGGCAAGTTTCCATGCGCGTCATGCGCCTTGGCGTAAAGCGCGATCGCGCCGGGTACACCAACACTTTGCCCGCCCAGAACCTTATCGAAGAACGGCTTCGGCTTTCCCTTGTCGTCCAGGAAGAGCGTTTCGGGCGCCGATTGCGGCGCCGTTTCCCGCCCGTCGTAGGTCATCAGACTTTGGGCAGCCTCGTCCCAATAAAGCAGAAAAGTGCCGCCGCCGATGCCCGAGGCTTCCGGCTCAACCACGGTGAGGACCAGGGCCACCGCAATGGCTGCATCGACCGCCGAGCCGCCCCGCGCCATGACGTCAAGTCCGGCCCGGGTCGCATAAGGGTGGGCAGAGGCCACCATGGTGGGCTTGGGCGATCCAAAAAGGCCAAAGGACAGCCGGTGGAGGTTGGGCGCCGCCACATCTGCGGTCAGCGAGCAGCCTGAAAGAAGCAAAATGGAGAAAACCGCAAGACGGCGCCGAAGTCCTGTCATGGCTTTCTCCTTAAATATTGGGCGCCTGCGCGCCCGACTAAGATTGACGGCGGCGCTGACCAGAGGCTAGCTTGCCTCAAAGCCGTGTGGTCCCAAAGGGTTACACGGGAAGTTTGACTGATTTGCAGGGGATTTGTCCAGTAATGCCCGCCCATCCCGGCCCGCAAAACCTCATTACGGACGTATCGGGCTTGGCTGTGGGCCATGCGGTGGACCCGCGCGGGCGCACCGGGGTGAGCGTGGTCGTGCCGGAGGCCCGGGCAGTCATGGGCGTGGATGTGCGCGGCGGCGGGCCCGGAACCCGCGAGACCGACGCCCTCGACCCCACTTGTCTGGTCGATGAAATGGACGCGGTCGTGCTCTCCGGTGGCTCTGTTTATGGGCTTGAAGCCGCCTCGGGCGTGGTGGCCGGGCTGGGCGCCCAGGGGCGCGGCTTTGAGGTCGCGGGCGCGCCGATAACAGCGCCGGTTGTGCCTTCGGCTATTCTTTTTGATCTCGCCAATGGCGGCGACAAAGCCTGGGGCACCGAGCCGCCCTATCGCCGTTTGGGCCTTAAAGCTCTGGCGGCGGCCAGCAATGCGCCCTTTGATCTGGGCAATCAGGGCGCGGGCTATGGCGCCCGGGCAGGGGCCTACAAAGGCGGCCTTGGCAGTGCCTCCATCGTGACGGGTGACGGCCTGGAGGTTGGCGCGCTGGTTGCGGTGAATGCCTTTGGCTCACCTGTCGTGCCCGGCCACAAGGCGCTTTGGGCGGCCCCCTTTGCGATTGGCGATGAAATGGGGCCGGACCCTCTGAAAAATTGGCCGAAATCTCCCCTCTTGCAAGACTGGCCTGAGGACACCAAGACCGGCGCGCCGCCCGGCAGCAATACCACCATCGGGGTCATTGCCACCAATGTGGCCTTGACCCCGTCTGAGGCCAAGCGCCTGGCCATCATGGGGCAGGACGGATATGCCCGGGCGCTGCGGCCCATTCACGCGCCTCAGGATGGGGATACGCTTTTTGCCCTTTCGACAGCGACCCGCCCCTTGGCCGACCCCGGTCCGCTCGCTCTGGCGCGCCTGGGGCTCCTGGCGGCGGACTGCGTCACCCGCGCCATCGGCCGCGCCATCTGGGCGGCAGAAAGCCAAGGCGAAGTGCGCTCTTTTCGTGATCAGCTGGGGTGAGGCGGGCGCAAGAAAGGGTAAAGATTTTCCCTTGCAATTTGGAAGGAGCCCGCCTAAAACAGCGCCTCTCCAAGAGGGCCCCGCCCAAGGGTCGCCCTCCGCCGAAACGGCATCAGCACCGGTAGCTCAGCTGGATAGAGTACTTGACTACGAATCAAGGGGTCGGGAGTTCGAATCTTCCCCGGTGC
>SBGZ01000007.1 GCA_006226415.1 Alphaproteobacteria bacterium
ACATGTTCATGAATTCGAGGGAAGTTTTCGATGGCCACAGGCTTTGTGTCCACCGTTAAGTCGGTACTTGGTCGCTGGTTCCCAGAGCGACAGTTTTACCACCGTAGCCACGGTGAGGTTCGATTCATCTCCTTGTCCGCGCGTAATCAGATCGGACTGGCGATTGTTTCGTTCGCGTTTTTGATGTGGGTCGCCTTTGCGACCGTCAATGTCGTCTTCAAAGAACAGATCATCAATTCCAAGCAGAAACAGCTGCAAGCGACAAAGATCGAGTATGAGGTCAAGATGTCGGAAATGCAGTCAGCTTATGATGAGCTGAACGCGGTTCTGGCTTTGGCACAAGAACGCTTTGAGGAAACCACCAAAGAGCTGGAAGCCAAACACGGGCAGCTTCAGACCTTTATCAATCGGCAGGCAGCAACGCAGGCCGATTTTGAGCAAGTGCGCGAGCGCCTTGGCAAGCTTGCTTCGGCCAGTGACAATGACAAGAAGCGCTCTATTCAACTGATGCAAGTCACCGATCTTGAACCGGCCCGCCGCGTTTCGCGTATGGGGGTCAACGATCAGGACGCCAACATTACCTATGTGGCTCAAGTCATGCGTGCGGTTTCCAATGGCCGCCTCACGCTGCATCAGGATACGGCAACGGTTAGCGAAAAAGTGACCAAGCTTGATGAGCGGGTCACACAGATCAATAGAAGCCGGTCCGAAGAAATGGCCCAGGTGGAAGAGCGCACCAGCCGCTCCATCGAGCAATATGAAAGCTATATCGAAACAACCGGACTGAATTTGGATGCTGTGCTTTCCAAATTCAATCCATCTGAATCCGCGGTTGGCGGCCCTCTTATTGCGCTGGCCGGCTTTGACGGCAGCGAAGAACAGGTTGAGAAGCTCGACGATTTTCAGCGTCAGGTCTATCGGATCGATCTAAAACTCGACCATATGGCCACGCTGGAGGCAGCGCTGTCGGCGATGCCTCTGGCTCTGCCCACGGCGCAAATGACGCGCTTTTCAAGCCCCTATGGTCCGCGCCGGGATCCTTTTACGCGGAAAGCTGCCTTCCATTCAGGCCTCGATATCGTAGGACCTCGCCGGTCTCCGGTGCATGTTACGGCCGCAGGCAAAGTTTCCTTTGCCGGCACCAAGGGAGCCTATGGACGCATGGTGCAAGTGGACCATGGCCATGGGTTTAGAACGCGTTACGGCCATCTTTACAAAATTCTAGTAAAGAATGGTGATACTGTTGAGTTCGGGGATACCGTCGGATTACTCGGAAGCAGCGGACGCGCCAGCGGACCTCATATTCACTATGAAGTCTGGTTCGATGGCAAAACCAGAGATCCGAAGAATTTTGTGAAAGCAGGACGCCATGTTCTCAAAAGCTAAAGACAACAAGGCCTCAGGCCACAGATCAATACCGCAACCGCAACAAGTGAAGGGTAGTAAAGTGAAATCGGCTCCATCCATTATTAGTGGCGACATGACCGTCCACGGGACACTGACCGCTACTGGCGACATTCAAGTCGACGGCAAAGTTGAGGGTGATATTCAAAGCTCCTCATTGACGATCGGCGAAAAAGCAACTGTGCATGGTGATATCACCTGCGAGGATGTGGCCATTCGCGGCCGTGTCATCGGCAGCGTGCGCGCCAATCGGGTACAGTTGAGTTCCACAAGCCATGTGGAAGGCGATATTTTGCACCAAGCTCTGGCGGTTGAAACCGGCGCCTTCTTTGAAGGGAATTGCCGTCATTCTGACAACCCCATGACTGAGGCCCTGCCTGCAGGCCGCGCCAAGGGCGGCATTAAGTCTCTTGTCGGTGACGATACAGCCAAAATGGGGGATGCGCCGCGTCCGCCGCGTGGCAACGGCGGCGGCCGGGCACCGGTTGAGGCCCAATCGGCCCTGCAGCGGCTGACAGGCGGCCGGAAAAGCGCCGACTAAATATCGGCCATCGTTGCGGAAATTTAAAAGCCCTTTGAGGAAAACCTCGAAGGGCTTTTTTTATGCCTGAAAATGGCGGCAAGGACACCGCTCACGACCATGTCCGAAAATGGCCAGACATCAGCGCCAATAAGTTCTATTCTGGCTGTCATGGAACTTAGCCGCGACGATTGCTACAAGGCCCTGAAGGCCCGTGACCCCCGATTTGACGGGACGTTTTTTACTTGCGTGTCGTCCACGGGGATTTATTGCCGTCCCATTTGTCCGGCCACGACCCCGAAACTTACTAACTGCGCATTTGTTACCTCAGCGGCGGCGGCTGAGGAAGCGGGTTTTCGTCCGTGCCTGCGCTGTCGGCCGGAAACGGCACCCGGCTCGCCCGCCTGGAGCGGCACCGGCAGCACGGTTGCCCGGGCCATGCGCTTGCTCAACGAGCACGATGCCAATGGCGGCAGTCTTGAGAGCCTCTCTGACCGACTTGGCGTTGGCACCCGGCATTTGCGCCGTCTGTTTCACGAGCAGCTGGGAACGTCACCCAAGATGCTCATTCAGACGCAGCGATTACACGTGGCGCTCCACCTGCTTAAAGAAACGAACTCCAGCATCAGCGACATTGCCAATGCTTCCGGTTTTCGAAGCATACGCCGGTTCAATGACGCGATGCGCAAAACCGTTGGCTTGAGCCCCAGTGAGTTCCGGGCGCGACATCAACTTTCCTCACGGGTTCGCGCGGGCGCGCCGCTCACCCTTCGCCTTGGTTATCGACCGCCCTACGATTGGGACGCCCTTTTGCGTTACCTGGGCATGCGCGCGATCCCTGGTGTCGAAGTTGTTTCAGGCGGTTCCTATATCCGCAGCATCAAACTCGAACAGGCCAGCGGCACTTTGAGGGTTGAAAACAATCCCAAGAGCCACGCTCTGCTCGCTCAGTTCGACCTGACCGTACCGACAAGCCTCGGCGGTGCGGCACGGCGGGTGCGCGACATGTTTGATACCGATTGCCGCCCTGATGCCCTGGGCGCAAGTTTTGCCAGTGATGACGTTTTAGGAGCGCTCCTTAGCTCCTCACCTGGGGTGCGCGTTCCCGGCGCGTGGGATCTTTTTGAGCTCTGCGTTCGCGCCGTCATCGGTCAGCAGATCAGTGTCAAAGGCGCGACTACCCTGCTTGGCCGACTGGCCGCTACATATGGCTCCCCTCTGGAAATTGATGCGCCGCCCCTGACACATGTCTTTCCGCAGCCCACCGCGATTGCCGAAGCGGATCTCACCTCCATTGGGCTTACAAAGTCTCGCGCCCAGACGCTTCGAGACCTTGCCAGCGCCTTTGCGACAGATCCAGATTTTCTGCACCCGGCTCAGGATCTTGATGAGGCACGGGCGCGACTGACTGCCCTCAAAGGGATCGGCCCCTGGACCGCTGAATATGTCGCTTTGCGCGGATTGAAGTATCCTGACGCCTTCCCGGCGGCTGACCTCGGCCTCATGAAGGCAGCTCAAGTGGAAACACCCAAAGAACTTAAAACCATGGCCGAGGGTTGGCGACCCTGGCGGGGTTATGCCGCCCTCCTCCTCTGGCACTCACTTTCCTGAAAGGCAACATGATGACCCTCTCAATCATAGACTGGCAAATTCTGGAGACACCCTTTGGGCCCATATCCCTGGCGTGGCAAGCTGCCGGTCTGGTTGCGCTCAATTTTGGCGATGACCCCTCTTACATGCGCGCCCATGTCGAACGACACAAATTGGGTACCCTCGCCAAAGAGCCTTGCGCGACAGGTCCCTATGAAGAGCCTTTCCAGCAATATTTCAGCGGCGCGCTCAACGCTCTCGACCAAGTCAAGGTGGCCCCGATCGGTACGGAGTTTAATATGTCCGTCTGGAAAGCATTGCAGGCAATTCCGGCAGGTCAAACGCGCACCTATGGCGCTCTTGCCAAGGATCTGGGTCGCCCCGGCGCGGCACGCGCTGTGGGCTTGGCCTGCAATCGAAATCCGATCGCAATTGCAATTCCCTGTCACAGAGTTGTTGGCAGTACCGGAAAACTAACGGGCTTCGCCGGGGGATTGGATGTTAAAGCCTGGCTGCTCGATCACGAAGGCGTTGCGACGCAGGACGCTCAGTACCGCTTGATCTGAAGCCCTTCATTAACCCGTCGTTAAGGAACAACGAAACGTTAGCGTTCGTGCCGGGTAGTATAGTTAAATTCTTTTGAATGCCTTTACCAAATCCTAGGATTCCAGAGGCAGAATATCCTTCGACAAGGCGCTAAACAGGCGCTCCTTACCAGGAAGGGTTTCAACCATGTTCGACAAATCCATCAGCCAGACCCGCAGCGTCCGTGAAAAGAACGAACCACAGGTCGGCACAACAGTTATTTCTCAGGATACGAAAATTCTGGGCGCCATCGAGACTACCCAAAATCTCAAGGTCGAAGGGACCATTGAAGGCGACATTACCTGCTCCAAACTGGTGGTCGCAGAAACCGGTGTGATCAATGGTGATGTTCTGGCGGAATCCATCGAGTCCAATGGAACGATCAACGGCACGGTCAAGACGGAGCTGCTACGGCTCACCAAAACGTCAAAGATCGATGGCGGCGTCATTTTGAAAAACTGGATCGTCGACGCTGGCGCAAAGGTAAATGCAACATGCCATTTCACCGACCACCCCATGCATCACGAAAACAAAGACGGCAAGTCTGAAGAGACCCAGGATGCGGCCAAGGCAGCGGCCAAGTCGGACAAGCAGGCCAGCAATATGGATACCAATGTGGTGGAGCGCGCAATGGAGAAAAAAGCCTCCTAACCTGACTTCTAAAACAGATCAAGAGAACCGGCTCCAAGTTACTTGGGGCCGGTTTTCTTTTGCGCCAACAGACCTTCCCTTTATAATCGGCATTGCGATTCACATTCTCTTTTTAAGAAAGACGCGTATGCGAGATTTTACCAAAGTAGTTGTGGCTGGCGTTTGCGCCCTTTCTTTCTGTTTTATGATCCTGATCAGCGGCGCGTCCTCTGTCAGCGCACAGGAGGCCAGCGATGGTCCGGCCCTTTGGAAAGTGAGTAAGGGCGACCGCGAGATCTATCTCTTTGGTACGTTTCATGTGTTGCCTTATGAAGCGAATTGGCGGAACGATAAATTGGATTTAGCCATTGGCCGTTCCGACTCTCTTTGGGTTGAGGCCGATACCGAAGATCAGCAAGCCGCCATGACTTATGTTGAAGAGCACGCTTTTGCTCCAGGCGACAAGACACTCTGGTCCTACTTCACGATGGACGAAGCGGAATATCTTGAAGATTCCCTTAAGAAAATCGGCTTCCCCGCTGCGATCCTTGCGCCCTTCAAGCCCTGGTTTGCCTCTATTCAGGTCAGCGTCACCATTCTCGTGTCTTATGGCTATAATCCGGAAAATGGCGTTGAGACCATACTTCGGCGTGAGTTTGTCAACAACGGCAAGGAAATCCAATTTCTGGAGACCCCGCAAGAAAGCCTCGATTCTTTCAATGACTTGCCCGACAACGTTCAAGCCAGATTTTTTATCGCCACCCTCAAAGATATTGAGACCCTTGAACAGGACATTGAATTGATGTTGAACGCCTGGCTGAGGGGTGATGCGGAAAAAGTGGTGGAGCTGATGAGCCAAAACTCATCTGACATCCCAGAACTCAACGAGGCGGTCCTCTACCAACGCAATCAAAACTGGTTACCCAAAATAAAAATGCTTCTTAAGACCGATGGGACCGAATTTGTTGCGGTCGGCGCGGCGCATCTGGTTGGTGAGCGCAGCGTCATTGAGCTCTTGGAAGCCGACGGCTATTTGGTTGAACGGCAATAGGTTCGTCGCGGACGAAGTGCGCCGAGCGGGCTAGATCCACACGAGGCAGAGGACGCCCGCCGCAATCAAACCCACACCCAAATATTCCATAGGCTTGATCTTTTCTTTGAAGATCAAGCTTGAAACGCCAATGGCCAAAATCAACTCAATCTGGCTGAGCGCCTTGACGTAAGACGCGATCTGGACCGTAAAGGCGGTGAACCATCCGATGGAACCAAGGCCGGAAAAGACTCCAATAAAGAGACAGGCCCGCCACTCGACCCGCAATGGGGCCAGGAACGCCCGCCGTTTCCACAAGAGCCAGACCACCATGACGATGATCTGAATGATGATCGTAAATAACAGCGTTGTCGCGCCGCTGAGGAGAAAGTCTGTCTGTCCTAGAGAAAGACTGGCCGTGCGGATCGACAAGGAAGTCAGAGCAAAAAGCAGCCCCGCCCCAAGTCCCAAGGCTGCTGCCGGGTTCCAGATCAGGGCCCAGCCTGAGGCCCCCAGGTCTTGGCGCGCCACATTGAGAACAATCACGCCCATCACAGACATGACAATGGCTACCCATCCAAAGAAAGCAATGGCTTCTCCAAATAGGATCGCGCCCAATAATGCCGTTAAAAAGGTCTCTGAGCGGACATAGGTGATGCCCACCGCGAAATTGCGCAGGTGAAAAAGTCTCAACATGAGGACTGTCGCGACAACCTGCGCCACCGAGGCCAAGAGCACAAAACCCCAGAAGGTAACGCCCGGCACCGAAAATGTGCCGCCGCCCTCGCGTATAAGAAGAAATGCAAAATATCCGGCAACAAGGGGCAAGCCAAAGGCGTAACGCGCCAGGGCCACAAGCACTTCGTCCAGCCGCCGTGATAGCTGGCGCTGGGCTGCCGTTCGCGCGGACTGTGAGACCACGGCAAACAAGGTCAACCATATCCAAGCATTGGTTTGATCCAAATTGCCGCCTCTCTGGTAAGATGATTCTGTGCGGGGATTTGTAGCACACAGGCAAGGGCGATGTGAAAAAGGGCTCGTAAAAGGTTGCCGTGCTCGCTATCCTCAAACGAAAAACGGGAGGAAATCATGAAGCTTGCAAAACGGCTCTTATTGGCAACGGCACTTGCAACGGTTCCTTTGGGCATGGCCCAGGCCGATGAAGAGCGGCATCTTTATTGGGGGGACACGCACCTCCATACCAATTACTCTTTTGATGCTTATCTGTTCCAGAACCGGAAGATGACACCGGAAATGGCCTACCGCTATGCCAAGGGTCTGCCGGTTGTGCGTGACGTGACCGGCACACGAACCCAGATCGAGACCCCGCTTGATTTTCTGGTGGTCGCCGACCATGCGGAGCTGACAGCGATCCCCAAGCGTATCTTCGAGCAAGATGCGGCGCTCATGAAAACCCAGTTCGGCCAACGGATTAAACCGCTCATCGAACAAAATCGCGGCACGGAAGTCTTTGCGGAAATTGTCGCGCTCGCCAATGCGGGCGGCTATAGCGAGGAACTCATTGAACTCACCGGCGATGATTTGCGCCGCCCTGCCTGGGAAGATCTTGTGGATGCCGCCGAGGCGGCCAATGAGCCGGGCAAGTTTACCGCCTTTATCGGCTGGGAGTGGTCCTCCATTCCCGATGCAGCCAATTTGCACCGTGTGGTGATGACCCCCGACAATGGAGAGGTCGCTAAGAAATTCCTGCCTTACAGCTCTACCGTTTCTACACGGCCGGAAGACCTCTGGGCCTGGCTGGAAAAGACGGAGGCCGAGACGGGCGCCGAGTTTTTAGCAATCCCGCACAATATGAATATCTCCAAAGGCCTGATGTTCCCTGAGACCGATAGCGAGGGCCGAACGATTACAGCGGAATATGCCCGCACACGGATCGAGTGGGAGCCTGTTGCCGAAGTCACGCAGTACAAAGGTGATTCTGAAACGCACCCGCTTCTTTCTCCTGAAGACCCCTTTGCGGATTTTGAATCGTATCGGCATCTGATTGATCTGCGTCCCGACACGGATCATCTTGCTTCCGTCACGCCCGGTGACTATGCCCGCGGTGCCCTCCGGCGCGGCATGGAGATTGAACAAAAGGTTGGCACGAACCCCTACAAATTCGGGATGATCGGTTCTACCGATGCCCACACCGGCCTAGCCTCTGTGGAAGAAAACAATTTCTCCAACAAGTTCCCGATCTACTCCACGCCGGCGGTTCGCTCTTCGACAGTGAGCAACCGAATTGGCGGCGATGGCCCCACCGGATGGAGCTACGGTGCGCAGGGCCTTGCGGCCGTCTGGGCCGAAGAGAACACCCGTGAGGCGCTCTTTGAGGCCTTTAAACGCAAGGAAGTCTATGCCACCACTGGTCCGCGCATGATGGTGCGCTTTTTCGGCGGCTGGAACTTTAAGGACCGCGATGCCCGTGCCAGCGACCCTGGCAAGCGGGGCTATGACAAGGGTGTGCCCATGGGCGGCGATCTGACCCGCCCGAGCGAAGGTGGACTCTTTGGCAGCGCCGAGGCCCCTTCTTTCCTGATCCAAGCGGTGAAAGACCCCAAGGGCGGCAATCTGGACCGCCTCCAGATTGTTAAGGGCTGGGTAGATGCCGAAGGCCTGTCCCACGAGAAGGTCTACAACGTCATCGGGGCGGACAACCGCAAGCCAGACGCTGATGGCAACCTGACGCCAGTGGGCAATACGGTGGATGTGAAGACCGCTCTTTACACCAATACTATTGGCGATGAGGCTCTGACTGCGGTTTGGCAAGATCCTGATTTTGACCCTAATCAAAGAGCATTTTATTACGCGCGGGTTTTGCAAATCCCGACACCGCGCCATTCGCTTTATGATGCTGTGGCTCTCAATGTCGACCTCAGAGAGGGTGTGGCCGCAACCATCCAGGAGCGCGCCTATACCTCGCCGATCTGGTACACCCCTTAAGATGAATATGTCATGCGCCCCTTTGTCATCCGTTTCCTGAAAGATCCTCTCTTTCAGTTTCTCTTCATCGGGGCGCTGCTCTTCGCTGTGGTGAGCGCGGTCCGTGGGCTGGGACCGACGGAAGAGGCTCCCCACCGGATCACTGTGTCGGAGGATGACATCCTTACCTTTTTACAATTCAAGCTCGGCGCGTTTGAACCGGACAAGGCGAAGGCGCGCCTTCAGGCCATGACCCCGGAGGAACGACGCACCCTTATCAATGACTTTGTGCGTAACGAGGTTCTGGTGCGCGAGGCCAAAGGCATTGGTCTTTCTGAGAATGATGCAGTGATCCGCCAGCGGCTCATTCAGCGTATGGAGTTTGCGCTCGAAAGTGTTGTCGCCCCGACCGTGGAGCCGGATGATGAAATACTTCAGGCGCACCTTGCGGCCCACCCCGAACTCTTCAGGGTCGCGGCCAGTGTCACCTTTACACATGTCTACTACCGGGACGGCCAAGTGCCGGAGGAAGACCTAAGAGCATTTTGGTCAAATACACTGGACACCAAAGCGGCGTTGGAGCGCGGCGATGTCTTCCCCTATTTTGACAATTATTCGGAACGCACGCCGGCCTTTATCTCAAGTCACTTTGGCGAGGACTTCACGGCAAATGTGTTTGCCGAGCAGGCCCCGGTCGGCAAGTGGATCGGCCCCCTCTCCTCGCCCCATGGCACCCATTGGGTTCTGATCACCAAACGTGTGGCCCCGCATCTTGCATCGCTTGAAAGTGTCAAGGAAATGGTGCGTGAGGATTATCTTCGGACATATAGAGATCGCGCTGTTCTGGAGGCGGTGGATGCGCTGGTTTCCGGATATGACATCGAAATCGCACCCGAGCTTGAGACCCCATGAAGGTATGGCTTGCCGCAATTGTTGCTATGGTCCTCACGTCGGGATCCGCCCAGGCACATGACAGCCGTCCGGTTTCATTGGCTGTCACAGAAATCTCACCGCTTAACTACCATGTCGATCTGGTCGTGCCCGGCTCGGTTGCCTTTAACAATTTGCCGAAGCCGATTTTGCCTGATGACTGTGTGCCTCTGGGGAGCGGTGGCTATGAGCCCGGCATCGCCAAGCGCGTGGCGCGGCTCACCTTTCATTGCAACGAAAGCCTGGCCGGGCGGGATGTGGGGCTGAACTTTCCATCCTTTAATCCTTCCTTGACGACGCTTCTTCGCGTGACATTTCTGAACGGTGCTCATTTCACACAGGTTCTCGCACCTGACACAAAGGCCTGGCATATCCCGGCAGCGGAAACGGCTGGCGGCATCTCCGCCCAGTATTTTAAACTTGGCACCGAGCATATTCTGACCGGCTATGACCATGTGCTCTTTTTACTGTGCATGCTGTTCGTCGCGCGTACGCCCCGGCGCATCATTTGGACCGTCACCGGCTTCACGCTCGCCCACTCGGTGACCCTGGTGTTGACGGCTCTTGGATTTGTCGGGGTATCGATCCCGCTCGTTGAAATGCTGATCGCCCTTTCGATCGTTTTCGTGGCGGCGGAGATCGCGAGAGGCAACAGGACCTCTCTTACTTACGCCTATCCCATCGTAGTGACGTCGCTCTTTGGACTGCTCCATGGCTTTGGCTTTGCCAGTGCGCTGAAGGAGATTGGCTTGCCGCAAACGCAGCTGCCGCTGGCCCTCCTCACGTTCAATCTTGGCATTGAGGCAGGGCAGATTTTGGTAGTGGCCTTTGTGCTCGGGCTTGCGTGGGCAGCGCTCACCCTCACCTCTTGGCCGGTATTGAAAGCAAAACGAGCGCTCTCTTACGGGGTTGGCGTGATCGCCGCCTTCTGGTTCATCGAGCGACTTGTGGGGGCTATATAGCACTAAGCCGTCACCCCGGCGAAAGCCGGGGTCCACTCGCACTTGCAGCGCAATATGAAATCATTTTTTGTCTACATGGTCACAAACCGCAAACATGGCACCCTCTATATTGGCGTGACAAGTAACTTGCCGAAAAGGATACACGAACACAGGTCAAATGCAGTTGAGGGTTTCACAAAACAATACAGTCTTCATAGACTCGTCTACTTTGAAAAATTGGACGACGCTGAAAATGCCATTCTAAGAGAAAAACGGATTAAGGAATGGAAACGCGCCTGGAAGGTCCAGCTCATAGAAAAGGAGAATCCGGAGTGGAACGATCTCTTTCCGACACTTAACCGATAGGCCATTGGACCCCGGCTTTCGCCGGGGTGACGAATGAGTTTATGAAGCAGAATTAATATTTGTCTTGCCAGAGATAGAATCCAGAGAACACCACAATCGCAATGACAATTGTGTACCAATTTAATCCCAGCGCAAAAAAGAAGAGAAATGGGCCCAACGCCAAGGCCACTCTTGCGTTTTGTTGAGCAAAACGAGAGGTCGTCCATCTCAGACGGTCGGTTGTAAACCACAAAAGTGCGACATAAGACACCGCCAAAAACTGTGGATGCGAGAGGCGTATAGTCAGAAAGACCGATGAACAGAAAACAATGGTCGCTAGGCTGTATTGTATGAATCTGTTGGTGACGGCCATCCCAATAACTCTAATCCAGATCCTCGACCTCAACGGTCTCGCCACCTGCCTTGGCAGCCAAAGCGGCTGCCAGGAAGGGATCGAGGGCGCCATCGAGCACCGC
The DNA here is from genome assembly GCA_006226415.1 of Alphaproteobacteria bacterium. Taxonomy (GTDB): domain Bacteria; phylum Pseudomonadota; class Alphaproteobacteria; order M2410; family M2410; genus M2410. Next base: position 11,377 of record SBGZ01000007.1, read on the forward strand.
TTGCGGATTGGAACTTTCGCAGCCGGTGCGCAGATCTTTGACCATCTGATAGGGCTGCAGCACATAAGAGCGGATCTGGTGGCCCCAGCCGATGTCCGTCTTGGAATCGGCGGCGGCCTGCGCGGCCTCCTCGCGCTCCTGCAGCTCCTTCTCATAAAGACGGGCACGGAGCATGTTCCAGGCTGTTGCGCGGTTTTTGTGCTGGGAGCGTTCGTTCTGACACTGAACCACAATGCCGGTCGGAATGTGGGTGATGCGCACGGCACTGTCGGTGGTGTTGACGTGCTGCCCCCCTGCGCCGCTGGCGCGATAGGTATCGATGCGCACGTCCTTTTCGCTCACATCCACCTCGATCTTGTCATCAATCTCGGGATAGACGCCAACCGAGGCAAAGCTGGTATGCCGCCGGGCATTTGAGTCATAGGGCGAGATTCGCACAAGACGGTGGACGCCGCTTTCGGTCTTCAGCCAGCCATGGGCCTTGTCGCCCTTGACGTGGATGGTCGCGGACTTGATGCCCGCCTCTTCCCCGGCGCTTTCTTCGACGACTTCAACTTTATGGCCGTGCGCCTGTGCCCAGCGCACATACATCCGCAAGAGCATGGAAGCCCAGTCCTGGCTTTCCGTGCCGCCTGCGCCTGCGTGAATTTCAACATAGGTGTTGTTGTCGTCCACCTCGCCAGAGAGCAGCGCCGCCAGCTCCTGAGTTCGGGCCTTGTCACGCAACTCCTTGAGCGCCGCTTCCCCTTCCGAGACGAGTTCCGCCTCTCCTTCTGCCTCGCCCAGCTCTATGTACTCCACGGCATTGGCAAGGCCTTCTTCCAGCTCTTTAAAGCCGGTCATGGCGTCATCCAGATTGGTGCGCTCACGCATAAGCTTCTGCGCCTCTTCGGGTTTGTCCCAAAGAGTGGGGTCTTCTACACGGGCATTGAGTTCGTCGAGGCGACGCTGGGATTTATCCCAGTCAAAGATGCCTCCTCAGCAGTTCGAGAGACTGCTTGATTTCATCGACCAAAGTTTGAGCTTCTGCACGCATGGGGCGTCATGTTCCTTCAAGAAGAAAAATTCGAGCCGGACAATAGTCAGCGTTCGCTCAGGTGTAAAGCCTGACAAGCGATCAATAGAGGCCGCCGGTGCCCGATTTCAGGGCATTGCCATTTGGCTGATCCTCGCCGTAGTCCACATCCGGGTTATAGGCAGCGTTGGGGTCATAGGCACCGCCGCCGATGACCTCAGGCGCAACGTCTGTCGGTTCCGTGCCGGGCTTAAAGGCTTCCAGGATGACTTCCCGGTCGCCGGGTTTGGCCAGAAGGCCGGTCTCGCGGTTGATCCGCACGAGGCGAATCCCTTCCGGCGTTCGGAACGGCACGGCAGGTTTGTCGCCGATCGCCATTTGCATGAAGTCCCGGAAGATCGGTGCCGCGACCTTGCCGCCGGTTTCAGAGCGGCCCATGGCGCGCGGCGAGTCAAATCCGACAAAGACGCCGACCGCCAGGTCCGGCGCAAAGCCGACGAACCAGGCATCCTTTTCGTCATTGGTGGTACCAGTTTTGCCGCCCAGCGGCTTGCCGACTGAGCGGATTGTCCGGCCGGTCCCTCGCAAAACCACCCCTTCCAGCATGGAGACAACCTGATAAGCTGTCCGGGTGTCGATGATCTGGGCGCGATTGTCGATCAGTTGCGGCTCATGCTGACCGTCCCAGGCCTCGGCATTGCAGTCGGGACAGTCGCGCTTGTCATGGCGATAAATCGTTATGCCGTCTCGATCCTGAATGCGGTCGATCAAGGTGGGCGTAATTTTTTTGCCGCCATTGACCAGCTCCGCATAGGCGGTGGTCAAACGAATGAGTGAGGTTTCCCCCGCGCCCAAAGCCATTGAAAGCACGGGCTGCATATTGTCGCGAATGCCGAACCGCTGCGCATAATCGACGATGGGTTCCATGCCGATTTCCTGCGCCAGACGGACGGTCATGACGTTTTTCGATTTTTCAATTCCGAAGCGCAAGGTCGAAGGACCGTAGAAACGGTCGGAATAGTTTTCCGGCTTCCACCAGCCCTGATTGGCGCCCTGGTCAATGACGAAGGGCGCATCGAGCACCAGTGTCGACGGCGTGTAGCCGAGATCCATTGCGGCAGCATAGACAAATGGCTTGAAAGAGGAGCCCGGCTGACGATAGGCCTGGGTCGCCCGATTGAATTGGGACAGATCAAAGCTAAAGCCGCCGGAGAGGGCCAGAACACGCCCCGTGTGGGGATCGATGGCGACAATGCCGCCATTGACATTGGGCACCTGACGCAAAGCGTAATGGTCTGGCTGATTGACAGCGCTCAGAAGCAAAAATGATTTCTTGGTTTCGCCTGTTTCCGGATTTTCATCAAAAACATCCTGCTCTTCGTCAAAAACAGGCTCGGCCAATGCCACTGGCTCTGGTGGTCCGTTAAGATAGATCGGCTCAACAAATACAACATCACCGACATGCAATACGTCCGATGGCTTTTTGACCTCGGGGCCGAGGTGCTGGCCCTTAAGCCAGGGCCGCGCCCAAAGCATTTCTTCAAGCGGCACACGGCCCCCGGCCCCCCCCGTGGCAAACCCTACGCTCGCGCCCTCTTCATCGATAGACAGAACAACCGCAATCCGCCATGGGTCAACCTCTGTTGGCAGTGTCAGCTCATCGATTTGCTTCTGCCAGCTTAAGCCTTCCGGGTGATTGAAATCGATCTTGGCAAGGGCGCCCCGCCAGCCGTGACGTTGGTCATAAGCCACCAGCCCGCTGCGCAGGGCTTTTACGGCCTTGCCTTGCAGATCCGTATCCAGGGTGCTGCGCACGGACAGGCCGCCATCATAAAGGCTTTTGTCACCGTAGATGTCGTAAACTTCGCGGCGCACTTCCTCCACAAAATATTGGACATCTTCAATTTGAACGCCGCGACGTCGCGGCTTGACCTTCAGGGGCGTGGCCTTGGCAAGTTCGGCCTGTTCTTCCGAGATGTAGCCATTGGCTTCCATACGGCCGATCACCCAGTTGCGGCGCTCTACCGCGGCGGCCGGACGCCGTGTCGGGTGATAGTTGGCCGGTCCCTTGGGCAAGGCCGCCAGATAGGCCGCCTCTTCAACCGTCAATTCATCCAAAGACTTGTCGTAGTAATTCAAACTCGCGGCGGCGACCCCGTAGGATGAAAGCCCGAGGTAGATCTCATTGAGATAAAGCTCCAGAATTTCGTCTTTGGTAAAGGCCTGTTCGATCCGAAAGGCCAAAATGGCTTCCTTGACCTTGCGGTCCAGTTTGCGTTCGCTGGTCAGGAGAAAGTTTTTGGCCACCTGCTGTGTAATGGTCGACGCCCCGCGCATACGCTGGCCTTGGGAATATAGCCGCACATTGGCAACAGCCGCTTTCATAATCCCAACAAGATCGACGCCGTTGTGGTGATAAAAGTTTTTATCCTCGGCCGAAATAAAGGCCTGGATGACAACGTCCGGGATCGCCTCGGAAGGAACAAAAACGCGCCGCTCTCGGGCAAATTCAGCGATTACGGATCCATCACCGGCATGGACGCGGGTGGTCACGGCGGGCTTGTACTCAGACAGCACTTGGTAGTCTGGCAGATCACGGCCCATCTTGCCGACGTAAAAGCCAACCACCGCCAACATACCAAGGCCAATAATAACCAGGGCGCCAAACAAATAGGATGCGATCCGCAACCAACTGATCCGCCGTTTGCGGGTTTTGCGCGGCTCAACGTCTTCCGACACGATTGGATCTGGGCGCGGTTCGTCGCGCTCAGGCACCATCGATTGAAGGTCGTTTCTTGATTGTGTGTCTTCTGGTCCTGGCGTTGCGCCAGGAATGTCTGAATCCGACATAATTTCTCTACTCGCCCATCCCCAACAATTGGCCCTTTATAGCCAAATAATACGGCCCAGTCATGGCCAATTCTTGCTCTTTTCCGGCCAAACTACTTCAGAAAGGCCTGGCGGGTGGAATAATAGCCCCCCAGCTCTTCGTTCTTGAAGTGCTGGTCCACGGATGAGGTGATCCCGCGGGCCACATTCGCCCGCCACCGGTCGGATTTCAGGTTCTTTTCATCCGTTTTGTTCGACAGAAAACCAAGCTCGAGAAGCACGGAAGGCACGTCCGGAGCCTTGAGCACGACAAAACCCGCATAGCGGTGGGTGTTGCGCAGTAAGGTCGTTTCCTTTTGGAGCTGCGGCATCAAGGTTTCTGCAAAAGCCACAGAACGGTTCATGGTCTCTCGCTGAGAAAGCTCAATGAGGATCATCGAGACATCGCTCGATTCCTTGTGGATATTGACCCCGGCGATGATGTCGGCGCTGTTTTCTTTGGATGCCAGCTCTGCGGCGGCACGGTCCGAGGCTTTTTCCGACAACGTATAGACAGAAAGGCCACTGACCTTGGGATCTTTGATGGTGTCCGCGTGAAGAGAAATAAAGAGTTCCGCGCCAGCCTGGCGGGCCATCTCAACGCGATCGTCCAGGGAATAAAAGACGTCTTTGTCGCGGGTCATGACAACATTGTAACGCCCGGTCTTCTCAAGTTCGTCCCGCAGTTGCTTGGCAACAGCCAAGGACACATTCTTCTCAATCAGGCCCGTGCGCCCGGTGGCGCCCGGATCCACGCCGCCGTGACCCGGGTCGATCACCACAACATATTTGCCCTTTTTCTTGGGGGTGATGATTGGATTGGTCGGCCGCGCCGCGATGGTGCGCTGATCTTTGGGCCAGCCGGCGGTGGCTAAAAACGCGTCCCGACTTGTGGTCGTCAGATCGATTACATAGCGATGGCCTTTGGTGCCATCCGGGGGCAATGCAAAGACCTTGGAAATTTCACCCGGCCTCGTCATATCAACCACGATGCGCGAATTGCCCGGGCGGAAATGCCCAAATCGATAGCCGGCCACCAACCCCTCGCCCTCTTTGCCGGTGTTGGCATCTTCGGCCCATTCAACATCGGGCAAGTCAATAACGACGCGGTAGGGATCGGCCAGTGTGAAAATGGATGGCTTGGCGGGCTGGCTCATATCCAGCACAAAACGGGTGTAATCTCCATGGTTGTGGACTCGAATCGAGCTGATCCGAAGGGTCTCCGCAGCGGCTGAGCCACTGAGAGCCATGCCCCAAAAGAGCGCGGCCAGAGCCATTATCCAGCGAAAGGGTACCAAGCGATCCATAGACCCGGAATTTTAAATTTTTCAGCGAAACCAACAAGGGTTGATCTGGGAGAAACCCACACAAACCCTCACAAAATTCATATCTCAGGGTAGGTTAACGGGCCCTTAACCTCTCATAACCTTCCCTTAGGAACCTTGCGATAGGATGTTACCGGGCCCATATGACCAGATAATGGCAAATCCACTTGCCTCTTATGAGAATATGTGGCTACTAGAGAGGGTCAGAACATTTTGCACGTATCGGGTGTGGTTTTTATATCAAGCTCGATGGCGGAAATGACACAGAACTGGCTAAAGCCTTAAAAACTGGTCGTTATGCACGTTTTGGCACAACTTATAAACTCTCGCATTGCGAGAACACTTTTCCGACCCCGCCTTTTTTGAACGCGCCAGGTCGATGAAAAACATTCTGAGGCTTTGGATGGCCGATCCGCTTTTATCAAAAAGCGGCCCACCGGACCCAAAGCCAAGACACGAGCGTCGGTCAATGTGGCGAATTTTTCTCACAGCCGGCAAAGATTGGAAACAATAGGTATGCTGCGCGTTGCAGTGACATCAGTCGCCGAATACTCCACCCCCGTTGTTTTTGCGGGCCGGTTGGACAACGCGCCTTGCGCCGAAATTTCGGGCGCAAACCTATACTTCAACAAAAGCACTCCCAAAGCGGCAAGCCCCGTTGCGTCAGCGATGACGCCGGATGCGCGGCTGCAGGTGTGCTTTGAGGACCCCATTAATGGCAAAGAAAATGCTTATCGATGCGACCCACCCGGAAGAGACCCGTGTGGTAGTCGTACAAGGCAACCGAGTCGAGGAATTCGACTATGAGTCTGCTAACAAAAGACAGCTTCGCGGCAATATCTATCTAGCGAAAGTTACCCGCGTCGAACCTTCGCTGCAGGCAGCGTTTGTTGACTACGGCGGAAACCGGCACGGGTTTCTGGCCTTTTCAGAAATACACCCCGACTATTATCAGATCCCCGTTGCCGACCGGGAAGCGCTGGCGGCTGCGGAAGCAGAAGCGGCGCGGCGCGAGGCCTCCCTGGAAGATCAGGAACTCGAAGACGAGGACACTGCGGATGACGAAAGTCTCGCCAATGGCGAAGATAGTGCCATCTGGGCGGAAGCTGCCAAACGTTCCGGTAAACCGCTGACAGCAGAAGACGCCGCAATCTGGGGCGAGATGCTGACGCGATCGGAAGAGCGCGGCGATGCTGGCGATATGCTGGTCGATATCTCCAAATCCGCGGATGAAGAGAGCGACGAGCGGGAAGATATGCGCCGCCGACGCCGGCGCAATATTCGGCGCTACAAGATCCAAGAGGTCATCAAACGCCGCCAAATCCTGTTGGTGCAGGTCACCAAAGAAGAACGTGGCAACAAGGGCGCGGCTCTGACAACCTATCTCTCACTGGCCGGGCGCTATTCGGTTTTGATGCCCAACACGGCACGTGGCGGCGGCATTTCACGCAAGATTGCCAATGTGACCGACCGTAAGCGATTGAAGTCGGCTGTTTCCGACCTCAATGTGCCGGACGGTATGGGCCTTATCATCCGCACCGCTGGCGCCAACCGCAACAAATCCGAAATCAAGCGCGACTACGAATACTTGCTTCGACTTTGGGAAAGCGTGCGCGAGTTGACCTTAAAATCAAGCGCACCTGCACTTGTTTATGAGGAAGGCAGCCTGATCAAGCGATCCATTCGGGACCTTTACAACAAGGACATCGATTCCGTGATCGTGGAAGGCGAAGAGGGCTACAAGGAAGCCAAGGCTTTCATGAAAATGCTCATTCCGAGCCACGCCAAAAATGTTCAGAGCTACCGCGATCCCCTGCCCTTGTTCCAGCGCCATCAGGTCGAGGCTCAACTCGACTCGATGTTTAATCCGACAGTTCAATTGAAATCGGGTGGCTATCTGGTCATCAACCCGACCGAGGCGCTTGTCTCTATTGACGTCAACTCGGGCCGCGCGACCCGTGAGCACTCCATTGAGGACACGGCCTATAAAACCAACCTTGAAGCCGCGGAAGAAGTCGCCAGACAGCTCCGGCTGCGCGACCTTGCCGGCCTCATCGTTATTGATTTCATCGATATGGATGAACACCGCAACAACCGCGCGGTGGAGCGAAAACTTAAAGACAGTTTGAAGACTGACCGCGCCCGTATCCAGGTTGGGCGGATCAGTTCATTCGGCCTGATGGAAATGTCTCGTCAACGGATGCGCTCGGGTCTGCACGAAGGCAGCACCGTCACATGTCCGCATTGCGAGGGAACCGGTCTTGTCAAGTCAACGGAATCGGCGTCGCTGTCCTGCATTCGAGCAATCGAAGAGGAAGGCATTCGTGCGCGCACAGCAAGCTGCGTGTTGAAGGCCCCCGCCGATGTCGCCATGTATCTGCTCAATCAAAAGCGTTCGGAACTTTCACGCATTGAGCAAAATTATCTTCTGGCGGTCACTGTTGAGATTGATGCCTCCAAGCTCTCCAATGAGTTTGAGATTGTCCGCGGCGACAGCCTTTCTGAAGAACAGTCTGAGACTGTCGGGCAAACCATCAGCATGGAAACCGGCTATATCGATCACGACGATGACGACGATGTTGTTGAAGCGGTCGAGACCGAGAACGATTTCGACGATGATGAAGAAGAGGAACGTCCCGCCCGTCGGCGTCGGCGCAGGAGCCGTGGCGGTCGCCGCCGCAAAGAGGCTTCCAGTGATGAAGACGACAGACAGGATGATGACGATCTTGAGGCAGACGATGTCATGGAAGCCGCCGAGGGCGAGGCTGAGGAAGACGATGATCGACCCAAGCGCAAACGGCGGCGCGGGCGGCGTGGTGGTAAACGCAACCGCCGCGGCAAATCGGCCTCATCAGAGGCCGATGGCGACGACAACGGGTCTGAAGCCGAGGGCGATGACACCGAGTATGAAGAGAATTCAGACGCCCCCGAAGCGGACACGACTGTCTCAATCGAAGTAGATGAGATCGAAGAGGCCGCTGCCGAAGAGCCCTCTCCTGCTGAGGTCAATGAAGAGGATCTGGACGAGGCCATGGTCGCCGAGGCAGCTGAGCCTGAAGAACTCCCCTCTGAAGATGACAGTTCAGACCTCAACGATGAGGCGGTCCTTGAAAATACCCCGCCCCCCAGACCTGCAAAACGCGGTTGGTGGCAGCGGAAGTCCGTCTAACTCTTTGATAGTTATCACTCTTTTTTGCAATATCGAGCGCGGGATCTTGGCCACATAATGGCCGGATTTCGCATCGATATTCACCTCAAGAGCTTGTGAAGGCGATTTAATATGGCTTTGGTTGACGCCCCCTCATGGGCGACCTAGGCTCGCCTGCATCTTGTCCCTTGAACGGCAAAGGATTCGGCTGAGGATATTCGAGTATGCGTTTTTCCCCGAAGTTTGTTTTGATATCCCGTCTTCTAGGGACCCTTCTTTTTTTCCTGGGTCTTAGTATTTTCTGGACCTCCTCGGCTGCGGCTCAATCCCTGATCCGCGACGCTGAGCTGGAAAACTTTCTCGATGATCTCATTGATCCCGTTATTGTCGCGGCCCATCTTGAGCCGGATGCGGTTCAATATTACGTCATCAACGATCAGACCCTGAATGCCTTTGTGTCTGGGGGGCAAAACATCTTCTTCCACACCGGACTTATTGTCGCTGCCGACACCCCTAATGAATTATTGGGCGTCGCGGCCCATGAAACCGGCCATATCGCCGGGGGCCATCTGGCCCGCTTTTCAGATGGGGTGGGCGCGGCAAGTGTGCCCATCTATGTTGGTTTGGGACTTGGGATTCTGGCTATTGCTGCGGGCAACCCAGACGCCGGCATGGCCTTTATCGCTGGCGGTCAGCACGTGGGTACGATGAATTTTCTGTCTTACTCCCGGGCGCAAGAAGCTGCGGCGGACCAGGCGGCAGTGACCTATCTGGAACGGGCTGGCGACTCGCCGGATGGGCTTATGGATTTCTTCGAAAATTTCCGCGAGATAGATGTGGTCTCAGGGGCTGAGCGTTACAAATATTGGCGCACACACCCGCTTTCATCAGACCGGATCTCGGCTTTGCGGCAGAGGGTCGAAGAATCCCCCTATCGCGGCGACCGCGACAATGCGGAAATGAATTATCGCTTCCAGATGATCAAAGCTAAACTCTATGGCTTTATCGACCGACCTGAAGCTGCCCTGCGGCGCTTTCCCTCCAGCGACCAATCCGACCCCGCTCATTATGGCCGCGCGGTTGCTTATTTCCGCATGAGCAACGTGCCCAAAGCCGTGGATGAAGTAGATCAACTGATCAAGAAACATCCGGACAACCCTTATTATTACGAATTGAAGGGCCAAATCCTTTTTGAAAGCGGCAAGATCGAAGAGGCACTGCCTTTCATCCGCAAATCCGTGCAACTGGCGCCGGGTGAAGCTTTGCTAAGACTTAATCTTGGACAAGCCCTTGTGGCTTTGCCGGGCAGCGAAAAGGATCCAGCGATCACGAAAGAGGCGCAAAAGCATTTACGCAAGGCCATCGCCTTTGAAAAGGACCTGATTTTTGCCTACCACCAATTGGCGATCACCTACGACCGACAGGGCGATGCAGGCATGGCTGATCTGATGACGGCGGAACGCTATTACCACATGGGAGATTTACAAGGCGCCGGTAATTTCGCTGCGCGCGCCAAGGATAAATTGCCGGAAAATTCGGTTCACTGGAACCGCGCGATGGACATCCTGCAGGTGGTCAAGCTACAACGAGACAAAGGCCACCGGTGATGTATTTCAGGGGAAAAAGGCTCCAAGAAAGATATTTGAATATGAAGATTACTGGCTCTCATCTTATCTCCTTTGCTTTGGGCGCTCTTGTCGTTGCCGCGGGGCTTGGCATTGGCTCTCTCGCGTGGTCAGAGGAAAAAAAACAATCTGAGTTTGACGATGGACAGGTCGAGGCCATTGAGCAAGTCATCTACGACTACCTTATGAAGCGGCCGGAGGTCATCATTGAGGCGGTTGAGACGCTACAGGCCCGGGAAAAGGCGGCTGAGCGCGAACGGGTCGCCAAGGCTGTTGTAGAATATAACGAGCTTATTTATACCGCTCTGCCAGGCACTGTATTTGGCAATCCTGATGGGGATGTGACCGTCGTTGAGTTCTTTGACTACCACTGCGGCTATTGTAAAAAGAACTTCGACAGCCTGATGAGCGCAGTCAGCACCGACAAAAACCTTCGACTGATATTGAAGGAGTTCCCGGTCCTTGGAGAGAATTCGGTTGTGGCATCAAAGGCGGCTCTTGCCTCGCAGCGCCAGGGCAAATATGTGGAATTCCATCAGGCCCTTATGTCGGCTTCAGGAAAACTGACCTCGGACCGTATTGATGCAATCGCAAAGAGTGTGGGTCTTGATGTGGCCCAAATGCACCGGGACATGGACGACCCTGTCATTGCCGCTCTCATCGATCACAACCGGGACCTGGCTCACGAACTGGGTATCAACGGCACGCCGTCTTTTGTTATTAATGACAAATTGTTCTACGGATATCTCGATCCGGAAACTCTGGACAAAGCCATTGGCCTGGCGCGCGCGGATATTTCAGACGCGCAGTCGGGATGATTGATTTTTTTGTAACTGCGTAAAATTTTATTTTGAAATCTCTTGGGAGGATAACATGAAAAAATTCGGCATCGCCGCTTTTTCACTTTCAGTATTTTTTGCCACGCCTGCTTTTGCTGGCACGCTGGATGAAGTCATCGCTAATGGCATGACCATCGAAACAGCTGATGTAACCTACACCGTCACCATGAGCGAAGACGGTTCCTATACTACCGATATCGGCATCGAGGGAACTTGGGAGCAAAACGGCGACGAAGTCTGCTTTACCCGGACCACCGGCGAATCTTCTTGCCAGGTTCTGCCCGAAGGCAAAGCTTCCGGCGATAGCTGGGAAGGTGAAACAGCCGCTGGCGATTCAGCGACAATCACCATCAACTAAATTTTTCGGGAAGCGCGTAAGTCAGTGACCGCAAGTGGGTTGCGAGCTCAGCGCGTGAATTGAATTGTTCCAATTCATCAAACGGGATGGGATCGCCGATGACAACATCGACGGTCCCTCCTATTTTTTTGTGCACCTCGTGAAAGAGCAGCGACTGACGCAGCGCGGTTGAGAACTGCGATACGGTTTGAAACAGTCGGCCATTTTGACCGTCAAAATGGATCGGCAGAACGGTTGCCCGGGCTTTCCGTATAAGATGCGAGGTAAAAGGCTGCCAGTCCGGGTCGAGGGGCCGCTCAAAGTCAAAGACATGCCGCGCGGTTGACACGGTACCTCCCGGAAAGACGACGATGCAGCCGCCTTCCGCCAGGATCCGGCGCGATTCGGAGCGGGTCTTGAGATTTGTTTGCAGGGCCTGCGCCGTTTCACTGAAATCCACCGGCAACAAATAGTCAGTCATTTCCGGTACCGCGCAGAGCGCTGAATGGGTAAGGACGCGAAAATTGAGACAGGTTTCCTGAGCCAGGCGCCCAATGATAAGGCCATCGAGAACGCCAAAGGGATGGTTGGCGACAATGACCAGCGGCCCTTCTTTCGGGATGCGGGTTAAGCTTTCCCGGGTCACATTTACCGTCATGCGCAGCCGCGCCAAGGCCTCCGAGAAAAAGGCGCTGTCGGGGTGCCCTTCGGCTACATAGGCCTCATAGAGGCGTTTGAGTTCGGGCTGGCCCGTCACAAGCTCAATGAAGCGGATCGCCTTGCGCTCAAACCAATTGTGACAGGCGTCGGCGTAAGAAAACCGAAAATCCTTGTCGACAGTGCGAGGTTCGACGGCCGCGGTCATGGCTCTAAATCAGTCCCGCCAAGGGGCTTGAGGGATCGGCATATCTCTTCTTGGCCATGCGTCCGGCGAGATAGGCCTGACGTCCGGCGATGACCGCATGTTTCATGGCGGAAGCCATGGCAACCGGGTCCCTGGCTTCGGCTATTGCGGTGTTGACGATCAGTCCATCACAGCCCAGTTCCATGGCAATGGCGGCGTCTGATGCCGTGCCCACCCCGGCATCGACCAATACAGGCACCTTGGCGTTTTCGATGATCAGGCGAATGCCAATGGGGTTTTGAATGCCAAGGCCCGACCCGATGGGCGCGGCGAGCGGCATGATCGCGGCGCAGCCGATATCTTCAAGCTGCTTCGCCATGATGGGGTCATCTGAGCAATAAACCATGACATCGAAACCGTCCTTGATCAGCAGCTCCGCTGCCCGCAGCGTTTCTGGCATATTGGGATAAAGCGTTTTCTGGTCGCCAAGCACTTCCAGCTTGACCAGATTCCAACCGCCCGCCTCACGTGCGAGCCGCAGGGTTCTGACCGCATCTTCACCGGTAAAGCAACCGGCGGTGTTGGGCAGATATACGACCTCCTTCGGGTCGATAAAATCGACCAACATGGGCTCGTCCTTGTTGGTCAGATTGACCCGGCGCACGGCTACGGTCACGATCTCAGCCCCGGAGGCCTTCAGCGCCGCGGCGTTCTCAGCGTAATCTTTGTATTTTCCCGTACCGATGATGAGCCGCGACTTAAATTGCCGCCCGGCAATCACAAGGCTTTCTTGATCGTTGGTCTTGGTTTCAACCGCTGCCAGACTCATGAGGCTTCTGCTCCTCTAAGCATTCATTCTTTTGATCTAATGGCTCTCTTCGTCATAACGCATCCGAGCCGGTTAAGCGAAGCGCAATTTCAACCTCCGCCGATGAAATGCACAATTTCGAGCCGGTCGCCGTCCAAGATGACGACCTCGTCAAATTGGGATTTGGGAACAATTTCCAGGTTACGCTCCACGGCGACCTTGGCGCGCGGCAGATCCAAATGGGCCAGCATGGCCGCGACCTTGAGCCCCTGCGGCAGTTCTATTTCTTCACCATTGAGATGAATCTTGATCATTATCCTTCACAGCCTTTGTTTTTCAGGCACCGCACATGCCCGAGAGATAGCCCGATTGGCCTCAAGGTCAAGGAAAACCCACAAATAGGTGGCAAAAAGGCGCAGATTCCGCGGTTTTTTTGCTTCTGATCCCTTTCCTCGAATCTGTTGTTTTTTCAAGGGCTTGAGCTATAAAGGGGATCAATTGCCCCCTTGAGCCGCATCGGCTTTTGGGGGGCTTCACATGAGACCTGACCTTTAGATCAGACGGGAATCGCATTTTTCATGGCCGGAACTATTTTCATTCTCAATGGCCCAAATCTAAATCTTCTGGGCCAACGCGAAGTGGACGTCTATGGCGCCACAACGCTTGGTGAGATTGAAGAGGCCTGCCGAACGGCCGCCGCGCCGCTGGGATATGCGATCGAGTTCCGCCAATCCAATCAGGAAGGCGAGCTCGTTACATGGATCCAGGAGGCACGGGAACAGGCTGTGGGCCTTGTCATCAATGCCGCGGCTTATACCCATACTTCCTACGCCATCCCCGATGCTCTGGCGACTTTCGATGGGGCCAAGATTGAAGTTCATCTCTCCAATATTTTTAAACGCGAAGTGTTCCGTCACCATTCCACGCTTTCAAATCAAGTTGACGGTGTGATATGCGGACTGGGACCTAAAGGTTATGTGCTGGCGATTGAGGCAATCGCGGAGATTGCCGGTTCGTGACCAGATTAGAAGTTAACTAATAAGGATCAGACGTGAGCCATAGTAAGAGCGGTTCGAATATCGACCAGAACCTTATCCGAGATCTTGCAACTCTGTTGAAAGAGACCGAACTTTCTGAAATCGAAATTGAACAGGACGGCCTGCGCGTACGAGTCGCGCGCCAACTGACGGGTGTGGCTCAGGTCGCGGCGACACCGATTGCCGCGCCTGCAGCGGCAGCAGCCCCAGCCGCCGCAGCGGCGGAGGCAGATTTGTCCAAGCACCCCGGCGCTGTGACGTCGCCAATGGTCGGCACGATCTATGTGGCGCCGGAACCGGGCGCACGGTCCTTTGTGAATGTTGGTGATACGGTGAGTGAAGGCCAGACCGTTCTCATTGTCGAAGCCATGAAAACCATGAATCACATTCCTGCGCCAAAGGCCGGCAAAGTGACCCAAATCCTCGTGGAAGATGGTCAGCCGATCGAATTCGGCGAGCCACTTTTGATCATCGAATAGATCGGGGTCCAACTTAATGTTCGAAAAGATCCTGATTGCCAACCGCGGAGAGATTGCGCTTCGGATCCACCGGGCTTGCAAGGAAATGGGCATTTCCACTGTCGCGGTGCATTCCACAGCTGATGCCGATGCCATGCATGTGCGGCTGGCTGATGAAAGCGTTTGCATTGGGCCGCCCTCTTCTGCCGCTTCTTATCTCAACATTCCGGCGATTATCACCGCTTGCGAGATCACCGGGGCGGAGGCCGTTCACCCGGGATACGGATTTCTTTCCGAGAACGCCCGATTTGCTGAAATCGTCGAAGCCCATAATCTAACTTTCATCGGTCCCAAACCCGAGTACATCCGTTTGATGGGTGACAAAATCGCTGCCAAGCAGGCGGTCATGGACGCGGGCATTCCTGTGGTGCCGGGGTCGGATGGCGGCATCACGGATGATAAGAAAGCCGTCAAGATCGCTGAAGAGATCGGCTATCCAGTTTTGATCAAAGCCGCTGCGGGTGGCGGCGGACGCGGCATGAAAGTTGCGCAAACTGCCGCTGATTTGCAGACGGCCCTGTCCAGCGCACGCTCCGAGGCGAAGGCGGCTTTTGGGGACGATGCGGTCTATCTTGAGAAGTTTCTTGGCAATCCCCGCCACATTGAAATTCAGGTGATTGCCGATTCCCATGGCAATGTGGTGCATCTGGGCGAGCGGGATTGTTCCTTGCAAAGACGCCACCAAAAGGTTTTGGAAGAAGCGCCGAGCCCCATCCTGACGCAGGCCGAGAGAGAAAAAATTGGCAAGGTCGTTTCCGACGCAATTTCGAAGCTTGGTTATCTGGGTGTTGGCACTGTTGAATTCCTCTACGAGAACGGCGAGTTCTATTTCATTGAAATGAATACGCGGCTGCAGGTTGAGCACCCGGTAACGGAGATGATCACCCGCCTTGATCTTGTTGAGGAGCAGATTCGCATCGCTGCGGGTGAGCCGCTTGGATACACCCAAGAGGACATTATTTTCATGGGGCATGCTATTGAATGCCGCATCAATGCAGAAAACCCGAAGACCTTTACGCCCTCTCCTGGCACCATTCAGGACATGCATATGCCGGGCGGCCTTGGGGTCCGCATGGATTCAGCTATTTATGCCGGTTATAAGATTCCGCCCTATTATGATAGCCTGATTGGCAAGCTCATCATTCATGGCACGACTCGTGAGGAATGCATTAAGCGGCTCAATCGAGCCCTGCACGAGCTTGTGATTACGGGCATCGAGACAACAATCCCGCTGTTTGAAGACCTGATCGAAAACGAACAGTTCCTCAATGGGGATTACAGCATCAACTGGTTGGAAAAATACCTGGAGAGCTCTTCTTAGCGGAGGGCTCTTTCCATGGGTCTTTAAGTGACTGACATCGACACAGACTTGCTGCTGAGCGCCTATGCGGAAGGTATCTTCCCCATGGCCGAAGATCGCGGCGACAAAGATCTGTTCTGGGTCGATCCGGATTTTCGCGGCGTCATTCCCCTGAATGATTTTCATGTGCCCAAGCGATTGGCGCGTCGTCTCCGGCGAGATGAATTTCAGTTTTCCATCGACCGTGCCTTTCCCGAAGTTATCCAGGCCTGCGCCATGCCCGCACGCGGGCGCCATTCCACCTGGATATCCGGGCGCATTGAAGCTTTGTACACGGAACTCTTTGAGCGCGGGTTTGCACATTCGGTCGAAGTGTGGCGTGATGGCGCGCTCATAGGCGGCCTTTACGGCGTTTCATTGCGTGGTGCTTTTTTTGGGGAAAGCATGTTCTCGCGCCAGACCGATGCCAGCAAGGCCGGGTTGGTTTTTCTTGTGGGTGTTTTGCGACTTTTCGGATTTCGATTGCTTGACACGCAGTTTCTCACTGAGCATCTGGCGCAATTCGGCGCCCTTGAAATTCCCCGCGCCGAATACAAGGAATTATTGAAGCAGGCTCTTTATTCCGACGGCATGGAAGAGGTTTCGTTTTCGCCTTCTGCTTCGGCAGATGCCTCGTCCTGGTTTGAGATTTCCGGCACTGCATCTTCAATATCCGGCGCGATGTCGACCGTCACAGGCGCCACTCTTTTGCAGTCAATCAGCCAGACATCATAGACGGGATGTTCTACAGCATTCAGCCCCGGACTTGAGGCAAACATCCAGCCGGTAAAGACCCGCTTGCGCTCGCCATCCAGCGTGTTCTCCTCCACATCCACAAAGGCCGTGGTGTTCGGCGTTTCTTCCGGCGGGCGCTTGTTACATTGATGGACGGTGATTTCAAAGCGTTCAAATGCGGTCGGTACCTCGAGCGGCGCTTCAACAATCGATATGCGTCCGGTCACCTTATCCAGCGCCCGAAAGACGCCAGTGTCCCAGTAGGAGGCATAATCGGTAGTATCGATCGACTGCGGGGCAACCGAGGGAAGCGCTTCAATATCTTCTCGGTTGATGGAGCTTTCGTCGCTTTCTTCCTCAGACGCGCCGCCAATCGTCAGATTGTCAAAGAAATCATCGGAGGGCGGTGTCTCGTCTTCGCCGTCACCGGTTCCCTCTCCTTCGCCCTCATCCGTCTCACTTGTCCCAAAGAGATCTTCGTCAAAATAGTCAGGCGCAATGGCGCTGTCGTCGTCATTGTCGGTGCCGCTTTCATCTTGTGCGCCGGCAGGAAACGCCAGGGCGACAAGCCCCAAGGCCAACAGCGCAATGAAAGAGGTTCTGGTTTTCAATGGTGACACTTTCTGACTGACCCGCCTTTACTCGGAGTCGGATTGACCTGTGGCAAAGATTGCCTTGCCAATCAGACCCATCAGATCAATAGACCCCTGGGTCATGGTGATTTCACCGCCCTCGCCCAGCATGTCCATGCTGCCGCCTGGTTCGAGCGAAATATAAGACCCGCCGAGCAAACCTTCAGAGGTGATCTTGGCGGATGTGTCATCAGGAAGCTGAATCGTCTGATCAATGATCATGGTGACGGTGGCATAATAGGTTTGCTGGTCCAGCGCCTGATCGGAAACGGTGCCGATCTTGATGCCCGACATGCGCACATCCGCACCGACCACCAGACCATCAACCCGGTCAAATTGCGCGATGACCTTATAGCCGCCCGCGGTACTGTTCATATCCGCGGTCTGATAGGCGTAGGTCAAAAAGAAACCGGCAACGACCAAAACCAGCGTCCCGACCAATGTTTCTACTATATTGCTGCCCATAATTCTTCCCCGCTATTCTGGTGCCCGCTGTTGTGATGTCAGTCGGCCCCCATCGCGCTGACCATCCTGATCCTGCTTATTCCGGCGACCAGGCCTCATAATCGCCTGACGCCTTGGCCCGAGCGCCTTCGTTCCAAAGGCTCCCTGCCGGGCGATAGGCGTTTGGTGTCCCTGTCAAATTCGGCTTGTGAGGCTTTTCCCATTCCTTCAGTTCAAAGGGCGCCTTGGTGGGCGGCTCATCGAAGGTGTAGTGCAGCCAGCCGTGCCAGTCTGGCGAAATTCGAGACGCCTCGACGGTCCCGTTGTAGAGGATCCAGCGACGTTTCTGGCCACTTTCGCCGGAAGCCACTTTTTCCTCGTAATACTTATTGCCGTTTTCATCGGTGCCGACGAGGACGCCGCGCCGCTTTGTAAACCAAAGGGTGCCGACGGTTGCATTGTGCCACCAGGTAAAAATCGTCTTCAAAAACCCAAGCATGTTTTTTCAGCCCTAAGCCTTCATGGAAATTGGGGGGAACCGGCCCGCCTGGACGCAGGCGCCCGAGTCACCTCGTTGCGGCGCAATATGGCATTCTCGTCGGTTACGGTCCAGCATTGCAAGTGGTCTTACCTCCAAAAAACGGCGGTTTCTGGGCCGCTGTGACCGATATGGCCCGACCCTCGCCGCCAGCATTCCAAAAGCCTCCTACTGTTCCCTTAACAGGGGCAGAAAACGAATCCCTTCTTCCCATAACTGAGCTCGATGGGGCGGTCTGCTTCGCTTCCCGTGCGCCCTTTCCGCCAGCCGAAGCCACCCCACCCCGAGTCGGAGAGGGTCAAGATCAATATCTGGTATAAATTCCCCGTCTGCGACACAAAAGCTGTTGCGACTCTCTATCCATTAAATCTACAGTTAGGGGGTATTCGAGGTTTGAGGACTAGATCTTGGGGTCGATCAGGATCCGGCTGGAAACACGCCTCGTTTCATCAATAAATTCAACCTGTTAGGCGAAGCATCCTCTGAAAGGAGCGGTCAGCGTCTGGCGAGGTTGTCACTTCTGACGAACGAAACCCAAACCCTAATAAAGGTCTTGCAGACATGCGTATTGCCCGTCGTTTTACCAGCTCAGATGCCTCCCCCTATGACGCCCTGAAATTTCGTGAAACGACGAGTGAGATTCGCAATCCCGATGGGTCGATCGTCTTCCGGCTCGACAATGTTGAAATCCCTGCGGATTGGAGTCAGGTCGCCGGCGATATCATCGCGCAGAAGTATTTTCGCAAGGCCGGGGTGCCTGCCGCGCTCCGCCGGACCCAGGAAGCCGATGTACCCGAATGGCTCTGCCCGGCAGTGGCCGATGAGGACGCCCTGAATGCCCTGCCCGCTGAAGATCGCTTTGGGCCCGAGCGCAGCGCCAAGCAGGTTTTTGACCGTATGGCGGGTACCTGGGCCTACTGGGGCTGGAAAGGCGGCTATTTTGACGCCGAGGAAGACGCCCGCGCCTATTTTGACGAAATGCGCTACATGCTGGCGACCCAAAAGGCCGCGCCCAACAGCCCGCAATGGTTCAACACTGGTCTGCACTGGGCCTATGGCATCAATGGCCCGGCGCAAGGCCACCACTACGTTGACTACAAAACCGGCGAGCTTGTTGTTTCTGAAAGCGCCTATGAGCACCCGCAACCGCATGCCTGCTTTATTCAAGGGGTTAACGACGACCTTGTGAATGAAGGCGGCATCATGGACCTTTGGGTGCGGGAAGCGCGGCTGTTTAAATATGGCTCCGGCACCGGCTCGAATTTCTCTTTCCTGCGCGGCGAAAATGAATCGCTGTCGGGTGGCGGCAAGTCTTCGGGCCTCATGAGCTTCCTCAAGATCGGGGACCGGGCGGCCGGAGCCATCAAATCCGGGGGAACAACCCGCCGCGCCGCCAAGATGGTCGTTGTCGACATTGATCACCCGGACATTGAAGAGTTTATCGAATGGAAAGTGATTGAAGAGCGTAAGGTTGCCGCCCTCGTCACCGGATCCAAGGTGGTGAAGGAACATCTTTCAAATGTCATGAAGGCCTGCGTCAACTGTTCTTCCGACGACCCAGACAAATGCTTCGACCCTAAAGAAAACCCGGCCCTGAAGCGCGCCATTCGCGATGCCAAAAAGGCGCAGGTCTCTGAGAACTACATTCAGCGCATCATTCAGTTCGCGCGGCAGGGCTACAAAGACCTGACATTTGAAACCTACGACACGGACTGGGATTCAGAGGCTTACCGTACGGTGTCCGGTCAGAACTCCAACAACACCATTCGCGTTAGTGATGATTACATGCGCGCGGTGGAGCGCGATGAAGCCTGGCACCTGACCAACCGCCTGGATGGCGCCATTGCCAAGACACTGCAAGCGCGCGAGCTTTGGGACCGGGTGGCCCAAGCAGCCTGGCAGAGCGCCGATCCCGGATTGCAGTTCCACACCACCATCAATGATTGGCATACCTGCCCGAACGATGGCGAGATCCGCGCTTCCAACCCGTGCTCGGAATATATGTTCCTGGACAACACAGCGTGCAACCTTGCCTCGCTCAACCTTTTGGCGTTCCGCAAGGGAGACGGCTCGGTGGATGTTGCCGGCTTTGAACATGCAGTAAGGCTGTGGACTTTGACCCTGGAAATTTCCGTTTTGATGGCGCAGTTCCCCTCCGCCGAAATCGCGCAGCTCTCTTATGATTACCGCACGCTCGGTCTTGGCTTTGCCAATATCGGAGGTTTCCTGATGGCGGCGGGTATTCCTTATGACAGCCCGGAAGGGCGCGCCACCTGCGGTGCTTTCTCGGCGCTTCTGACCGGCGCCTCTTATGCCACCTCAGCGGAGATGGCCAAAGAACTGGGTTCTTTCCCCGGCTACACCAACAACCGTGAGGCCATGCTCAAGGTTATCCGTAACCACCGCCGCGCCGCCTATGGCGAAGCCTCGGGTTACGAAGAGCTTGCGATTAATCCCGTGGCGCTTGACATTGATCATTGTCCCTATGCGGATCTTGTCACGTCAGCTCAAGGGTCATGGGACAAGGCGCTCGAGATTGGCGAAGCCCACGGCTATCGCAATGCGCAGGCCTCTGTAGTCGCGCCGACCGGCACCATCGGCCTTGTCATGGACTGTGACACGACCGGCATTGAGCCCGATTTTGCGCTCGTCAAGTTCAAGAAGCTGGCCGGTGGCGGGCATTTCAAGATCATCAACCGCACGGTGCCGCACGCCCTCAAGGAGCTTGGCTATTCAGACGATGAAATTTCGCACATCGTGCAGTATGCGGTTGGTCAGGGCACGCTAAAAGGCTGCCCGACGATTTCGCCTGACAAGTTGATGGCCAAAGGTTTTACGGAGCTTGAAATTGAGAAGGTGGAAAACGCGCTCGCGACCGCGTTCGATATCCGCTTTGTCTTCAACAAGTGGACGCTGGGCGAAGAGTTCTGCGCGCATGTTTTGGGCATAGACCGGGACATGCTGGCGGGCTCTGACCTTGACCTTCTTTCGGCCATCGGGTTTTCCAAAACAGATATTGATACTGCCAATGTCTATGTATGCGGGGCCATGACGCTGGAAGGCGCGCCGCACCTCAAAGATGAGCACCTGCCTGTCTTTGACTGCGCCAACCCTTGCGGGCGGATTGGCAAGCGTTATCTCTCGCCGGAGAGTCACATTCGCATGATGGCGGCGGCGCAGCCGTTTATCTCTGGCGCGATTTCAAAGACGATCAACATGCCAAACGCGGCGACCGTGGATGAGTGCAAGCAAGCCTATGAACTCTCGTGGAAGCTCGGCCTGAAAGCTAATGCGCTTTACCGGGATGGTTCCAAGCTCAGTCAACCGCTCAACGCGCAGCTTATTGAAGACGACGATGATCAGTTCATCGAAGATTTCCACGAAAAGAGCCAGACCGAACAGACCCAGGTGGTAACCGAGCGTATCGTTGAAAAAATCATTGAGCGCGAAGTGGAACGCCAGCGTCCGCCGGATCGCCGCAAAGGTTATATCCAGAAGGCCAGTGTCGGGGGGCACAAAGTCTATCTCCACACCGGCGAATATGACGATGGGGACCTGGCTGAAATCTTCATCGACATGCACAAGGAAGGCGCCGCGTTCCGTTCTCTCATGAATAACTTCGCGATCGCCATTTCCATTGGCCTGCAATATGGCGTTCCGCTGGAGGAATATGTGGATGCCTTCACCTTTACCCGGTTTGAGCCGGCGGGGCTTGTTCAGGGCAATGACGCGATCAAGAATGCGACGTCGATCCTCGACTATGTGTTCCGGGAACTGGCGATCTCCTATCTCGGCCGTGATGATCTGGCCCATGTGGATACCACGGAGAACCCTTTCGAGGCACTGGGCAAGCACGATGGCAAGATCATTCCGGATGGTGCGGAAATGGACCCCTCCGCGCCCATGCATGAGCTGGTGGAACATTTTGTCTCCAAGGGTTTCCGCCGCGGTCACGAGCCCAGCAACATTATCGCCTTCCATAAGGTTGCGGAAACCGCTGAGGTCACCGATCTTCAGGTTGAGGAGACGGAGACCCTCATGAAGGCGGCGATGGGGAGTGATCAGGTCGAGGCGGTCTATGTTAAAACCGAGACCATTGAGCAGCAGACCATGAACACTTCTGAGCGCATTCAGGAAGCACGCATGCGCGGCTATGAGGGCGACTCGTGCCACTCCTGCGGCAACTTCACGCTGGTGCGCAATGGCACCTGCCTGAAATGCGACACCTGCGGCTCCACAACAGGTTGTTCGTGAGGCGTTCATGATCCAGGTCTGGGGCCGGCGCAATTCCTTTAACGTCCAGAAAGTGATGTGGGCGCTGGGGGAGATCGGCCTCGACTTTGACCATATTGATGCGGGCGGACCCTTTGGCCTGTTGGACGAAGACTGGTACCAGGAAATGAACCCCAACAGGCTCGTCCCTACCCTCAAGGATGGAGAGCTGGTCATTTGGGAGAGCCATACGATCCTGCGCTATCTCACTGCCCAGTACAGCGCAGGCTCGCTCTGGCCGGAAGATCCGGGCGCGCGCTCTCAGGCGGATCGCTGGATTGACTGGACCGGGAGCAGTTTGGGCTCTGCTTTCATGCAGCTTTTCTGGATGGGGTATCGCACGCCGGTCGCAGATCAGAAGCCGCAAATCATCGCGCAGGCGAAAGCGCGTACCGATGCGCTTCTGAGCCTTCTCAATGATCATTTGGCGGGTCAAGCCTATGTCGCCGGTGATCAGTTCACCATGGGCGATATTCCCGCCGGGTGCTGCCTTTACCGTTACTTTGAAATGGACCTCGAACGCCCGTCCCTGCCCCATGTGGAGGCCTGGTACGCGCGGCTTACCGAGCGGCCTGCCTACCGCGAGCACGTGATGGTGCCGTTTGACGACCTCAAAGGGCGGCTGGCGTTTTAGGGTCGCTCACGGCGAACATCACCTATGTCAAAATTGAATCCCGGGCTTGACCACGGGGGCCACTTCACATTGAAAAGCCTCATTCTGAGGGCGAGCAAAGCGAGTATTTTCAAGTGTACCTGGCACCTTGAAAGTTTTTCGCATTGAAAAGCCTCATCCTGAAGGCGAGCAAAGCGAGCATCTCGAAGGATGAGACAAAACATCAAGCCCTCATACTTCGAGACGAGCCCTTTTAGGCTCTCCTCAGCATGAGGTAGAAGGGGTTTCCCCTGGGTTCCCGCCTGCGCGGGAACACAAGAACGCCGTCTTATTGTGATTTCTTCTCCGGCGGCATCATGACGCGGATGTGCAGTTCGCGGAGCTGCTTCATGGTCGGTTCCGCAGGCGCATTCATCATCAGGTCTTCGGCCTGCTGGTTCATGGGGAACATGGTCACCTCGCGGATGTTAACCTGATCGGCCAAGAGCATGACCACACGGTCGATGCCAATGGCAAAACCGCCGTGCGGCGGGGCGCCGAAGCGGAAGGCGTTGAGCATGCCGGCAAACTCGGTTTCGGTTTGCTCGCGTGGATAACCGGCAATTTCAAAGGCCTTGATCATGGTTTCCGGCTCGTGGTTCCGGATCGCGCCGGAGCCCAGCTCATAGCCGTTGCAGACGAGGTCATATTGCTGGCCCAAAAT
>SBGZ01000010.1 GCA_006226415.1 Alphaproteobacteria bacterium
CATGGCGTTGCCAGATTTTTCCATGCGCCAGCTGCTTGAAGCTGGTGTGCACTTTGGTCACCAAACCCACCGCTGGAATCCGAAAATGGAGCGGTTCATTTTTGGGGCCCGCAATAATATTCACATTCTCGATCTGTCCCAGTCCGTGCCGCTGTTGCACCAGGCTCTCCTGGCTGTGCGCGATACGGTTGCAGGTGGCGGACGGGTGCTGTTCGTCGGCACCAAGCGCCAGGCCTCCCAGCCGGTGGCGGATGCGGCCGGTCGCTGCGCCCAGTACTATATCAACCACCGTTGGCTCGGTGGCACGCTGACCAACTGGAAGACCATCTCCAATTCGATCCGTCGTCTGCGGTCAGTTGAGGAAATCCTCTCCCAGGAGCACACAGGCCTCACCAAGAAGGAAACCCTTCAGCTCACCCGCGAACGCGATAAGCTGGAACGGTCCCTTGGCGGCATCAAGGAAATGGGCGGTGTGCCGGACATCATGTTCGTTATCGATACCAACAAGGAATCCATTGCCATTAAAGAGGCACAAAACCTTGGTATTCCAGTGGTCGCCATCGTCGACACCAATTGTGATCCGGATGGCATCACCTATCCGATTCCAGGTAATGATGACGCAGCGCGCGCGATCAACCTCTATTGCGACCTGATTTCCCGCGCGGTTATCGACGGCATCAGCCAAAGCGCATCCGCTCATGGCGAGGACATTGGCGCCGCTGCCGAACCGATCATGGAAGAGGTTCCAAGCGAGGCAGAAGTTGCCGCGGCTCCGGCTGAAGAAGCCGCCGCCGAAGAAGCCGCTCCAGGCGCTTAATTCAAAAATCAGGTCCGGACAAGGTCCGGACCTTCATCAAGTATAGAAACTCCCGATGCGCCGGTTCCCCACCGGCGCGGAGGGCGAAAGAGGTATGACATGGCAAACATTACCGCTGCTCTCGTAAAAGAGCTTCGTGAAAAATCTGGCGCTGGCATGATGGATTGCAAGGCCGCGCTGCAGGAATCAAACGGCGACATCGACGCCGCGATCGACTGGCTGCGTACCAAAGGTCTGGCCACGGCTGCCAAAAAGGCGGGCCGAGTGGCTTCTGAAGGTTTGGTCGGCTGTATCTCCGGTGGCCCCATCGGCGTGACCGTTGAAGTGAACTCCGAAACCGACTTCGTGGCGCGCAATGAGAACTTCCAGAAGCTGGCAGGCGAAATCACCAAGATTGCGCTTTCCGTGGAAGGCGATTACGAGGCCCTCAAAGTGGCTGACTTCCCGGGTGCGGGCGAAAGTGTGGAAGACCACATCAAAACCCAGATCGGCACCATTGGCGAAAACCTTGGCCTGCGCCGCTCTGCTGGCCTGAAAGTCGACAATGGCGTCGTTGCTGCCTATGTCCACAACCAGGCGGCACCGGGCCTTGGCAAGATTGGTGTTCTGGTAGCTCTTGAGTCCACCGGCGACACCGAGAAATTGGAAGCCCTTGGTCGTCAGATCGCGATGCATGTGGCGGCAACCCGCCCGCTGGCCGCGACGAAAGACGAGTTGGACCCGGAAGTGGTTGCCAAAGAGCGTCAGGTTCTGATCGATCAGGCCAAAGAATCCGGCAAGCCGCAGGAAATTGCCGAAAAAATGGTTGAAGGCCGCATCCGCAAGTTCTTCGAAGAGGTTGTGCTGATGTATCAAGGCTTCGTCATGGACCCGGATCGCACCATTGAAAAGGTCCTCCAGGATGCAGAATCTGACGTTGGCGCCCCGGTTGCCCTCAAGGGCTTTGTCCGGATGGAGCTGGGCGAAGGCATCGAGAAAAAGGAAGAGGATTTTGCTGCTGAGGTTGCTGCGGCAGCCGGCTCCTAATCGCGTGAAATTTTCACCCATCAGAGGAAAAGCCTTATTGGCTTTTCCTCTTTTTTTTGGGAAGTTAGCCCCATGTCCTTAGCCGAGTCGGAAAGCCCAAATGCCTCAGCCGCGCCGAAATTTCGCCGCGTCCTGTTAAAGGTCTCTGGAGAAGCCCTCATGGGTCCGGAGCAGTTCGGTATCCATCTGGAGACCGTCGACCGGATCGCCGGAGAAATCCGCGATGCCACCGAAATTGGCGCTGAAGTGTGCCTTGTCATTGGTGGCGGCAACATCTTCCGCGGCCTGTCCGGGGCTGCCAAAGGTATGGAGCGCGCCAGTGCCGATTACATGGGCATGCTGGCAACCGTTATGAATGCCCTGGCCATGCAAAACGCTCTTGAGCGGATTGGGGTCAGCACACGTGTCCAGTCGGCCATTCCCATGACCACCATTTGTGAGCCGTATATCCGCCGCCGCGCCATCCGGCACATGGAAAAGGGGCGGGTGGTGATCTTTGCCGCGGGAACCGGCAACCCCTTCTTCACAACCGATACTGCGGCCGCTTTGCGGGCGGTGGAAATGAATTGCGATGCCTTGCTGAAAGGCACGCAGGTGGATGGGGTTTACACGGCCGATCCGAAGAAAGACCCGGAAGCTGTGCGTTACGACGCCCTTTCCTACATGGACGTCCTGGCCAAAGACCTGAAAGTCATGGATGCTTCGGCGGTTAGCCTTTCCCGCGAGAACGATATACCGATCGTGGTTTTCTCAATCCACGAGAAAGGCGGTTTCGTAAGGGTGCTAAATGGCGACGGACCCTGTACAATTATCAGCAATAAGGGCGCCTGAGCCTCAAATCTCAGAGGCTCAGCCTTTTAAGTCACGGGGAGTGAGAAGAAGTGAGCGAACAGCACGACGAACCCGATCTCGCGGATCTTGAACGCCGCATGGAAGGCGCGATTGCCGCGCTCAAAGCTGAATTTGGAGGCCTGAGAACAGGGCGGGCATCAGCCAGCCTTTTGGAGCCGGTCATGGTGGATGCCTATGGTACCCAGATGCCCATGAATCAGGTCGGCACGGTATCTGTACCCGAGCCGCGCATGCTGTCGGTCAGTGTGTGGGACAAAACCATGGTGGCGGCGGTGGAAAAAGCCATCCGCAATGCCGGATTGGGGGTTAATCCGATCGTCGACGGTCAGACCGTTCGGGTACCGATCCCAGAGCTCAACGAGGAGCGCCGGATCGAGCTCACCCGTGTTGCCGCCAAATATGCCGAGCAGGCCAAGGTGGCTGTGCGCAATGTGCGCCGGGATGGGATGGAAGACATCAAGAAATCTCAAAAAGCTGGCCGCATGAGCGAAGACGAAATGAAAGTCTGGCATGATGAGATCCAGACCATGACGGATGCGACCATCAAACATATCGACGAAGCGCTGGCGCATAAAGAAGGTGAAATCATGCAGGTCTGATCAGGCCTGTGTGAAAAAGCTATGGGCGCGCGGCGCGGCGACGTTACACCCCCCACTGCCGATGGGGGCCAAAATTGGTTGACCCAGACGTCTATACCCGGAAGCCTTAAGCATTTAAGGATCCACGTTGACTGTCAGAAAAAACCAATAGAAATAAACAAGTTAGAAGAAATATCTAATCTTATTTCGGCAAAGTGCCTACCTATCTTGTCACTTTGCTTGGTTAATCTCGACATAACACAAAAGTCTGAGATTGAGGCTCTGTCTCAGAGATTTGAGACAGAGCGCGGAAAATCTTCAATAAATGATCATCCAACTCAGATATTTCTGGACGCAGAGCCCTCTGAAGCAAAAAATTTGCTCGGCCACCTTCGATCAATCTTCGCACAGACTGTTGACGAGGTTACGATGGCCGATCTTGAGCAGGCGATGGTTAGGGCTCAAGGAGCGCCGCCTGACCTGATCATCTATATCGGGCCGGGCCGAAAATTGGGCGCGGCTAATCTCTGGAGCGGCGCCTACGCTGAGTTTTCCTTCTTTGAACGGGAATTTGCAGATTTTGGGATGAAGGATTTGGCCGCAGCCCTCGCAGGATTTGGTAAAAGAGAGAGAAGATTCGGCGGTGTCGCCTAGTCGCCGCTCGCTGGGGCAAACTGAGATGGGACCCAAATGACCAACGAAGATCAAAAAGCTGACCCATCCAAGCCGGAGGAGAAGTCCTCGGGATTTGGCACACGCCTTATCTCAGCGCTTGTAATGGTCCCGATGGCCATTGCGGTGGTTTATTATGGCGACTGGGTGCTGGTAGGGTTCGTCACCTTCGCGGTCGCGGTGATGTCCTTTGAGTGGAACCGCCTGACCCGCCAAGAGGGCCAGAAAAAGAGTTTCTACGGGCTGATCGTGACCCATTCGGTCACCGTGGCGGTGGCCAGTTTTTTTGCGATGAAAGCAGCCTGGGGTCTCGCCTTTGCCGCTCTGGGCGTCGGCGGGTTGGTGATCCTTGTGATGATGATCCCAAAGCGGCGCAGCCCCCTTTGGCCACTTCTGGCCATTCCCTATTTTGGCTTGCCCGGCATGGGCCTTTTGTGGCTGCGGGCCTCGGCAAGCATGACCGAAGAACTGGCCGGGACCAACAGCGGGCTGGCGGTGGTCGTTTGGCTGTTTTTTGTGGTCTGGGCCAGTGACGGTGGGGGGTATATTTTTGGCAAATCCATTGGCGGGCCAAAATTGGCGCCCCGTATTTCCCCCAAGAAAACCTGGTCCGGGTTTCTCGGCGGGGCCTTTCTGGCCGGTATCATGGGGCTGATTGCGGCCTCAGTATTAGATTGGGAAATAGCGAGAGATATCATTATCTTGAGTTTGATACTTTCAGTTATTTCTCAGGTTGGGGATT
Organism: Alphaproteobacteria bacterium; assembly: GCA_006226415.1. Lineage (GTDB taxonomy): Bacteria > Pseudomonadota > Alphaproteobacteria > M2410 > M2410 > M2410. The sequence continues at coordinate 4,688 of SBGZ01000010.1, forward strand.
TGGTGGAGTCGGCCATTAAACGCCATTTCGACGTGAAGGATATTGGCAGCTTCATCCCCGGTCACGGCGGCGTCATGGACCGCATGGACGGCCTTTTATTTGCTATGGCCGCCGCTGCCCTCCTGGGAATTGCCCAGGGAGGTGTTCTCATAAAATGACCGCCTCGCCAGCCACATCGGGACAAAAATCCGTCGCCATATTGGGCGCGACCGGTTCCATCGGCCAAAACACACTGGACTTGATCCGGCGCGCCAATCAGGAGGCGACTGGGACGGCTCATGACGGACCTTATCGGGTCGACTGTCTAACGGCCGGCAGCCGCGTGGAGGACCTGGCCGCTTTGGCCCGTGAATTCCGCCCGCGCCAGATTGCGATCGCCAATGAGGGCGCTTTAACCACCTTGAGAGGCTTGGTGGCTGATCTGGACTGTCAGGTGGCGGCCGGTAAAACCGGTCTGGACGAAGCCGCCGCGGGTTCCTCCGACTGGGTCATGGCGGCCATCGTTGGCGCGGCAGGCTTGTCCCCCACCTTGCAAGCCGTTCGGCAGGGAAAGACCGTGGTGCTCGCCAACAAGGAGTGTCTGGTATGTGCCGGTGATCTTTTCATGCGCGAGGTATCCGCCGCCGGAGCCACCTTGCTCCCGGCCGATTCGGAGCACAACGCCATCTATCAGGTTTTCGACTTTGATCGCCCGGAGGCGATCGAGTCAGTCACCCTGACGGCATCAGGCGGCCCTTTCCGAATGGCCAGTCTTGACGAGATGCGCCGCGCCACTCCCGAGCAGGCGGTTGCTCACCCCAATTGGTCCATGGGCGCCAAGATCTCTGTGGATTCGGCGACCATGATGAACAAAGGCCTGGAAGTCATTGAAGCTTATTACCTTTTTCCTGTTGAAAAGGATCAGATTGAGGTGCTCTGCCACCCGCAATCGGTGATCCATTCTTTTGTCACATACAAGGATGGCTCAACCCTGGCGCAGCTTGGATCGCCGGACATGCGAACGCCTATCGCCTACACCCTGGCATGGCCGGATCGCATGGCGGTTCCGGTGACGCCGCTCAACCTGGGGGCGCTTGGTCAGTTGACCTTCGAAACCCCGGATTTCAGCCGGTTTCCTTTATTAAAAATTGCACAGGTAGCCTTGCAAAGAGGAGGGCTCGCCCCTACTATCCTGAACGCCGCAAATGAGGTGGCTGTCAGCCAGTTCTTGCATCGGAAGATCGGCTTTTTGGATATCGCTGAGGTCGTGGAACGCGTCCTCGAAAGCTCCGAAAGTTTCGATTTTGGGGGAATCGTTCTTGAAAATCTGGAGCAGGTGATGGACGTGGATGCACGGGCCAGAGTGCTGGCAACGGAAATGACAGCCAAATTGGCGGTGGCGTAGGGTCAACTGGGGCCTAAGGGGCTAAAGGGACGAGATACATTAATGGAAACCTTGCTTTCAGGCGGCGGCTCCGCACTTGGCTATATTATTCCTTTTTTGATCGTTTTGACGGTCATCGTTTTTATCCACGAAATGGGCCACTTTTTGGTGGCGCGCTGGTGCGGTGTCGCGGTGGAGACCTTCTCCATTGGATTTGGCACAGAGCTGTTCGGGTGGAACGACAAAAAGGGGACCCGCTGGAAGATTTCAGCCTTGCCCCTGGGCGGCTACGTCAAATTTGTGGGTGATCAGGGCTCGGCCAGCGTCCCGGACAAAGAGCATTTAAAAGAAATTTCTCAGCATGCCTCAGAAATGGGAATTCGCCCTGAGGATTGTTTCCACTTCAAACCGCTCTGGCAGCGGGCCGCGGTCGTCGCCGCGGGGCCGATTGCCAATTTCCTTCTCGCGATCTTCATTTTTACCGGGTTTCTGAGTGTTTTTGGCGACATGGTCCAGGCCCCCGTCGTCGGCAAGGTCATGGAAGGCACGCCCGCCGCACAGGCCGGGTTTGAGCCTGGTGACCGGATTACGGCCATTGACGGGCGCAAAATTGAGCGCTTTACCGAGCTACAGGTTCTCATTTCCATGAGCGCGGAGAGCGAGCGGGTCGTAACCGTTGAGCGTGACGGGCAAGAAATAGAACTGATTGTCACCCCCGCCCGGGTCGAATCAAAAGATGCCTTCGGCAATAAACAGAAAGTCGGGCAATTGGGGATATCCTCAAGCAGGGACCCCGCCGACGTCGTGCACCAATCTTATTCCGTCCCGGCCGCCTTCCTGGAGGGGGTTCAGCGGACGGGCTTTATGGTCCGCCAGACTTTTCACTATATTGGCCGGATAATTGCCGGGAAAGAGGACGCGAAACAGCTCGGGGGGCCCTTGAAGATCGCCCAGTACTCGGGTCAGGCCGCTAAATTGGGGGTCATCTCAGTCATCAGCATGATTGCCATGGTGTCCATAAGTGTCGGGCTTCTCAATCTTTTTCCGATTCCAATGCTCGACGGCGGCCATCTTTTGTTTTATGGGTTCGAGGCATTGAAAGGAGAGCCCTTAAGTGAACAGGTCCAAGAGGTCGGCTTCCGGATTGGTTTGAGCCTTCTCTTGTTCTTGATGATCTTCGTCACCTGGAACGACTTAAGTAGTTTTGGGGTGTTTAAAGGAATTTCCAATCTCTTCTCTTGAGCCACCTCTGGCCCTACAACAAAGGTAAAATAGGACATCGTGCTGCAAAACTTCTCGATCCTTTCCACACTTGGGCGGACCGCTAGGGTCCTCTTGGCGTGTGCGTGCGTCTTCGGGGCCGTTCTGGCGGGGGCAGAACCGACGATGGCGCAGACCCGCATTGATGCGACACTAACGGATACGGTCATTCAGAACATTGTGGTGCGCGGCAACGAACGCATCGAGTCTGAAACCGTTCGCTCTTACATGTCCATCGACACCGGTGACCGTTATTCAAGTGCGGAAATGGACCGCACCCTGAAAACCTTGTTCGCGACCGGCCTGTTTGCTGATGTGAAATTTTCCATCGAAGGCGGCACGATCTATGTGGATGTGGTGGAAAATCCCATCATTAACCGGGTTCTCTTTGAGGGCAACAAAGCCATCAAGGAAGACGATTTTGCCAAAGAGGTTCAGCTGCGCCCGCGGATTGTTTATACGCCGGCACGGGTTCAGGCCGACTTGCAGCGGATGATCGAGCTTTATCGGCGCAAGGGCCGCTATGGCGCAACCATCATTCCTAAAGTCATCAAGCTTCCGCAAAATCGGGTCGATCTGGTGTTTGAGATCTCTGAAGGTCCGAAGACCGGAATTGGTAAGATTTCTATCCTTGGCAACCGGGCTTTTAGTGAGCGCAAGCTGCAAAAGATCATCGTGACCGACCAGTCCCGCTGGTGGAACATTTTAACGTCCAACGATAATTATGATCCGGACCGTGTGATCTATGACAAAGAGCAGATTCGTAAGTTTTACGAATCGCATGGTTATGCGGATTTCCGTGTGGCATCGACCTCGGCCGAACTTTCTCCCGATCGCAAGTCTTTTTACATCACCCATGTGTTGGACGAAGGTCCCCAGTACCGTGTGGGCGAAATCAAGGTCGAAACCGCTCTGGACGAACTCAATTCAGAAGCTTTGATCCGGCTGGTGCGCTTCAAGAAGGGCCAGGTCTATAACGCCGATAATATTGAGAAGACCATTGAATCTCTGACTTTTGTCGCTGGATCTGCGGGCTTTGCCTTCGTCGATATTCGTCCGCGGATCGAACGTGATCGCGAAAATAACCTCATCAACTTGACCTTCCGTGTTGATGAAGGGCCGCGGGTTTATGTCGAGCGTATCAATGTGACCGGTAACACCCGGACCCTTGAGCGCGTCATTCGCCGGGAGTTTTTGGTCTCCGAAGGGGACTCTTACAACAAAATCAAGCTCGATCGGTCGAAGCGGCGGGTAAACGCCCTGGGCTTTTTCGAGGAGGTTGAGCTGGAAGAGGAACCCGGCAGCACCCGCGACCAAACGGTTGTCAGCCTTAAGGTGAAAGAAAAACCAACCGGCGAGTTTTCTTTTGGGGTTGGTTTTTCATCTCAGGACCGGGTTGCGGGCGACTTGTCGATTTCCGAGCGTAACTTGCTTGGCCGTGGCCAGTTCCTGCGCTTGCGTATCCAGGGCTCCAACAGACGCCAACAGATCGATATTTCCTTCACCGAGCCCTATTTGTTTGGCCGCAGTTTGGTCGGTGGGTTTGATCTGTTCCGGACCCTGACCGACTACGAGAAGGAAGCGGGCTATCGTTTGGAAAGCACCGGCCTGAGCCTGAGAACGGGGTTCCCCATTAATGAATCAGCTCGGATATCTCTGCGTTACACATTCAAGGCTGACGATATTCAGGTGAACTCGCTTCTGTGTCCACAAGGGCCGGCGACACCCAGTTATATCTGTCAGGACGTGGGGACCCGTACAACCTCGACGGCGGGCTATACCTTCTACATCGACAAACGTAACGATCCGGTCAAGCCCTCAAAGGGATGGGACTTCCGTCTCAATCAGGATTTCGCGGGCGTTGGTGGTGATGTGAACTACCTGCGGTCTGAGAACATCATGAACTGGTATCGCCGCCTCTATTTTAACAATGTCATCGCCAGTGCGACCTTGAAGACAGGCTACATTGCCACCTTTAAGGATGACGGCCTTCGTCTCTCTGACCGGTTCCGGAAAGGTGGGCAGACCTTCCGGGGCTTTGAGCAATCAGGTATCGGCCCGCGTGTGACAAGCTTCTATGGCGGTAAGGACGGCAACGGCAACAATATCTTCATCCCAACCAAAACCGGCAACAGCCTGGGCGGCCGCTTCTATTCGATCGGCACGCTGGAGGTCAGTTTCCCCACCGGTCTGCCGGAAGAATACGGGGTTCTGGCCAGCGTCTTCACAGAATTTGGTACCGTGGGCGTCTTGGAAGACGAAGATTTGCAGAATTTTGCCTTCCCGGAAGTGATCTCCGATGACCTTTCATTGCGGGCATCGGCGGGCGTTTCCATCTTCTGGGATAGCCCATTTGGGCCCATCCGCCTCGATTTTTCCAAGATTTTGGCACAGGAGGATTACGATCAGACCGAGTCCTTTAGATTTAGTGCTGGAACCCGTTTCTAGAAATGTTTAAGAGAAGTGGCATGAATATGAAAAAAATTGCCGCCGCCCTAGTTGGCGTTGCGTTGCTTGGGTCGTGGCCGCTGGTAAGCAGTTACGCTCAGGAAGAAAAAGCTCAATCGGCAGATATGCCGGAACTTATTGTCCTGGTGGTGAACAGGCAGCAGGTCTTTGTCCAGTCGAAGGCTGGTCAAGACATGCGCACGAAGCTGCAAGGCATTTTCACGACAATCGAGGCGGCTGAAAAAGCCGAGCTTGATCAAGTGATTGCCGATGCCCAGGCGCTTGTGCAGAAGAAGGCCATTATGGCCTCGGAAGAATTCAAAAAGCAGCAGCGTGAGCTGGCCCAGCGTGAAGAATTCACCAAGTATAAATTCACTCAGGAGCGCAATGCCACCCGGGCCGAAGCGCAGGAGCAGATTGCGGCGGCAATGCTGAAAATCCTTCAGGACCTGATGCAGGAAAGCAATGGGACCCTGCTCTTGGATCAAACGAACTTGATCATGTCCTCATTGGAATATGACGTGACATCCCAAACCGTTGCGCGCCTGGACCAGACGCTGCCCACCGTCGATGTGAAACGAGTAACCTATGACGAGTTGGTGGAGCGCCAAAAGGCGGCTCAAGAGGCGGCCAAAGCTTCTGGAGAGGCATCCGAATAACGAAGCCATGCGAGACTGTTTCAGTCCCGAAAGAACTTGTGACACGGCATCCGGCCCACCGGGTGCCGTTTTCTTTTGGCGAGAGGGCTTCGAATCCCATAGCATATCGGTCGGAGGGGGGAGTTTTCCCCTGAAAAATTAACCATTTAGGATGACCAGGCATAGCCGGACAGATGGCCGACCCAAGTTTTTACATACGCCGCGATCCCTGTGCTTTGAGCGTTTTGCTGTCTAAGGCCATGGTGGAGGTCAAAGGTGAGCTCCCCAGTGATCCCCAGGTCAGTGATGTTGCACCGCTCTACAGAGCCGGCGCTGGGGATCTGGCCTATTGTGGATCAAAAAAATACGTTCCTGCGCTTCAGGAGACGAAGGCCGTTGCCTGCCTTGTCCCCGGTAATTTGCTCGGAGAAGTGCCCGAGGGCACGATTGCCGTTGAGGTTGAGGACCCCGAGCGGGCCTTTGCCAAAATTACAGAATATCTTTATCAGCTCCGTCTGCCCGCCTATCAGATCAGTCCCCAAGCCTTCGTGGATCCCGGCGCATCGCTGGAAGAGGGCGTTGACGTGGGTCCCGGCGCTGTCATTGAGGAGGGGGCGGCCATTGGCGCGGGCAGCACAATCGGTCCGGGTGCCGTCATTCGCCGCGGTGTTCGCATTGGACGGGGCTGCATCATTGACGCCAATGTCACCATTCAGGCCGCTCTAATCGGCAACCATGTCATCATCCGCTCCGGGTCTGTCATTGGTGCACCGGGCTTTGGATATTCCATGTCGATGGACGAAGGCCATCTGGCGATCCCGCAATTGGGCCGGGTCGTCATTCAGGACCACGTCGAAATTGGCGCCTGCACGGCCATCGACCGGGGCGCGGCTGATGACACCATCATCGGCGAGGGCACCAAGATTGATAATCACGTGCAAATCGGGCACAACACGGTCATCGGTCGACATTGCATTTTGGCCGGCAAAGTGGGCCTTTCAGGGTCGACCACGATCGGCGACCAGGTGGTTATTGGGGGAGACGTGGGCGCAGCAGGCCACTTAACCATTGGTGACGGGGCGACATTGGCAGCCCGCGCCGGGGTTGTGCGCAATGTGCCCGCGGGTGCCGTTTATGCCGGGTTCCCGGCCCGACCGGTTAAGCAATGGATGAAGGAAGTGGCCTTGGTCAGCCGATTGACCAAAGAGAATGAAAAAGAACGAAGCCAAAAACACAAAGGCAAGTCTGAAAGCGAGAATGAATGAGCACGAATACTGAACTCGATGAGGATATTTCCGGCGGCGCCACCATGGACATCGAAGCGATCAAACGTGCGTTACCGCACCGTTATCCCTTCCTCCTGGTCGATCGCATGGAATCGATTGTCGATAACGTCGGCGGCATTGGCCGCAAATGTGTGAGTTACAACGAACCATTCTTTGTTGGGCATTTTCCTGAACAACACGTCATGCCGGGGGTGCTGATTGTCGAGGCCTTGGCACAAACCGCTGGCATCGTGGTGGTTCACACGCTTCAGGCCGAAGAGCAGAAGGCGGTCTATTTCATGACCATCGACAAGGCACGCTTCAGAAAGCCTGTTGTTCCCGGTGATGTGCTGCATCTGCATGTCCGCGCCTTGAAATCACGCGGCGGCGTCTGGAAATTCAAAGGCGAAGCGCGCGTGGACGGCAAGGTCGTGGCCGACGCCGAATTCGGCGCCATGATCAGATAGGCCCACCATGACCAAAATTCACCCTACAGCCATTGTCGAAGATGGCGCCGTCCTTGGCGCAGATGTCGAGATCGGCCCCTACAGCATCATAGGTTCCAAAGTAAAATTGGGCGATGGCGTCAAAGTCCACGGTCATGTGGTGATCGACGGCAACACGACGATTGGCGAGGGCGGCACGGTGCATCCTTTCGCCGCCGTGGGGCAGCCCCCTCAAGACCTTAAATATGGCGGCGAAGATACCAAGCTCATCATTGGCAAAGAGGTCATCATTCGCGAACACGCCACCATGCACCCGGGTACGGCTGTAGGTCGCGGGCAAACGGTCATTGGGGACCACTGCATGTTTATGGCGGGAACGCATGTGGCGCATGACTGCATCGTCGGTGACCATGTGATTTTTGCCAACTGCGCCACAATTGGCGGCCATGTGATTGTAAATGATTTCGTCTTTCTGGGGGGGCTCGCAGCCGTTCATCAGTTTTCGCGCGTTGGCGCTTTTGCTTTTGTCGGGGCCATGGCGCTCCTTGATCGGGACCTCATTCCCTATGGCTCTTGTGTCGGTAACAGAGCATCACTGTCGGGGTTGAATATCGTGGGCATGAAACGCCGTAAGATGCCCCGAGAGGCGATCCACAAAATTCGCTCCGCCTATCGTTTGCTCTTTGCCCAGGAAGGCACCTTCCAGGAACGCATTGATGATGTGGCCGACCTTTTCTCCGACTCTGAGGAAGTGATGCGTATCGTCAAATTCATCCGCTCAGGCTCATCCCGGTCCATTTGTTTGCCCAAACAGGGACGATGAGGGCCGCCATGAGCGTCCCCGCGGATGAAAAAATCGGCAAGCTTGGCATAATTGCTGGGGGCGGGGATCTGCCATTGCGCCTGGCGCGGGCGTGCCAATCCACGCAAAGGTCCTTTCTGGTTTTGGGAATTGAAGGATGGGCGGGCCCGGAGATCGTCGAATACGATCACGTCTGGGTAACGCTTGGTGGACTGGGCCGCACATTCGCGGCGCTCAAAAACGCGGGTTGCCAATCCGTTGTCATCGCCGGATATGTCAAACGGCCCGATTTCAATAACCTCAAACTGGACCTGACAGCCGCAAAGCTCCTGCCCAGTGTTATCAAGGCCGCTCGCAGAGGTGACGATGCGCTGATCTCTGTTCTGGTCGAAGCTTTCGAGAAGCAAGGGTTCAATGTGATTGGCGCCGAGGAGGTTTTTAAAGGCTTGCTGGCCGATGGCGGACCCATCTCCATGCTGGCGCCCAATGATGAGCAAATGGCTGATATCGCCAAGGGGCGAGAGGTGGTGCGCGCGCTTGGCGATTTTGATATCGGTCAAGGCGCTGTGGTTTGCCGCGGTTTGGTCTTGGCCGTTGAGGCGGCTGAAGGCACCGACGAGATGCTCAAGAGGTGCGCCAATCTGCCCATTGAAATCCGTGGCTCGGGCGAGGATAAATCAGGGGTCCTGGTCAAGATACCGAAACCGGGGCAAGAGCGCCGGGTGGACCTGCCGACCATTGGAGTGCGAACCCTTGAACTGGCAAGCGCGGCTGGATTGGCCGGTGTCGCTGTTGCGGCTGGCGCCGCGCTGATCTTGGATCGCGACCAGGTGGTGGAGACCGCAAACCGCCTCGGGCTCTTTTTGTTCGGTGTCGAGGACAAGGCCTCTGGAAATGAATAATACGGATAAGGTTCCACATGTCATGATGGTCGTGGGTGAGCCTTCGGGCGATGCGCTCGGCTCTGAACTCATGGCGGCTCTTAAGGCCAAAACTGGAGGCCGGATCAAAATCACCGGCGTCGGCGGTCCCTTAATGGAGGCAGAGGGGATATCCTCGCTCTTTCCCTTAAGTGATACAGCCGTGATGGGCCTCAGAGAAGTGGTCCCGGCCGTGCCCCGCATCTTGCGGCGGGTTCGCGAGGTTTGCGACGAAGCCATCCGGGTCAAACCGGACCTTGTGATACTGATCGACTCGCCTGACTTTACGGACCGCATCGGCAAGCGCCTGAAGAAAAAGGCGCCCGAGCTGACCATCGTGAAATATGTCGCGGCACAGGTTTGGGCATCGCGCCCCTGGCGCGCCAAAACCATGGGTCAGTTTGTCGACCATCTGATGGCTTTACTTCCCTTTGAACCGCAGTTTTTTGAGCAATACGGCCTGACCACAACTTTTGTCGGTCATCCGGTCGTTGAGCGGGCAAGCCAGATCAAAGGTGGTGAGGCCTTTCGCGAGCGGCACAATATTCGCGCCGGCGAAACACTGCTGGGTGTGCTCCCCGGAAGCCGGTCGAGTGAGGTGCGATTTGTTTTTCCGCATCTCAAGCAAGCGGTCACAGAGCTTGCAAAGACGCGAGATAATCTTCACACGGTCATTCCCGCTGTGCATCATGTGGCGGACCGCATTCGGGCCCAGGCCGAGGATTGGCCAACCCCGTTGACTTTTATCGAAGGCAGCAGCGAAAAATTCGAGGCCTTCGATGCCATGGACTTTGCGCTGGCGACCTCGGGCACGGTCACAACGGAACTTGCTCTTGCGGGGGTGCCAACGGTCGTCGCCTATAATGTGGGAAAACTGACCGGACTCATCGCCCGGTTTTTTATCAACATCGATGACATCACATTGATTTCGATTGTTCAGGGCAAACGGATCTTCCCGGAGTTTATCCTTGGCAATTGCACCGGACACAATATCGCGGCGGCCATGGCGGAGCTAATGGATGATCCGGAAGAACAAGCGCGCCAGAAAAAAGAAATGGCCGAAGCCCTGGTCAAAATGGGCCTCGGCCAGGAAAGTCCGAGTGTTCGCGCCGCCGATACGGTGCTGGAGCTTTTAGCTTAGCGTTCGTTGATCGGCACGTAGGCTCTGGTGTCGTCGCCGGTGTAAAGTTGGCGCGGCCGTCCGATTTTGGAGTGCGGATCCTCTATCATTTCCTGCCACTGCGCGATCCAGCCCACGGTGCGGGCAACTGCAAAGAGCACGGTGAACATGGATGTGGGGAAGCCCATCGCCCGCAAGGTAATGCCGGAGTAGAAGTCGATATTCGGATAGAGCTTTTTCTCCACAAAATATTCATCTTCAAGAGCGATCCGCTCAAGTTCCAAGGCCACTTGCAGCAACGGATCATCCTGGTGGCCAACTTCGGCCAAAACCTCATGAGCGGTTTCCCGCATGACAGTCGCGCGCGGGTCGAAGTTTTTGTAGACGCGGTGCCCAAAGCCCATCAGGCGGAAGGGATCATCTTTGTCTTTTGCGCGGGCGATGTATTCCGGAATCCGGTCTACCGTGCCAATTTCCTCAAGCATGTTGAGGGCTGCTTCATTGGCGCCGCCGTGCGCAGGCCCCCACAGGCAGGCGATGCCAGCCGCAACACAGGCAAACGGGTTAGCCCCTGAGGAGCCAGCCAGGCGAACCGTTGAGGTCGAAGCGTTTTGTTCATGATCCGCATGAAGAATAAAAATCCGGTCCATCGCGCGGGCAAGCGCTGGGCGGCTGACCCATTCTTCAGCCGGAACAGCAAAACACATGCGCAAGAAGTTGTCCGCGTAGCCCATGTCATTGCGTGGGTAGATAAAAGGCTGCCCTGTGGAGTATTTAAAGGCCATGGCCGCAATGGTCGGCATTTTGGCAACCATGCGATAGCACGCAATCATCCGCTGGCGTGGGTCATTGATGTCCGTGGAGTCATGATAGAAAGCAGACAGAGCGCCAACAACGCCAACCATGATCGACATGGGGTGTGCATCCCGGCGAAAGCCCTTGAAGAAATTGTAGAGCTGCTCATGCACCATGGTGTGATAGGTGATGTCATGGCGAAACTTCTTCATTTCGGCTGCGTCTGGAAGATGTCCAAACAGGAGCAAAAAGCAAGTTTCCATGAAATTGCCTTGCTCGGCTAGCTGCTCGATCGGATAGCCACGATAAAGAAGGATGCCTTTGTCGCCATCGATAAAGGTGATGTCGGAGTCGCAGCTGGCTGTCGAGGTGAAGCCCGGATCATAAGTGAAGTGGTCCGTCTTTGCGTAGAGGGAACGGATATCGATAACGTCTGGTCCAACGCTGCCACCGTAAATCGGAAACTCATAACTGTTGTCGCCGATGGTAAGTGTGGCATTTCCTTTATCTGTTTTTAGCATCTATTCCTCTCCTTCATTTCGAGCGGCTGGCCCACGGCCCTGCCGTCCTGCTTCTATTATAAACACAAATGGGTCCCATGACGATGGATTGACGCGCTTAGCGCCGTCATCGTCCAGGGTCCTTAGGCGGCAGCCGCCTGATCTTCAATGCGGGCCAGCGTTTCAGCCTGACCCAGGGCAACCATGACTTCGAAAATTCCCGGTGCATTGGGGGTGCCGGTCAGCGCGGCGCGGAGCGGCTGAGCGACCTTACCGAACCCCAGCTCGCGCGCATCGGCAAAGGCCCGTAGCGCCGTTTCAACACTTTCCAAAGTCCAGTGATTAAGGGCCGCCAATTGCGGCGCCAAATCTGTCAGCATCTCGCGGGCGCCTTCCTGGTTGAGGGGCTTGGCGACCTTGTCATCAATCGTGATCGGACGCGCCGCCACCAGAAAATCGATCCCCTTCACGAGGTCGTGCAATGTCTTGGCGCGTTCCTTCAAGGACGGCATGAGCTCGCGCACCCGCGCCAACTGTTCCTGGCTGAGGGACTGGCCCTTATCTGCCATCAGGCTCTCGACATGGCCGGCCAGCACACTGTCATCGGTATGCCGGATATAATGCCCGTTCAGATATTCCATCTTGGCAAAGTCAAGCCGAGCCGGGGCCTTGTTAAGGCCGCCCAGATCAAACCATGCAATGGCCTGTTCAGAAGAGATGATTTCATCATCCCCGTGGCTCCAGCCCAGGCGCAAGAGATAGTTGCGCAGGGCCTCTGGCAGAAGGCCCATCTCGCGGTAGCTGGCCACGCCCAAGGCGCCATGACGTTTGGAAAGCTTGGCGCCATCGGGTCCATGGATCAACGGCACATGGGCAAAGTCAGGCACGTCCCATCCCATGGCGTTATACAGTTGGGTTTGCCGGCCGGCGTTGCTCAAGTGATCGTCGCCGCGGATGATCTGGGTCACGCCCATATCATGATCATCCACCACCACAGAAAGCATATAAGTCGGCGTGCCGTCAGAGCGCAGCAATACCATGTCATCGATATCGGCGTTCTTGAAGGTAACCGTGCCCTGAACCTTGTCCTCAATCACCGTAACACCCTCATTCGGCGTTTTAAGGCGAATGACAGGATCGACCCCGGCCGGGGCCTCCGAAGGGTCCCGGTCGCGCCAACGGCCGTCATATCCGACAGAGCGACCCTCTGCGCGGGCTTTCTCGCGCATCTCCTGAAGCTCCTCCGGCGTGGCATAGCATTTGTAGGCATGCCCCTTGGCCAGCAGTTCTTCGGCGACCTCCCGGTGGCGATCCGCCCGGGCGAACTGGAAGATCGGATCCCCATCCCAGTCGATCCCGAGCCAGGACAATCCGTCGAGAATGGCATCAATCGCTTCCGGGGTTGAGCGGGCCCGGTCGGTATCCTCGATACGAAGCAGGAAGGTCCCGCCGCAGTGGCGCGCATAGAGCCAATTAAACAGGGCTGTCCGCGCATTGCCGATATGCAGGATCCCCGTAGGAGACGGGGCAAACCGGGTGATGACATTCGCCTTTGAAGCCATAAGAAGCGTGAGACCGCCAAAATCTAGAGGTTTAGGGAACTTAACGTTTGCAACCGGAGATGTTACAACCGTCCGAGGAGGCCTGAGGAACCTCCCGAATTCGCGGTTGTTCTAGCATATGCTGCACCGCAACGTTAAGGCTTTTTTGGCCGAAAATATCGCCTATTCGGGCAGATTTGGGGCGTTGGATGGGCTTCAGCCACAATTTGTTGAAGGACATAAGCTGGTCGGCCTGTCGGCGATGGGGCCGGGCGTTTTGGCGTGAAGCCAATGATCGCCTCAGCCAGGAACGCGGCCGCTGGCTGCTTTGGGTGCCCGTCGCTTTGGGGGCGGGCATCGCGCTCTATTTTAGCCTTTCAGAGGAGCCCACAATGGCCCGGGCAATGGCTGCTGCTGCCGCGGGCTCGGCCCTCGTCGGCGCCGCGGTCCTTTGGCGCCATCAGCCCGCACTTTTTAAAACCGGTCTTGCGGTTCTCGGGCTTATGGCGCTGGGCTTTGCGCTGGCCAAGGCGCGAACCGAGAGGGTGCGCGCGCCCGTCGTCGCCCACGAGCTGGAAGCGGTCATGCTTGAAGGACGACTGTTGGAAATACGCGGCGGCAATGACGGCAATGCCCGATTGATCATTCGCCCGAGCTATGTCGAGCGCCTGCGCAAAGATGAAGTGCCAGAAAAGGTCCGCCTCAGCTATCGATATGAAACCGAAAACCTGAGCCCCGGTGACCGGCTGCGGGTGAGGGCGTCCTTGATGCCGCCGCCCGAGCCCGTCTCGCCGGATGGTTTTGATTTCGCGCGTCAATCCTGGTTCGACCGCATCGGCGCGCTTGGGTTTACCTATGGCCGCGTGGAGGTTGTGGGTTCTGCCGCGGAGCTTGGCCTCACCGGGCAGCTCCAAACAAGGATCACGCAAATAAGGGCAGATATTGCTCATCGGATGCGGCTGGCGATCGACGGCCCGGCCGGCCCGCTGGCTGCGGCCCTGATCACCGGCGACAGAAGCGGCATTGCCCCGCAGCATCTGCAAAATCTTCGCGATGCCTCCCTCGCGCATCTTTTGGCCATCTCCGGCCTTCATATGGGGCTGGCGGGCTGGGCGCTCTATTCCCTTGTAAGGGGAGGTCTGGCGCTTTGGCCTGGGGCGGCGCTTCGCCTGCCCATCAAAAAGATCGCCGCCGGCACCGGGCTCTTTGGCGCGACGATCTATTTGATCCTCTCCGGCGCCCCCATATCCGCGCAGCGCGCCTACATCATGCTGGCCCTGGTTTTGATCGCGATCATATTGGATCGACCGGCTTTTACCCTGCGTATGGTCGCCATCGCCGCCACGGTGATCTTGATCCTGCAGCCCGAAAGCCTTCTTGAGGCGGGATTTCAGATGTCCTTTGCCGCTTGCACAGGTCTTGTCGCCGCTTATGAAGCGCGCCGCCAATGGAACGCACAGCGCCTGCGCAGCGGCAAGCTTATGTGGCAGCGGTCGCCCGGGCTGATGTCGCGCGCCTTTGCCTATTTAAGAGGCCTCCTCCTGACCAGCCTTCTTGCGGGCCTCGCCACGGCGCCCTTTGCGGCCTACCACTTCAATCAATTTGCCAACTACGGTCTCATCGCCAATATCCTGGCGGTGCCAATGATGGCCTTTGTCATTATGCCGCTGGGCGTATTGGCCCTGATCGCCATGCCTTTTGGCGGCGATGGCGTGTTCTTGAAAGGTATGGGCCTCGGGATTGACTATGTATTGGCCGTGGCCGCAGAGGTTGCCTCCTGGCCGGTCGCGGTCTCCCATGTCAGCGTATGGCCGTCCTGGACTTTTGCGCTTGTGGTGATCGGGGGCCTGTGGCTCTGCCTCTGGCAACGAGTGTGGCGGATCGGCGGCGTGGTCGTGCTCGGGGCGGGTGTGCTTTTTGGCCGAATGGCATCGCCGCCGGATTTAGTGATTGACCGGGAGGCGGAAAACATTGCCGTGCTTTCGTCAGAGGGTGCGCTTGTGGTTATGTCCAAGCGCAAAAGATTTACCGCCGACAGTTGGAGCCGCCAGTCCGGGCAGGGGCCAGAATATCACCCACCTGATGGGGAAGAATTTGCCTGTGATGTGCTGGGCTGCGTGTACGAAGAAGCAGATCGTCCGATTGTCGCCTTTGTTGCCGATGGCCGCGCCTTTGAGGATGATTGTCTGTCTGCGGACATTCTTGTGAGCACGCAGTCGGTGCCCCATGGCTGCGATGGCCCCACTTTAATTGTCGATCCGCGTGATGTGCGCGAAAATGGATCCTATGCGATTTGGTTCGACAAAGATGGATATCGTGTACGCACGGCAGCGTCGGTGCGCGGCCATCGTCCCTGGGTGACGTCAACCACCCGGCGCTCTAGTAGTTCCGGATAAGGCCGACGAGCTTGCCCTGAACCTTCACCCGGTCCGGGCCAAAGATGCGGGTTTCATAGGCCGGGTTGGCCGCTTCCAGCGCCACGGAATTGCCTTTCTTACGCAGGCGCTTCAAGGTCGCTTCTTCGTCATCGACCAGTGCCACGACAATCTCACCATTGGTGGCTGTGTCGCAGCGTTGCAAGACCACTGTATCGCCGTCGAGAATGCCCGCCTCGATCATGGAATCCCCTTGAACTTCGAGGGCATAATGTTCACCGCTGCCGAGCATCGAAGGGGGCACGCCCAGGCTGTGGGTCTCATGCTGGATGGCCTCAATCGGCGTCCCTGCCGCGATGCGGCCAAGAACCGGCACTTCAAAGGTCGAGGTCTCTGGCACAGGGTCGGCGCGGCTGCCCTCAATAACGCTGGGTGAGAAGCCTTTCGCCCGGCCGGTCGCCGGAAGGGCGGAATCAGGCAGTTTGACAATCTCCAGCGCCCGGGCCCGGTGCGCGATGCGGCGGATAAACCCGCGCTCCTCCAGCGCTGTAATGAGCCGGTGGATGCCGGATTTGGATTTCAAATCAAGGGCTTGCTTCATTTCATCGAAAGAGGGGGAAACCCCGGTCTCCCGGATCCTCTCGTGGATGAACATGAGCAATTCGTGTTGTTTGCGCGTCAACATGTAGGGCTGCCTTCCATTTCCATAATCGGAACAAAAGCGAAACATTCTTACATGTTCTAGTTTAGTTCTCTTTGCCCGTCAAGCCTTGAATGTGCTCACCCGCGCCAGGGTTTGAATTCTCGTCCAAAGACCTCCTCAGCCAGCCCTGAACACGCCCAGATAATTTTTGCTAGACATGTACTATTTATCCGGGTGCCCTAAACTAATAAGATCCGTTTTTACGAGGGACGAGGGTGGACACGCAAATGAAGATCTTTTCGATGCAAGGCGCTGTGTAAGAATTGTTAGCACTGGGCGACCGCTCGGCGCTGACAGGTTTGTCCGAAAGCTGGAACGAGAAACAGGACGGACGCTGACAAAGAAGAAAGCTGGTCGGCCGAAGAAACTCAAAGAATAGGTATAGTGTCCCCAGAATTCCCCTAATTACTTTCCTGTTGATGGTGGCGGTGGTTGGTAGTCTGCAATTGGCAATCATTGGAGTACAACGCAGATGGTCATTGAAAGAGTTCTCAAGACAGTGATTTTGGTTTTTGTATTTGCACTTGCTTCGCCGGGATGCATCGCTGAGGCGAAGGAGCAGATCGTGTTTTGTCCTGAGGACGAAGGAACTCGCCTCAGAGAGTATCTAGGAGTCGACGAAACTGAGACATTGAGTATGGATTTGATTGGCGAAATTGCACAGCGAAATGGATATGTAATAGAGAAAGCCAGATATGACAATCAGCCGCGACATTGCGATTTCGATTTATTAGATATTCGCGAAAAGGGATTGAAACTCGAAACGGTCAATGTTTTTCTCGGACCCAATAAGGAAAGAACCATAGGGCGTAACTATTTGATAATTTATGATGAGGATGGAAGAATTCTCTATATTGAGGCGAGACATGCATACCCGCCTCCGACATTTTGAATTTTGGAACCTGAAGTGAGTGCATGTGCGCACCACAACTAAAATCCTGATGTGTCATATCCAGTTACTCGTGGGGGTGATGAAAATCCAGGTGAAAATCCAGGAAAATCCAGGGACATAATACCTATTAAATCCAGGGATAAATCCAGGGACATAATACTGATTTCTTGACATATGCTCAAGTGAGGTCAAGTATAGCCCATGGCACGCATGGCAAGACTGGTCGTTCCCGGACATCCCCATCATGTAACGCAGCGGGGCAATCGCCGTCAGGAAGTCTTCTTCTGCGACGACGACTATAAGGCTTACCTCGCTCTCCTGAAAGAGTTCTGCGCCGAAGCTGGCACAGAGGTCTGGGCCTATTGCCTGATGCCTAATCATGTACACCTGATCCTGGTCCCCTCCGACGAGGACGGCTTGCGCAGCGCCGTTGCCGAGGCGCACAGGCGCTATACCCGCCACATCAATTTCCGCGAGGGCTGGCGGGGCTATCTGTGGCAGGGTCGTTTTGCCTCCTTTCCCATGGACGAAGCACATCTTCTCGCCTGTGCGCGTTATGTGGAACTGAACCCAGTGCGGGCGAAACTCGTGCGCAGGCCCGACGCCTGGAAGTGGTCCTCGGCCAAGGCACACCTGAAGGGCGAGGACGACGAGCTGGTGAAAGTCCGGCCACTTCTAAAGCGCGCGGGAGACTGGAAGACCTTCCTCAAGGGCGGCCTGGAAGAAGAGACCCTTGAGGCAATCCGGTCATCCGAGCGCACCGGGCGACCGCTCGGCGCGGACAGGTTTGTCCGAAAGCTGGAACGAGAAACAGGACGAACACTGACAAAGAAGAAAGCTGGTCGGCCGAAGAAACCCAAAGAATAGGTATAGTGTCCCCGGAATTACCATGGGACAACGCCAAAAGTATAACGGTATTTTTCATCGATTCAGACAAAGCTGGTCACCAACGAAATGGAGAAATTGTATTGTTCAATGGTGCTGCCCTGGGTTCAGAGGACTGGCGCCGCGAAGTTATCGTGCACGAAATTTTCCATGAAACTGAGATGGCAAACTCCCTCAATTATTATGAAGAAGAGGACCTGGTCAAAAATTGGGCTCCAATCTGGGCGCGGCGGCACGGATTGATTGACTGACACCTGAGGCAGAAACAGAAATACAATCTTACCAATTTTGATGATATAGTTTTGAAAAATTTTGTTCGAAGGGAGTATCGGAGCAATGAAGAAATTGTGGGTTCTTTCTGGGATAGCATTTTTGTTGTCAAATTGTGCGCCGCAAGAACATGGCGGGCAAAATTTGGAAAATAGCTATGTTATAAAGGAGAAATATCAGTACATGCGAATAAAAGGGCCAGATTTTGGTCAAGGTTTTACTATCGTGACTGGTGAACAACCGCTGCTTGCCGGCGTTTTTCCTGATATGACGTTGCCGTTGGATGTTTGCAAAGAAAATAGCAAATTTATTTGTGCGTTTAGTGAATTCGGCGGCTTGGTTTTTGTGGTGCCGAAGGTTGAGCCATCTGTAGGTGCAATGTGGGATTATCAGGGATACGATTTTGAATTGAAAAGAAAGCGTTGGCAGAGAATAGCAGGGATGGATACCGTAGTTTCATTTGTTGATGTCAAAAACCAGGGAAAGAGGGGCGTACGCTTTGCATATAGTTACCAGACAGGATTATGGGCATATATCGTATTTTGCGATGAACCAATTGTTCGTATGAGAAATCGTGGGAATTCTTGTTCAGATCAAATCTATATTGCAACTGGAATTGGATATGGCAAGACAGTGGATGAATTTCCGGTTCCGGCGAAAATTGGTTCGCCAGAACTGTGGGAAAAGATCGCAAACTGAGACTCCATTTTGTCCTTGAGTTGCCTCTTGCAGACCTTACCACCGTTTTCGCAGCCAGTTTGAGATAGTACAAGTGGCTGAATTAAGCGGTGCCCATCATTGGACCACCGGAATAGGGGTTCTACAGCTCAAGTGCAGCGCTACGCATTCCTTGGTTGGGGGTGTTATTCCGAGATCGGCTGAATTCCGGGGGATTTTGCTGGAGAAATGATTGATGCCACTCTTCGCTACATTCCTTTTGGTTGTCATTTCTGCTGCCGTCGCATTCATCGACCTCCGCGATCGGCGCATCCCAAATGGGCTTTCAGCGAGCCTCCTCGCAGCAGGTTTTCTCGTCCACACGGCCCTTGATCCTGGCTTTCTTATTTGGGGCCTCGCTGGCGCGGTAACCGGCTTCCTCCTCATCTTTAGTGTGGGTGTTCTCCACAAAAGCCTCCGGGGCACGGACGGCATCGGCATGGGTGATGCCAAGCTCTTCGGCGCGGGCGGTGCCTGGGTCGGATTGATGGGCCTGCCCTGGGTTATGCTCATTGCCTCTTTCTCAGGCCTCGCATGGGTCGGCGTGCGGCGCTTTATCTTCGGTGACAAAACCATCATCCGCGCACGCATCCCCTTCTATGCGTTCTGGTTCTCTTTGCCCGTCAAGGACTGAATATGGGCATCCATATAGGCCAGATAATTGCCGTGAAACCGTGGTCTGAAAATTTGCCACTGCGTTTGAATAGTACCGATAAAGATCGGATTCATTTGGAAGGGCTGAAAGGATCGCAGATCCTTTTCGTCAAACAACCCTTGCTCCATCATGTAGTACCAGTTCTGATTGGAGAAAAAGACGATCGTGAAATAGGCGTTGATTTCTACTTTTTGCTGCGGCGTGGCGGTCTCCCAGGAAACCCCGCCGGCCAACAGCTTGCGGACGGTTTCGCTCTCCAGGCCGAGCCGCATCATTGAGAAACCCTCTTCATGGGCCGCGGTTCGCGTCGCAACCCTGCTGGTGATATTATTCTGGCGGACCTGTACGGCGAGAAAAAACAGGGTCGAAACAACGGCGATCCCTTCGATGATACTGATCCAGGAAGCGATATCGGCAATCATGGGGGGTAATCTCCTTGGGGTAAGGGTCACGTGAGGAGGAGGGCGCGCGCCGTGTCTCCTTGTTTTGCGGGTTCCGCATGAGGCGGACGAATGAGGAGGCAATCGGCCCGTGCCAATGTGGCGAGCTGTCCGGAATCCTGCGTCCGCGCGGGCAATGCCATGAGGCGGCCATCAGGGTCTGGTGAAAGCGTGGCCCGCATATAGTCCTGACGCGGACTATCATTGGCCGGCAGGTCCGCGCCCAGCAAAACCATCTGCTGCTCATTGGCCTTGGCTGGGTCCGCCGCGCCCTGAAGTGCAAAAAGCGCAGGCTTCAGATAAAGCTGCGCGCAAACGAGCGCCGACACCGGATTGCCGGGCAGCCCCATCATCGCCACATCGCCGTAGCGGCCAAAGATAAGAGGCTTGCCAGGCTTTTGCGCAATCTTCCAGAAGTCCACCTGGAGCCCATCTTTTGTCAGCACTTTTTGAATAAGGTCATGGTCGCCAACAGAGGCGCCGCCGATGGTGACAAAAAAATCGGCGTGGCGCGCGAGCGCAGCTTTGGCGCGGAGGTCTTCTTCGGTGTCCTTCGCGATGCCCAGGTCAAGGGCAATGCCGCCCCAGGCCTCCACCTGCGCCGCCAGGCCAAAGGCGTTGGAGGAAAGGATCTGATTGTCTCCCACAGGCCCGCCGGGCAGGGCGAGCTCGTTGCCGGTGGAAAGGATGGCAACCGTGGGCCGCCGGGTGACGGTCAAAACATCCACATTCATAGCGGCTGCAAGCGCAACATCGCGCGGGGACAATCGGCACCCGCCCTTGAGGAGCATATCACCTTCAGAAAAATCCGCGCCGGCCCGGCGCACATGCGCGCCCAACGGGGCGGCTTCAAGGAGAGTGATCTTGTCACCGTCAGCTGTGACATTTTCCTGAATGACCACTGTGTCCAGATCACCCGGCAATCGGCCGCCGGTAAAGATCCGCACACAGGTCCCGCGCGGGGCCTCGCCTTCAAAGCGGCTACCGGCCGGCACTTCGCCAATTTGTGTGAGTGTGATCGGTACGGCACTCACATCCGCACCATGCACCGCATAGCCATCCATGGCAGAAACGGCAAAAGGCGGCTGCGTCACGCGCGCGGCGACATCGGTGCGAAGAAAGCGCCCGGCGGCCTCTCGCAAGGCCACTTGCTCATTACCGAGCCGTTCCAATGTCGTGAGAATGCGGGCGAGCGCCTCATCTGGAGAGATCATGGCCTCAGAGCCCCGGATACAAATCTTCGGGCCTCAGCCGCAAAGCGGCAGCCAGCTTGGCTTCGTCCTCGGCAGAGAGGCTCGCAAGGCGTCCTTGCAGGAAGCTGTAGAGCGTACCGGAGGCGATCCCCGCATCCTGCGCCCAGCGCCTGGGCTTGATGCGCTTGGCTTCCATGAAGTGCCGCAGCGCCTCGCGCTTGGCGTTGGGGCTAACATGTTCCGGCACGGGATCGAGTTTGACAGCTTCTGCCCGTGCGGCGGGCCGTGCCTGCATGCCTCGGCTGCGCAGTGGCGGCGCTTCTTTTTTAGAGCTAAAGGTGCCCGACTTGCCACCTTCTTTATGGGCGAGGGTGATGTCGCTGATGACCATCTCCTTGTCGGCGGCCTTGACCATATCGTAGATCGTCAGCGCGGCGACCGAGACGGCGGTCAGGGCTTCCATCTCAACCCCGGTCTTACCGCTGACTTTAACTTCCGCCGTAATCTCAACGGAGGAGGTGGCCTCATCGCATTCAAGATCAAGCGAGACTTCGGTAATGGGGAGCGGATGGCAAAGCGGGATGAGGTCTGAGGTCTTTTTCGCCGCCATGATGCCGGCCACCCGCGCAACGCCAAGCACATCGCCTTTTGCCGCCGTGCCTTCGCGAATGAGCGCCAGGGTTTCGGCTTTCATGGTAATGCGCCCCCGCGCAACCGCGCGCCGCTCGGTCACATCCTTGGCCGAAACGTCCACCATGGCGGCCTTGCCGTCCTTGTCAAAATGGCTGAGCTTGCTCATGGGGGCGAGTTTGTCACACTTCGCCTAGCGCGACAACGCGCTTAGCTGGCGGGTCGCTGCTTCCACATCGTCCTGCCGCATCAGGCTTTCCCCGATCAGAAAGCTATAGGCGCCGCATTTAGCGAGGCGGGAAAGGTCGTCAGGTGCGTGAATGCCGCTTTCGCTGATCAGCAAACGATCCTCAGGCACCTGCGCGGCGAGGCGCTCCGTTGTCTCAAGCGAAGTTTCAAAGGTCTTGAGATTGCGGTTATTGATGCCAAGGAGCGGGCTCTTGAGGGCGAGGGCGCGGGTAAGTTCTTCTTCGTTGTGAACTTCCAGAAGCACGCTCATGCCAAGCGCGAAAGCGGTTTCTTCAAGCGCTTGCGCCTGATCGTCGCTTACCGCCGCCAGAATGATCAAAATGCAATCGGCGTTCCACGAGCGCGCCTCATAGACCTGATAGGGGTCATACATGAAATCCTTGCGCAGCGCGGGCAGAGACACCGCCGCGCGGGCAGCCGTCAAAAATTCTGGCGCCCCTTGAAAGGACGGCGTGTCGGTGAGTACGGAAAGACAGGTAGCGCCGCCCGCCTCATAGGCGCGGGCAAGGGCAGGCGGGTCAAAATCCTCGCGGATGAGGCCTTTTGACGGGCTCGCCTTCTTGATTTCGCAGATGAGGCCAAACCGGCCTTCCGCAACACGGGCCCTAAGGGCCCCGGCAAAATCACGCACCGGATCGGCCTGCACCGCCATGGCCTCGATCAGGCTTTGCGGCGTCCGGGCCTTGGCGGCGTTGATCTCATCGCGCTTATAAGCGCCGATACGGTCAAGAACAGTAGACATGGGACCCGCTCACGAGTTGGAAACTTGAACGAGGGTTTCAAGCACGCGTGCGGCATGGCCCTCGTCAATGGCCAAAGCGGCCTGCGCCAGGCCTTCTGGCAGGTCTTGGGCTTGACCCGCAACCACCAAAGCCGCGGCAGCATTCAGAAGCACAATGTCGCGATAGGGACCTTGTTCGCCCGCCAGAAGTGCTTTGATCTTGGCCGCATTCATTTTCGGATCGCCGCCTTTGAGGTCTTCTGGCCGCGCGCGGGCAAGGCCCACCTCTTCCGGCGTAATTGTGAAAGTGCGGATCTGACCTTGGTCAAGCTCCGCCACATGGGTTGCGCCCGTGGTGGTAATCTCATCAAGACCGTCTTCGCCGTGCACGATCCAGACTTTCTCTGAGCCGAGATCGCGCAAAACCTCCGAGAAGGGTTCAACCCACTGCTTGGAGAAGACGCCAATAAGCTGGCGTTTGGTTCCCGCCGGGTTGGAAAGAGGGCCCAGAAGATTAAAAATCGTCCGTGTGCCGAGCTCCATGCGGATCGGCGCCACATGCTTCATCGCTGCATGATGATTGGGCGCCATCATGAAGCCCATGCCCGCTTTCTCGATGCATTCGGTGATCTTTTCCGGCGAGGTGTTGATGTTAACGCCCAGCTCTTCGAGGGCCTGCGCGGTGCCGGATTTCGACGAAAGGGCGCGGTTACCATGTTTGGCCAGCGGCACGCCGCAAGCGGCCACCACAAAGGCAGCGCCCGTAGAGATGTTCCACGTGCCGGAGGCGTCACCGCCCGTGCCGCAATTGTCAATCGCATTGCTCGGCGCCCCCACTTTGAGAGATTTCTCCCGCATGACCTTGGCGCCCGCGGCAATTTCGCCGACCGTTTCGCCGCGCACACGCAGCGCCATGAGAAGGGCGCCAGTCTGCGCCGGTGTGGTGGTTCCGGACATCATGGCGTCAAAGGCGGCATAAGCGTCGTCCCTTGACAATTCCTTGCCGTCCGCCACATGGGCGATCAGTCGTTTGAGGGTCGCATCGTCGCTCACAGGATCTCCTCCAGCGCGCGGGTCTTAAGCCCTGCGATCTCCATAAAGTTCTTGAGGAGCTGGTGCCCGTGTTCTGTCGCAATGCTTTCTGGGTGAAACTGGACGCCGTGAATGGGGTAGGCCGCGTGTCGAACGCCCATGATCACGCCGTCTTCGGTCTTGGCATTGACAATCAGCGTATCGGGCACACTCGGCGGATCGATGGTGAGGCTGTGGTAGCGCGTGGCATTAAAAGGGTTGGCCAGGTCTTTAAAGACGCCGGTCCCGTCATGCAGGATGGCACTTACCTTGCCATGCATACAGGTCGGTGCCCGCACAATCTTGCCGCCGAAGATCTGTCCAATGGACTGATGTCCGAGGCACACCCCAAGAATGGGAATATCGGCCTTGGCCCGATCTATGAGCTCAAGGCAGATGCCCGCTTTGTCCGGATCACAAGGCCCGGGCGAGAGCACTATGGCCTGCGGGCCCATCGCCAGCGCCTCATCCACTGTGAGGGCATCATTGCGGCGCACTTCCACTTCGGCCCCGAGCTGCCCCAGATAATGGACCAGGTTGTAAGTAAAACTGTCATAGTTATCGATAAGTAGGATCATGACCGTCACCGATTACCCTTGTTGAAGCGGTGGGCTTCCTGCGCAGCGGAAAAAAGCGCTTTGGATTTGTTGACGCATTCCTGATGTTCAAACTCAGGATCAGAGTCATAAACAACACCGCCGCCCGCCTGAACATACATCATGCCATCTTTGACAAGCGCCGTGCGCAGAACAATACAGGTGTCCATAGAGCCATTGGCGGAAAAATAACCAACGGCACCGGCGTAGATGCCGCGCTTTTCTTTCTCGAGTTCGTCGATGATCTCCATCGCCCGCACTTTGGGCGCACCTGAGACGGTGCCTGCCGGAAAACCTGCGACAAGCGCCGAGACCGCATCGAAGTTTTCCCGGTCAATCTCACCTTCGACATTCGATACGATATGCATCACATGAGAGTAGCGCTCGACGCCGAACTGATGTGTCACTTTAACCGTGCCGGGTTTTGAGACACGGCCGGTATCATTGCGCCCAAGATCGAGTAGCATCAAGTGCTCGGCGATCTCTTTCGGGTCCGCCAGCAGCTCTTCTTCCAGTGCCAGATCTTCCTGAGGGGTTTCACCCCGCTTGCGGGTTCCGGCAATGGGCCGAATGGTGACTGTGTCGTCGCGCAGGCGCACCAGAATTTCCGGGCTCGACCCCACAATGCAAAAGTCTCCGTGGTCCATGAAATAGAGGAAGGGCGAAGGGTTCAGCCGTCTCAGGGCCCGATAAAGCGCAAAAGGCGGCAGCTTGAAGGGCTGGCGAAAGCACTGGCTCGGCACCACCTGAAAAATGTCACCGGCTTTGATGTATTCTTTCGCCTTACGCACGATCTCCAGATATTCCTCGTGCGGCGTATTGGACACCGGCTCCGGCATATCGCTGAAATCAATCTCGTCGCTATCATCGCGCGGCAGCGAGCGATCAAGATCGCTGACGACATTGGTCAGCCGCTCACAGGCCTGAGCATAGGCCCCGCGCGCCGATTGACCCTGGTCCGGCCGCACCGGCGTGACAACAATGATCTCGTCCCGGATATTGTCGAAAATTGCGCAGATCGTTGGCCGCAAAAGTTCGGCGTCCGGTATGCCCAAGGGGTCCGGTAGCTCGGTGGGCAGGGTCTCCATCAACCGAACCATGTCATATCCGAGATATCCAAACACCCCGGCGGCCATGGGCGGCAATTCTTCCGGCAGGTCGATGCGCGCGCCGTCAATCAGATCGCGCAAGGCATCCAGCGCCGGCTTGTCGCAGGGCGTGAAAGCATTGGGGTCAATTCGTGGTTGGTCATTGACCGCAGCCTTGCCGCCGCGGCAGCGCCAGATCAGATCCGGCTTCATGCCAATGATCGAATAGCGGCCTCGGATTTCACCGCCTTGCACGGACTCATACAAAAAACAATGAGACTGTCCGTTAGTCAGCTTCATCATCGCAGAGACGGGCGTCTCCAGATCGGCGACAAGACGTGTCCAGATGACTTGCGGCTTACCGGTATTAAAGGTGGCCTCAAAATCCGAATAACTGGGTTGGATAAGCATTTGCGCGCGCTTACTGAGATTGCGGCACAATGCCAACAACCTGGTCAATAGCCGCTTGATTTCTCTTTACGCTGTATTCCCCCAGCAATCCGCTCACATAAAGATCCTGAACGTCGCGTGACATCTGAGTTCCGATCTGATCCTGAAACGAGTCGATGATCTGACCGGCCGCTGCGGAATTGGGAATGTCTATGCTGGTCAGCCTCGCCACAATCAGGCTGTCGCCTTCCGGCATGTTGCCATAGACGAAGTTACCTACTTGGCTGCTGAAAAGCTGTCGAACCATACCGCTGGACAGAAGATCGGTAGGCTCCCCGCGCTTAATGGGGGTGGGGACCGTCAAAACGCCGCGACCAATGGAATCGCCGACTTCTGCAAAGGCCTCGCCCTTGTTGCCCCGTTCAACGAGAGAAAGCGCGAGCTCTTCCAAACGATTGGCTCTTTGCACCTTGCGCCATTCCACGAGAGCGTTCGCCCGAACATCTTCAAACGGTTTCAAAACCGAAGGTGTGATTTCGTCAACCTGCAGGGTGACATATTCGCCTTCCGAGACTTCCAAAACATCACTGGCAAAGCCGACCACGGTCGCAAAGGCTTCTTCCAGAAACTTTGGGTCTGCCGGAAGATCTGCAACAGCTAGTCCATGGGCGTCTTTGCCCTCGCTGGAGACCGCGTCAATTACCGAAATCGTCAGGCCAACCTTTTGAGCGATGTCAGCCATGGGCGTGCCAGAGGCAATCTCCTCTTCCACAACATCCAAAGTCTCAAATACGAGGTCCTGCGCATTTCGCTCGGCAATCTGCTTGCGAAGATCTTCCCGAACATCGTCAAGGGTTTGAACCACCTCAGGCTCAATGTCGAGGAGCTCAACCAAGGACCAGCTCAGGCCGCCCTGGATGGGATCGGTAATGCCGGGTTCAGTCATGCCAAACACGACGTCGGCAACGGGCTTGTCAGAGATGTCTTTTTCCATGACCGAGCCGAGATTATATTCTTGTGGCCGGAAGCCAAGGCTCTCGGCGACGTCATTAAAGCTCTCACCTGCATCGATCCGCGACTTGGCCTCTTTGATCATTTCTTCAGAGCCGAAGATCTGTTTAACCATGCGCGATTCCGGCGTGATGTAATTGGGCTTAAGCCGATCATAGAGCGCGGCAATATCTTCTTCGCTGATCAGAACCTTATCGGTGAAATCAGCGGGCTTAATGTCTAGATAAGAGATTTGACGCAGCTCAGGCTCTGTGAACATGGCGGCATTGGCTTCATAAAATTCCTTCAAAGCCTCGTCGCCGGGATCTTCGATAGCACCGACGAGATCCGGAGACAGCATGATATATTCCGCGCCGCGGGTTTCTGCCTGATAGCGGAAGAGTAGCTCCGCCAGCCCCTTCGGCGGGGTAATGCCGGCGCGAACCATATCAAACATTTGCTCAATTACGACGTCCGAACGGAGGCCAGACTCAAACTCCGCCTGATCGATATTATTGGAATTCAGCAGCAGCTGATATTGGTTGGGGTCGAAACGTTTGTCGCCACCCTGGAAAGCCTCGATTTTGAAAAGCTCCCGTTTCACAGCCTTGTCCGATCCGACAACGCCCAGGCTGCGCGCATGTTTGCTGAGGGCAGTGCGATTGACCAAAGAGCCCAGGACCTGGTCAACCAGGCCCATCTGCATGGCAAGTTCAGGCGTGACCGGTTGACCGATTTGCTGGCCGATCTGCTTCGTCTGGCGGTCATAAGCGCTGTAGAACTCTTGAATGCCAATCTCGTCGCCGCCAACGGTCGCGACGGCCCGCCCGCCTGTTGAGCGAACGGTGTCTCCAACATTGCCGACAATCACGAAGCTGAGGGCGATGAGGCCAAGCAAAACCACAATAACGGGGGACTTGGAGAGTTTGCGAAGTCGTTCGAGCGCCATGGGTGTCGCCTTGTATCCTTGTTAAAACCGGGCCCAGCAGGGCGCGCGGGGGTGAACCTAAGTATATAAAGTCCCTCCAAATACCAGCAAGACTCCCACAAAACAATGCGAAAAGCCGTGTTCTGGGGCTGATAATTGTGAGGGATTTCTGTATAGAAGGGCCAAACCTGAGTCGCAAGAAAGGTCATGTCTAATGGTTAAACAAGCTCCCAAGGGTCCGGTGCGCAGAGCGCCCAAGCCCATTATCATCGGAAATTGGAAGATGAATGGCCTAACGGCCGCGACCAAAGAGGTTAAGGCGCTGAACGCCCTGCTCAAAAAAGCAGGCCGCATAGGCTGTGATGTGATGATTTGCCCGCCAGCGACTTTGATCAGCACTCTGGTGGAAGCCGCCAAACGCACCCGCATTGCCATCGGCGGACAGGACTGCCATGCCCAGGTTTCCGGTGCCCATACCGGAGACATTTCAGCTGAAATGATCAAGGATCTGAAGGGGAAAGCGGTCATTGTCGGCCATTCCGAACGTCGGGCCGACCATGGGGAGAGCGATGCGATCGTTAAAGCCAAGGCTGAAGCGGCCCTGCGGGCGGAGCTCACCGCCATCGTTTGTATCGGTGAGACTGAGGCCGAGCGCGATGAGGGTAAGACCTTGCGGGTCATCGGACGCCAGCTCAAGGGCTCGCTGCCTGACACCGCGACCCCGGAAACGGTGATTGTCGCATATGAACCGGTTTGGGCCATTGGCACGGGCCGCACCCCGACCAGCGCGGAAATTCTGACGGTTCACGCCTTTATCCGGAAAAAGCTCATGGACCGGTTTGGCGATCAGGGATCCTCCTTCCGCATTCTTTACGGCGGCTCCATGAAGCCGTCCAATGCCGAGGAGATCCTCGCCCTGGCCAATGTTAACGGCGGCCTGGTGGGGGGCGCCAGTTTGAAGGCGGCGGATTTCTTCGGGATTATCGAGGCCGCTTGAGGGTCCGCGAGGCAGCAAAATGCCCCTTAGGACTTGCCGAGCCGCATCCAAGGGGATAAAAGACGCGCTTGTTGTCCCGGGAA
Source organism: Alphaproteobacteria bacterium (assembly GCA_006226415.1). GTDB lineage: Bacteria > Pseudomonadota > Alphaproteobacteria > M2410 > M2410 > M2410. The sequence goes on from SBGZ01000010.1 coordinate 33,659, forward strand.
AGCCCGGCAGACCGGAGAATTAGAGCCAGATGTTTACTGTATTCTTGATCATCCAAATCATGATCATTGTCGCCCTGGTGGCGGTCATTCTGTTGCAACGTTCAGAGGGCGGCGCCCTTGGTATGGGCGGCGGCGGCGGTATGGGGGGGCTGATGTCCGGACGGGGCGCAGCCAATCTCCTGACCCGGACAACGGCGATCCTGGCGGCAGGGTTCTTTGCGACCTCGATCATCCTGACCGTCCTGGCCAGAACACAGGACGAAGGTGTTCTCGAATTTGATGAAAATGATTTGGCCCCTCCGGTTGAAGCGACATTGCCCGAGGGCGGCATTGTTCCCGCTGCCGATCTGGACACCTCTACCGGTGAAGACGCCGCGGGCGCTGATGCGACACCGGTGATCGACTTGGGTGTGATCGATGAAGGATCAGACAGCGCGGCTGAACCCTCGGCGGATGTCGTCGACGAAGGCGAACCGGTCGTCCCTGACAGCGAATAACGCGGCGTTTCGAAATCTTCGAGTCCGCGAGGACTCCCATTCCCTCATCATTCTTCGGACAGCGAAAAAATAATTCGCCTCAACGATAGAATTCGCTTTCTTCCGGCAGCAGGAATCGATTAATCTGCAATCCCATGGCGCGGTATATATTTATAACTGGCGGTGTGGTTTCTTCCCTCGGTAAAGGACTTGCATCTGCGGCTCTTGGAGCTCTTCTTCAGGCTCGCGGGTACAAAGTTCGTCTTCGGAAACTTGACCCATATTTGAATGTCGATCCGGGCAC
>SBGZ01000015.1 GCA_006226415.1 Alphaproteobacteria bacterium
GTAAACGCAAAAGAGTTTGCCGACATGCCCGAGGTGACCCAGGTCATCGGCAACACCGAAAAGCTGACGGCGGAAACCTATCAAAAGGATTTCGGCATCGGCGCCGCCGAGAAAGTGCGCGTCAACGACATCATGTCGGTCACCGAGACCGCGCCGCAAATGCTGATCGAAGGCATCGAGGGCCGCGCCCGCGCCTTCGTTCAGGTGCAAAACGGCTGCGATCACCGCTGCACCTTCTGCATTATTCCCTTTGGCCGTGGCAATTCCCGCTCCGTGCCGGCTGGCGAAGTCGTCCGCCAGATCAAAGCCCTGGTGGAGAGCGGCTACCGCGAAGTGGTGCTGACCGGTGTCGACATTACTTCTTACGGGCCAGACCTGCCCGGCGAAGCCGACCTTGGACGGCTCATCGAACAGATTCTAACAGGCGTGCCGGATCTGGATCGCCTGCGCATCTCTTCTATTGATTCCATTGAGATTGATGCGCGCCTGAAAGACCTCATCATTCATGAGCCACGCCTGATGCCCCATCTGCATCTGTCATTGCAGTCCGGCGACAACATGATTCTCAAGCGCATGAAGCGCCGCCACGCCCGCGAGCAGTCCATCGACTTCTGCCGCGAGGTGAAGGAGGCTCGCCCCGATATGGTCTTCGGCGCTGACTTTATCGCCGGTTTTCCGACCGAAACCGAAGAGATGTTTGAAAACACGCTGGCTTTGGTGGACGACTGCGACCTGACGCTGCTCCATGTTTTTCCCTATTCCATCCGCCCCGGCACGCCCGCCGCGAAAATGCCGCAAGTGCCTGGCGATGTGATCAAGGCCCGTGCCGCCCGGCTGCGCGCCAAGGGTGAGGAAGCGCTGGCGCGGCATCTCCAATCCATGATCGGCACAACGCAAGAAGTGCTGGTAGAAAATCCGCACATGGGCCACACACCCAACTTTACCCTCACCCGATTTGCCGAGCCGCTGGTGCCCGGCACCCTGGCCCGGGTCACCATGACCGGCGCTAAAGAGGGCGCCCTTCAAGGCGCGCCCGTGAAAGAGAGAAAATCCGCGTGAGCGACGAAGACACCAAAAAGAAACGCCGCTGGTTTGGCTTCGGCAAAACTGACGTTGAAGCTGAGGCCGAGCCGGTCAATGCGGCAACAGAGCAGCCACATGATGAGGCGGTGGAGGACACGGCCAAGCCTTCCCTCTTCAAGCGCCTGACCAAAGGCCTTTCGCGCTCTTCCGGCGCCATTTCTGACAGCGTCACCAGCATTTTTACCAAAGCCAAGCTCGACAGTGAGACGTTGCAAGAACTTGAAGACGTTCTGATCACGGCCGATCTCGGTGTTGAGACCACCATGGCGATCACGGGTAAGCTCGCCAAGGACCGCTTCGACAAGGAAATCTCTCCGCAAGAAATCAAAACCTTCGTCGCCGAGGAAGTGGCGCAAATTCTAAGGCCCCTCGTCAGCCCCTTTAACATCGATCCTTCCCTAAAGCCCCATGTGGTGCTCATGGTCGGCGTCAATGGTGCCGGTAAAACAACCACCATCGGCAAGATGGCGCGCCGCGCCAAGGACGAAGGCCTGAAAGTGATGCTCGCCGCCGGTGACACCTTCCGCGCCGCCGCCATTGATCAGCTCAAAGTCTGGGGCGAACGGGTCGGCGCGCCGGTCATCGCCCGTGATGTGGGCGCCGATGCGGCGGGCCTTGCCTTCGACGCCCTGGAGCAAGCAAGGCGCGACAACGTGGATGTGCTTTTCATCGACACTGCCGGGCGTTTGCAAAACAAAACTGAGCTCATGGCCGAACTTGAAAAGATCACCCGCGTGATCAAGAAGGTCGACCCGAGCGCGCCTCACTCGGTGCTTTTGGTGCTTGATGCCACCACCGGCCAGAACGCCCTAAATCAGGCCAAGGTCTTTACCGAGATCGCCGGCGTCACCGGCCTTATCATGACCAAGCTCGACGGCACCGCACGCGGCGGCATCCTTGTCGCCGTGGCCGCCAAACAGGGCCTGCCGATCCACGCCATTGGCGTGGGCGAAAGCATTGAAGATTTTCAACCCTTTGATGCCGAAGATTTTGCCCGCGCCCTCGTCGGCCTTGACAGCGCCGCGGCAGAAGCCGCTCAATAACCATCTCATTGTAGAGTTGAAAGGTAAGACACTTGTCAGAAATTAAGCAGCAGCCCCGCAAGATGTCCCACCGCACGCGCACCGTCCTCGACTTCGGACCGCTGGTCGTGTTTCTCGCGGCCTATTATTTCGGCGGTAAGGACCCCATTTTAGCCACGGGCCTCTTCGTGGTCGCAACCTTTATTGCCCTCGCCATTATTTATGTCATTGAGCGCAAAATCGCGCCGCTCCCCTTGATAACAGGCGTCATTGTTGGGCTCTTCGGCGGCCTCACCATTTACTTCAACAATGAGGCTTTCATCATGATGAAGCCCACCATTGTTTATGTATTGATGAGCGGTGCGCTCTTTGCCTCTGCCATGACCGGAAAAAATTTCCTCGGATCCGCCATGTCGCCTTACATGAAGATGTCGCCCGAAGGCTGGAAAGGGTTTCTCCTGCGCTTTTCAACATTTTGCCTGTTGATGGCGGGCCTCAATGAGATCCTGCGCCGCGTCCTGGAGTTTGAATTATGGCTCGACGTCAAGGTGTTTGGCTTTATGGCGCTCTTCTTCCTCTTCTCGATGTCGCAGGCCCCTTACCTGTCCAAACACATCATTGAAGATGATGAGCTGATGCCTTTTGAAGACTAGGCCTTCTTCATCAGCGCCAGAAATTCACTCATTTCATCTTCCGGGTTGGTAAAGGGCGTAAAACTCTTTTGCGCCTCAATTTCCCGGTAATGCTTAAGGGCCCAAAGAACACTTGGGAAGGCAAGCTCCCCCCAAGGGATATCTTCCCAGGTAAATAGACCCACTTCGAGACTTTCAGGCCCCGGCGCAATATGTGGCGACTTAAGCCGTGCTACATGCATCAATTGTACTTGGCTGATACGTGGAATATTGTACACCGCCAGCAAGTTTTCGATTTCAATTTCCGCGCAGGCCTCTTCTTGCGCTTCACGAATCGCCCCTTGCTCCGTCGTCTCGTGATGCTCTAAATATCCCGCTGGAAGCGTCCAATAACCTGCGCGCGGCTCTATCGCGCGTCTGCACAATAGAAATTTGTCTCCCGAAACAACAACAGATCCCACAACAATCTTAGGGTTGGAATAATTAATGAAGCCGCAGGTGTCACACACCTCCCGCTCCCGGTCTTCCCCATCGGGCACCCGCAGAGAGAAATTCGGATCTGCCACCTGCGCTCCTTTAGCGGTCTGAAACCTGGCATTTCATGACAAGAGTGTCTGCTCCCGAGAGATTTTGCAACGATCAAGCTAATAAATTATTTGTGATCGAATGGCTCCCACTTTCGACTTTTTTGGGGCCGCAGCGAAACCGCCTAAAGTTTGTCAAAATTGACAGTCAAGATGGGTTGCATACAGACTAAATCTGAGTATGTTGTCGGTGAAAATAATCAGCCTACAAGTTTAGGAAATAATAATGGCAAAATTTGATATCACGGATTCCCCCGGCCACCTTTTGCGCCGTGCACAACAATACGCTTTCGACCTTTTCTCCGCGGAGATTGGCAACTCCAACCTGACACCGCGTCAGTTTACGGTTCTCTTGACCGTTCAGCAAAACGAAGGCTGCAGCCAGACCGATCTGGTGAAGATGACCGGGATTGACCGTTCAACCCTTGCTGACATGATTTCCCGCCTGATTGACCGCAAGCTGCTCTCACGTACCCGCACCAAGGAAGATGCGCGTGCCAATGCCGTAAAAATCACGGCGGCTGGTAAAAAACAGGTGGCCTCTCACATGAACAGCGTGAAGAAGGCGGAAACCAAGATTCTCTCCGTTTTGCCTGTCAGCCAACGCACTTCTTTTATGAATTCGTTGAAGACCATTGCCGCTGCTGCTGACGAACTTGACGCCGGCGGCACCAAACCGGCTGCGCCAAAGACACGCAAAGCTGCGAAAACAAAACCGGCGGCCAAAAAGTCCGCAAAAAAAGCAGCCAAAAAGTCTGCAAAAAAAGCAGCCAAGAAGACCGCCAAGCGCAAAACCAAAGCAAAAAAGAAAAAGTAAGTCGCGCCAGTTGATAAAGATCAAATTTCCAGGGCCGGATATCTTCCGGCCCTTTTTATTGAGTGTCTGACACCAAAACCGTTCGCGCCTCGGCTTCCTCAATGGCAGGCTCAATGATGCTGCGCAGACTTTGCGCATCGAGCGGACCCACATGTTTGTATACGACGCGGCCATTGCCATCGATCACAAATGTTTCCGGCACGCCGTAAACCCCCCAGTCAATACCCGTGCGGCCAAGTGGGTCCACGCCGATTGCGGTAAAGGGATCGCCGAGGTCTCTGAGGAAGGCAAGAGCATCAGCGGTCTCATCTTTGTAGTTGAAGCCATAGATCGGTACATCGTGGGTCCGAGCCCAGGCAATCAGCGCCGGATTTTCATTGCGACAAGGGGCACACCAGGAAGCCCAGACATTGACCACCGACACCTGCCCCCGCGTAAAGAGATCATTGGTGAGACCTCCCTGGCCCTCCTTGTAGCCGGGAAGTGGTGCCAGATCGATCTGCGGTGCGGGCTCGTCAATGAATACGGAAGGGATCTCCTGCGGGTTGCCAATATATAGCCCGATACCCAGCAACAGTGACAGACCGGCAAACAGAGCCAGAGGCAAAAACCGAACGAAGTTCATTGGCCGTCTTCTCCGCCGCGCCCACGGCGCTCAAACTGGCGCACCTTGTCCTCAGCCGCCCGGTAACTGCGAAAACTTTGAAAGGCAAGCCCGCCCAAAACAAGCGCCGACAAAAGATAGCAGGGCCAGACATAAAGCGCATAACCCCCCATCTGGAAAAATTCGCTCATGAAGCCCTCGCTCTTGCTTGTGACAGTTGCAGACTGCGTGCCCGGCGCAACAAAATTTCCATACGCATGCGCAGGATCAGCACCGCCGCAAAAAACAAACCATAGGCGGCAAACATCACCAACAACGGCCACAGCATGGACGGATGAATGGCCGGACCTTCAAACCGCAAAAGACTGGCCGGTTGATGCAATGTGTTCCACCAGTTGACCGAGAATTTGATGACCGGCAGGTTGACGACACCCACCAGGGCGACCACCGCCGCCGCGCGGGCGGCCTTGATCGGGTCTTCCATGGCCTGCCAGATCGCCATGTAACCGAAATAGAGAAAAAGCAGTACCAGCTCAGACGTCAGCCGGGCATCCCAGGCCCACCAGGCGCCCCACATGGGCTTGCCCCAGAGCGATCCGGTCACTAGCGCCAGAAATGTAAAGCCCGCGCCAATCGGGGCCGCCGCCTTGGCCGCCATATCGGCGAGCGGATGTTTCATGATCAGCGCCAGGGCGCTCGCCAGCGCCATGAAAGCATAAACGCCCATCGACAGGGTCGCGGCGGGCACATGCACATACATGATGCGCACCGACTCCCCTTGCTGATAATCCGGCGGCGCAACAAAAAGCGCGAGATAAAGGCCGATCGCCAGCAAAATCACTGCTGCGCCGCTGATCCAGGGCAACAAGCGGGCGGAAAAGTCCATGAACTTTTTAGGGTTAGCAAGATCAAACATGGCGATTTATGTAGCCCTCGCAGACAGTTGAAGCAAGTGAGACCAAACCGCGCATGGGGGGCCTCACCCAAGATTGAGCTTAAGAGCCGCTGCGCTGGCGATCGGGCCCACCACCACAAGCACCAGGCTGACCGCGCCCAAAAGATAAAAATTGCTCATATGGCCTTCAGCTGCCGCCGCGCCGAAGATAAGCGTCGGCACACAAAGCGGCAAAACCAACAAGGACAACAAAAGGCTGCCGCGCCTGAGGCCAACGGTCAGGGCCGCGCCCACCGCGCCCACCAGAGAGAGCGCGGGCGTCCCCACCAACAGTGAAAGCACCAAAAGCCCGTAGTTTTCAGCCGGCAGATTGAGCAAAACACCCAGGAGCGGCGCCACCAAAACAAGGGGCAAAGCCGTTGTGATCCAATAGGCCGCACATTTGGCAAGAACCAGGACCCCGAGCGAAAGAGGCGACAAAAACATCAGATCAAGCGATCCATCCTCATAATCGGCCTGAAACAGCCGATCCAGAGACAGAAGTGTCGACAGCACAACGCCGACCCAGATGATCCCGATCGAAAGCTTTGACAAGAGCGCCGGTTCCGGCCCCACCCCAAAGGGCACCAGGGTGACCAGCACCACAAAGAAAGCAACCGCCAGCAAACCACCGCCGCCAAGCCGTGCGGCAAGCTTGAGATCCCGCCGCAGCTGGGTCACGATCATCTGGGTCCAGCTATTCATGCGCCTCCCTCCAGCGGGACATCTGAAAGCCGCGCGATCTTCAGGCTGTCTTGCGCCTCAAGTCCGAGATCGAGATGCGTCGTCACCAGGGTCAATCCCCCTTCCGCGCTGTGGCGCTGAATAAGTCCGCGCACGATCTCGGCCCCCTCCTGGTCGAGCGATGCGGTGGGCTCATCGAGCACCCACAAAGGTCGGTGAGACACCAGAAGCCGGGCAAGATTAACCCGGCGCTTTTGACCGGCAGAAAGAAACTGCCCCGGCACATCCGCCAGAAACGTGATCCCGAGTTGCCCAAGTGCTTCGCCCACTGACACACGGGCGCCATAGAGCCTTTGCCAATAGGTCAAATTCTCCACCACCGTCAGGGCCGGCTTCACCGCATCCTGGTGCCCGAGATAGTGCATGAGATAACCATTTGATTCGTCAGAAACCGGCGCGCCATCAGCCCCGGCAAACAAAAGCGTTCCTGCCTGATAAGACACCAGTCCGGCCACCAGCCTGAGAAGCGTCGACTTGCCCGCCCCATTAGGCCCCGTCACCACCAGCGGCCTGCCCGCAATTGCTTCGAAGCTCAGATCCTGCAGCACAACACGGCCCCCGCGCAGACAGGTCAGGCCCTCTCCAGACAACTTGAACAAGGGAGGGCATCGTTCTGCCATCAGAGGCTCACCGGTTTGTGCCATGGTTCTTCCAAAAAATCCTTATCGCTGAAAGGGTTACCGGCTGGAACCGCAAAAATCCAGCCTCAAGCCAAGCCTGATTTCATTTTCCACCGGAAAAAGCAAAAAAATGTGCCTCCCTTCATTGAGATTTGTCGGACTTGGGTCTAAAAAGGCCGCGCAAAAGACCCTTTTTCGCGCCATATCCCCGCGCAATCCGCGCCTTGCGTAGTAAGGCCGGACACAAATCCGTTTGATTATTTAACAACCCTCGCACGTCCTTAAAGGAGGCCCCATGAGCAAGATCGGCCAAGACAGCCTGAAAACACGCCGCAAACTCAAAGTCGGCAACAAGACTTACGAATATTTCTCGCTGAAGGCGCTTGAAAAGCAGGGCTTTAAAGACGTCAGCCGCCTCCCCTTCTCGCTCAAGGTTCTTCTGGAAAATCTCCTGCGGTTTGAAGACGGCCGCACCGTCACCGTCGACGACATCAAGGCCTTGGCCGACTGGACCAAGACCCGCAAGTCCAAGAGAGAGATCGCCTATCGCCCGGCCCGCGTTCTGATGCAGGACTTCACCGGCGTGCCCGCCGTGGTGGACCTGGCCGCCATGCGCGACGCCGTCGCCAAAACCGGCGGCGATCCCAAGAAGATCAACCCGCAAGTGCCGGTCGATCTTGTCATCGACCACTCTGTGATGATCGACAGCTTTGGCAAGGCCAGCTCTTTCAAGGCCAATGTGAAACGCGAATATGAGCGCAATAAAGAGCGCTATGAATTTTTGAAATGGGGCGCCGGCGCCTTTGAAAACTTCCGCGTAGTACCGCCCGGAACCGGCATCTGCCACCAGGTCAATCTGGAGCATCTCGCTCAAACCGTTTGGACCGACAAGGTCAAAACGGAAAAAGGCCGCATCGAGATCGCCTATCCGGACACTTTGGTCGGCACGGACAGCCACACCACCATGGTCAATGGCCTGGCTGTTTTGGGCTGGGGTGTCGGCGGCATCGAGGCGGAAGCGGCCATGCTCGGCCAACCGATCTCCATGCTGATCCCGGAAGTCGTGGGTTTCAAGCTGAACGGCAAGCTGAAGTCGGGCGTCACCGCGACGGACATGGTGCTGACCATTGTTGAAATGCTGCGCAAGAAGGGTGTGGTTGGCAAATTCGTTGAATTCTACGGCCCGGGCCTCAACCATCTCTCTCTTGAAGATCAGGCCACCATCGCCAATATGGCGCCGGAATATGGCGCGACTTGTGGTTTCTTCCCGGTCGACAAGGACACCTTGTCTTATCTTTCGGCTACGGGCCGCAAGAAGGCGCGCGTGGAACTGGTTGAAAAATACGCCAAGGCGCAGGGCATGTTCCGCACCGCCAAGACAGAAGATCCGATTTTCACCGACACGCTGAACCTCGACCTTGGCGAAGTGGTGCCGAGCCTGGCAGGGCCGAAGCGTCCCCAGGACCGCATCTCCCTCGGCGATGCCGCGCCCGCCTTTGCCGGGGCCCTGGCCGACGTCTATGGCGTCAGCAAAAACGCCGACAAGCGCTACGACGTTGAAGGCAAGAAATATGACATGGGTCACGGCGATGTGGTGATCGCCTCCATTACCTCTTGCACCAACACGTCGAACCCTTCCGTGCTGATTGGTGCCGGTCTCCTCGCCCGCAACGCGGTCGAGCGCGGCCTCAAGGTCAAGCCATGGGTCAAAACCTCCCTCGCGCCGGGCTCTCAGGTCGTCACTGACTATCTGGAAAAGGCCGGTCTGCAGGATGACCTCAACAAGCTCGGCTTTAATCTGGTGGGCTACGGCTGCACCACCTGCATCGGCAACTCTGGCCCGCTGCCGGAAGAAATTTCCGATACCATCAACAAAAACAAGTTGGTGGCCGCTTCCGTTCTCTCCGGCAACCGGAACTTTGAAGGCCGGGTCAACCCCGACGTCCAGGCCAACTATCTGGCTTCACCGCCGCTGGTTGTCGCCTATGCCATCGCCGGTTCCATGAACATTAACCTGACAACCGACCCCATCGGTCAGGACAAGGACGGTAACGATGTCTACCTGAGGGACATCTGGCCCTCGTCGAAGGAAATCGCCGACACCATCCGCAAATCTGTGACGGCGAAAATGTTCCGCGACCGCTATGCAGATGTCTTCACCGGCGACGCTCAGTGGCGCAAGGTCAAGGCCAAGCCAAGCCTGACCTACCAATGGGACATGACGTCGACCTATGTGCAGAACCCGCCTTATTTTGAAGGCATGAGCGATAAGCCCGGCGCGGTTAAAGATATCGAAGGCGCCCGCGTTCTGGGTCTCTTTGGTGACAGCGTTACCACCGACCACATTTCTCCGGCGGGCGCCATCAAGGAAGAAAGCCCCGCTGGCGAATATCTCACCCAGCATCAAGTGCGCCGCATCGACTTTAACTCCTATGGCTCGCGCCGCGGCAACCACGAAGTCATGATGCGCGGCACCTTCGCCAATATCCGCATCAAGAATGAAATGGTGCCGGGCATTGAAGGCGGTGTGACCAAGCACCAGCCAGGTGGCAAGCAAATGTGGATCTACGACGCGGCCATGCAATACGCCAAGGAAGGCAAGGATCTGATCGTTGTCGGCGGTAAGGAATATGGCACCGGCTCATCCCGCGACTGGGCGGCCAAAGGCACCACGCTCCTCGGCGTCAAGGCTGTGATCGTGGAGAGCTTTGAACGTATCCACCGCTCCAACCTGATTGGCATGGGCGTGTTGCCGCTGCAGTTCAAGAAGGGCACGGACCGCAAGACCCTCGGCCTTGATGGCTCGGAAGAGATCACCCTTTTGGGCCTCGATAAGCTGAAACCTCGCACGACGGTGAAAGCACAGATTAAGTTCAAGAACGGCAAAACTCAGGAAGTACCGCTTCTTTGCCGGATCGATACCGAAGACGAGCTCGACTACTACAAAAACGGCGGCATCCTGCATTACGTGCTGCGTAATCTGGCGGCGTAACAAACCCGTTTTCAACCTCTCCCTTTGGGAGAGGCCAAAACACCTCTGTGTTTTGGGTGAGGGCGCGGCAAGTAAGATGTCAAGCGGGCCACTCTGGCCCCCCGCCTTCGCGGGGGAGCAAAGCTTTCAGGGGGCCCCGCGAGCATTGAAACCCCGGGTCAAGCCCGGGGCTTCACCTTCGCTCTAACATTTTTGTGACTCGCGCTCATCCGTCATATCTGGCTAAAATCCACCCCATGAAGAAGCTTATGGGGAAATTGATGCTTGGGGGATGGGCGGCGCTTGCCGCTCTAGGCCTGACGGCTAGCTCTCTCGCGGAGGAATCCACCCCGGCCAGCCCGGTGGTGGTGGAGCTTTTTACCGCCCACGACTGCCCCTATTGCCCGCCAGCCAATGCTTACTTGAAAAAATTATCGGCACGCGAGGACGTCATCGCGCTCTCCTTCATTGTCGACTATTGGGACAAGCCTGAGTTTAAAGATCTGCCCAACCACGAGCAGCGTCAGCGCACCTATGGCTGGATGATTGGCAAGAACAGTGTCTACACACCGGAGATGGTAATCGGCGGTGAGCGTCACGCGGCCGGTTATCGCCGGTTCAAAGTCGCCGGAAAAATCCGCGACGAACAAAAGGCTCAGGCAGAAAATGATCTGGCAATCCACGCCCGCCAGACGCCTCAGCTTTTGACCTTTGAGTTACCCGCTTCGGCGAAATACACAGAGCCCCACGATATCGTACTCATCCCTTACAAGTCCGAGATGACGGTTTCTGTCAGTCCCGGTACAGATGATGATCGCACCTATACCAATGTCGCCTTTCGGCCAAGATCCTTGGGTCTTTGGCAGGGTGAGGAACGCACGATCACTGTGGGCATTTCCGAAGACACCAAAGACAGCATTACCGGCTTCACGCTTCTCCTGCAGGAGCAAGGCCAGGGCACCATTCACGCCGCCAAGATGGTCCCCATCGACGGGCGCTCGTGAGATCTACTCCGCCTCCTGCGAGCGCTCCCGCGTCCAATAATAGACAAAAGAATAGATGCAGCCGATGAGGATCGGCACGACAAGGCCGGCGGCAAAGACTTCCATGGCCGGGTGAATAAAAGCGGCAATTCCCATGATCAGCCCGGCAATCACCATCAACATGCCCGTCAACCGATGGGTCGCCGACCAATTATTGTCCGAGGCAATGGTCCAGGGCAGGCGCAGCCCAATGAAAAAATTCTTTTCACTTTTGCCGATGACATTGCCAAAGAGGATGAGAAAGAGAGCCCCGCTAAGCGCCAACGCAAAGCGAAAGGTTTCACCGCCCGTTGGGTCGAAGAGCGTACCAAAATGAATGCCCGCCAAAAGGACACCGACCGCCAGATATATTTGCCCGAGCAGGGGGCGGGAATTGGGCATCGACCATTGCCGGGGAGAAACCCGAAGCAGCACAGAGATCAAACCCATGGCGCCCAGCAAGGCCGCCGGCATGATCCAGATAAAGGTCTGCGCCGCCTCATAGCGATCCGCCTCGCCCTGTATGTTGAAATGCACAGGCACTTCCGCCGGCAGATTGCCGCCCAGCACGAGATTTCCCACAGCCATGATGACAACCAAAAGCAATCCCGGACCAAATTCTTTCAGAAAAAGTTTCATGGTGATTCTTCCTCTCTGCGAAACATATCGGAGACCGCCTGCGCCGCCTCCTCAAAGACACTCATATGGACGCCATAGATGATCTGCTGCCCCTTGCGGCGCGTGATCACAAGTCCCGCCGCTTTCAACTTGGCCAGATGATGGGACAGCGTGGCCCCGGAGAAATCAAAATGAGCATGGATCTCGCTCACGCTCATTTCGCCCCCTTTGAGAAGGGAGAGTATTTTGCGCCGATGCGGGTCGGCCAAGGCTTCCCAAACGCTCTGCATGACATCTCCTTTAGACATTTAGATAATTCTCTAAATAATAAATGTCAAGTATTGCAAAGAGCCATCGGTGAAAGTCAGGGGGAAACAGGCAGACAAACTTCATGAACGGGAAACCTTTTCAGGTCTACCCTTCCTGCTTGCAATGCGGTATTAAGATACACGAATATGAGTTTAAGACAATTCACTCGGGGGAACGAACATCCATGACCAAATGGCTATTTTTTGCGGTTTTTACCGCCCTAGCGGTACCCGCTGCCGCAACCGCTGAAGAAGAAACCGCACCGGTTGAGACAACCGGCGAAATGGAAGAGCAAATGACGGCAGAGGATCTGGCCTATTTTGCCTGGGCAAATGAGTTCATGGAAAGCCTGACCCCGCAGACAGGCGAAATTGATCTGCCTGGTGGCTTTGCCAAGCTGACGGTCCCTGAAAATTTTTATTATCTCTCCCCCTCTGACGCCAAGCGTGTGCTGGAGGAGGCTTGGGGCAATCCCCCGCAGGACGTGCCCAATCTGGGCATGCTGTTTCCAGCGGAACACAACCCCTTCACCTCTGGCTCCTGGGCGGTCGAAATCGACTTCGAGGAAGAAGGCTATGTCAAAGACGACGACGCTGAGGACATCGACTATGACGAACTTCTGGAGCAGATGAAAAAAGATGTGGCGTCTGTTAATCCGGACCGTGTCGCCGCAGGCTATGACGAGATCGAGCTCGTGGGCTGGGCAGCCCCGCCCCATTATGACAGTGAAACCAAAAAGCTTTACTGGGCCAAGGAATTACATTTTTCCTCGGTGGAGACGAACACCCTGAATTACAACATTCGTGTTTTGGGGCGAAAGGGCTACCTCCTCCTCAACTTTATTGCGGACATGGAGCAGCTCAATGAGATCGAGGGGCAGCTGGATACTGTTCTCGCGATGTCTGAATTTAAAGAAGGTAGCCAGTACCGCGATTTCGATCCGGACATCGACAAAGTCGCCGCCTATGGCATTGGCGGCCTCATTGCGGGCAAGGTTTTATTAAAGACGGGCATTATCGCCTCGGCCCTTCTTTTCTTGAAGAAATTCATCGTCATCATTGTTGTGGCGATCGGTGGTTTCTTTGCGCGCCTCTTCAAGCGCGGCAAGACGGAAGAATAACCGCCCTAGCCAAAGGCGCGGGTCATCACCGCGCCGAGGCGCCGGGCAAAATCTGTCGGATCGCTGAGCGGATCGCCCTCGATAATCTTGGCCTGGTCAAACAGTAAAAAGGCCGCATCTTCAAGATCGCTGGCGCCCGACCCGCTGGCGGCTTTGCCGGCGAGTGCCTTGATGAGCGGATGACCTGGATTAATTTCCAGCACTTTAAGGCCAATGTCGGACTGATTGTGCTGCGCCAGGATTTTCTCCACCTGCAGATCAAGGCCGCTGTCCCCGGCGACAAAACAAACCGGGCTTTCTGTCAGGCGATTTGATGTACGCACATCCGCGACTTTGCCTTCGAGCGTGGTCTTCATGAACTGAGTAAGCGTTGCGATATCCGCGCGCGCTTCCTCTGCGTCCTCGCCCTCTTTGGCATCCTTCTTAAGGTCCGCCGCCCCTTTTGTAACAGAGCGGAAAGGTTTGCCATCATAGCCCGGCACGCTTTGCGTCCAAAAGCCATCAACAGCATCCGCAAGTAACAAGACCTCAAGCCCGCGTGCCTTATAGCCCTCCAGCTGCGGACTGCGCGCAATCATTTCCGGATCAGACCCCGCCAGATAATAGATCGCCTCCTGATCTTCTTTCATATCGGCGACATAATCTTTTAACGATCGGAGCCCCTCACCCTTGGTGGTTTTAAACCGCGCCACCTCAAGGAGATCTCCCTGCCGCTCGAAGTCTTCATAAAGGCCTTCCTTCAGCACGGCGCCGAAGTTGTCCCAGAAAGTCGCAAAGCCTTCTGCGTCCTTTTCAGCCTTTTTGCCAAGTTCTGAAATCAACCGCTTCGTCAGCGCCCCACGAATATTGCCGACCAACGGATTGTTCTGCAGCATTTCGCGGCTCATGTTGAGCGGCATGTCCTGACTGTCCACCACGCCGCGCATGAAGCGCAGATAGCCCGGCAGAAGCGGGGCATCCTCCGTGATAAAGACCCGGTTGACATAAAGCTTCACCCGGTTGGCGCGCTTCGGATCAAAAAGATCAAAGGGCGCCATGGTCGGCACATAAAGGAGGACCGTGTAGCTGTGACGCCCTTCCGCCGTGTAATGAATGTGAAACCAGGGTTCGTCAAAAGCATGCGCCACATGGGCATAGAACTCTTTGTATTGCTCTTCGGAGACCTCTGACTTTGGCCGCGCCCAAAGCGCACTCGCCGTATTCAGAACCTGATCTTCCTCTTCGCCGGCGCCTTTGAGCGTCACCGGCAGCGCCACATGATCGGAATAGGTTTTCACCACTTGCGAGATACGCATGGGATCCAGAAAATCCTCATCCCCCTTCCGCACCTGCATAACAATGGCAGTGCCACGATCAGAAAACAGGAGATCTGTTTTTTCCGCGGGCGCCAGCGTGAAGGCGCCCGTGCCTTCCGACGACCAATGCCAGATTTCATCTGACCCGGCGCGGCGCGACGTGACGTCAACCCGCTCGGCAATCATAAAGGCGGAATAAAACCCGACACCAAACTGGCCGATCAGCGAGACCGCTTTGTCTTTATCCTGCGCCGCCTCAGCCATAAACTGGCTCGTACCAGAGCGCGCAATGGTTCCCAGATTATCGATGAGCTCATCATGGCTCATGCCGATGCCATTGTCCGTCAGCGTCAGGGTGCGCGCCTCTTTGTCGATACAAATCTCAACCCGAAAGTGTTCGTCGCCCTTAGTCAGCTCCGGCCGGGTAATGGCTTCATAACGCAGCTTGTCGCAGGCATCCGAGGCATTGGAAATCAGTTCGCGAAGAAAAACTTCTTTTTCTGAATAAACCGAATGCACCATCAGGTGCAAAAGCTTGGCAACCTCCGCCTGAAACTCATGGCTTTCCGCGCTGGACGGGTTCGTCATTTCACTCAGCCTCTTTCACCTGGATCATATTTGAGAGCGTCATCGTCAATTGATCACCTTTCCAGTCCGGCACCTTGAAGGCCCAGTCCTCTGTGCGCCCATTCAAAGCCGCGATGAGATCCTGACGTGCAGCTTCCGCCGCCGCATCGATAGGTGCCGGAGCCCCTTCTGGCCGAACATCCCGGGCCGCCATCTGCAGCCAATATTGATTGTCAATATCCGCTACTTTCACCTCAATCTGAATGTCGTCGAAAGTGCGGTAGTAAAGCTCGGTCGCATCTGCAAAGCTCAGGTCCGCAGCACTTGTCACGTCCATAATCGACATGGACGCAAGCGCCGAGCCAACGCCATTGGCAATGCCGGGCGCCGTGGGCTGATACCCAAGCGGCATCTTCTCCAGAGTAAAATTATACGCCTCCGGTGTGGCGCGCGAGGCGGTAAATCCGCGTCGCTCCTCAGAGTTCTTGCCCGGAACAGACGTGACCGACTGATAGCGCGCCCGCTCCAGGGTAAGGAAATCCAAGTTCGCCCAGACATCCATGGTCGGCCCCAGATCCAGCTGTCCCCGACTAAGATAGGTTTGTGGATTTTGTCCGAGCCTCACATAACGATAACTGGCACCGTTCATATCCGGCAGACCCTGTTCCATGCCGACAAAAACTTCCGCCAAAAGTTCGCCATTGGCCTCATAGGCTTTGAAGCGGACCGCGCTGCCACCTTCTTCGGGATCTTCCAGGCCAAGGTGTTGATACCAGTCGCGCCGCGAAGTTTTAGCTTCGACAAGCTCAAGGTCCGCGAGGCCAATAAGCAACCGCCGGATGGAGGTGACTTCCGCCGGATAGTTATTCTTTTCCTCAATCACCCAATCCGTTGCCGAACGGCGATTGAGGGTCAAGGTACCATCAAGCGAGGTCACTTGGATCTTGGTGATATGATCGAGGCGGCCATCCAAGAAAGGAAAAGCCAGAGTCGGCTGAAATTTAGGCTCAGTCGCGCGCTCATGCAGGCTGACGGCAAAGACCGCGGCAAGAATAGTAAGCGCGGCAAGACCAAACAAAGCCATCAGGAATTTTTCACGCAAGGACCGTTGTGAATTAGACATGAATAGCGCCTCCTTGCGTTCCCTGCATGCGCATCTGCCGACGCCGCCGGAAAGCGAGGAAGATCGCAAATCCCGCCACCAGCAACGGCACAAAGGCAATATTGAAAAACTTGATCCAGGCGCCCAGCCGATCAATATCTGCGCCCAGTTCATACTGAATATCACGCTGCGCCTTGCGCGTTGTATCCGCTTCCAGAAGTAATCTCTGAAGCTCGGCCCTTTGCTCAGGCGTAACCAACAAAGTGCCGTCATCGCTCTCGCCCATGCCGGACCCGCGAATTTCATCGACCCGCTGCACGATCTGATCAAGCTTGTCGTCAAGTGCCTGGCTTTGCGGTAAAAACCGCGCTTCTGCTTCCCGCCGCAAATCTTCAACCCGCGTGAAATCGCGTTTCACCGGTGCCCGGCTGCGCAGAGAAACAAGATCGTTCGACCCCATCATATTTTCAGCCGCGCCGAGTACCAGAGAGCCATTGTCTGAGGTTTCCTGCATCAACCGCTCGCCAAGGAAATCGCTCACCTGCACCCAGAACTGATCATTGAAAAGATCGCTGTCCGCGATAATGAGGATATTGGCATTGTCTGTCGCCGCAATCGGGTCTGAAAGAGGCTCCGCATCCGGTTCGACTTGCGCATCGGCATCCAGCGGCGGCGGTCCATCCGGAAATGCCGTCTTCACCGCGCCGGTCAGCCGCGCACCAATCACATAGGATTGACCGGAAGACTTATAGCTTCGCAAAAGCTCGTCCGGCGGTGTCTGGAACTGGGCTTCCTGGAAATCGACCAACATCGCATCCCGGCTCGATTTAAGGAGCGGTATAAAGCGCGTTGTCGCGCCTTCAAGAGGCTCAAGCGCGCCCACCGATGCCATCTGCAGGTAATTCAGGTTGGCGGTGACAAGATCGTCGCCATCCATGTCGCGATTGTCAAACCCGAGCCACAGCACATAGTCCATCGGCGGCATATTGGCGCCAAAGCCGACACGAAGCGCCCGCTGCCGATCCGCAACGACCTTCGAGCCATCCATCGTGACGCCCCAGGCCTCCATCAGGGGACCAAGCGAGGCCGCCGAAGAAAACGTATAGGCCTCTCCGCCCGGTCCGTTGACCTGGCTCATCTCTGAAAATGGGTCGAGAAAAGCGATGATCCGCCCCCCGCCCATGACAAACTGGTCAATGGCATAAAGCGCCGTATCCGAAAGCGCGGGCGGATGCACCAGCATCAGCACATCCACATCTTCCGGTATTGAGGTGAGTTCGGGGCCAAGTTCCTGAAGCTCAAAATTTCCAAGCAACTGCTCATACATTACGAAAGGCTGCGAGCGACCCTGCATGGCGGCCATCATGCCGCCCGGCCCACTCGACAAGGGCAGGTCTGTCAACAGACCAAGAACCGGCGCGCGCTCCCGGTTAAGCCGGTCCACCAAGGACGCCAGGTCATACTCCAGACGCGCCTCACGCTCCGGCGCGAAGAAAGCGATGATCTCCTGCCCGTCAATGGCATTGGTGCCCACAAGCCCGAAGTAGACCACCTCACCGGAGGCAAGAGGCGCCGCCGTCAGTCCTGCCGCCTCTGCTTCATCTTCGGCCTCCGTGTAGGGTTCCGGCTCGATAATTTCGACCCGCACCATGCCATCGGAGATTCGCGAAAAAGCGCCCAGCATGTCCTTGACCCTTTCGGCCAGAACGCGCACCTGCGGAATATCCACCGCTTCTTTTTCGCTATAATAAAGCTTAAGGGTAATCGGCTCTTGAATGGACTTCATGAGATTGTGGGTGCCCTCACTCAGGGTGTAAAGGCGATCTTCCGTCAGGTCGATCTGGGCATCTCGCACCACTGTCGTCATAAAAACATTGAGCGCCAGAAAAATGGCCACCAGAAGTACAAGGGTCGAGGTCACGAAGGACCGGTTCATGAATTTTCTCAACATGAGCTCTTACCCTTCTCTCTTGGCGTCAATCAAAACACCATTGACCACAAGCGCGACACCTATCAGCGACAGGAAAAACACCACATCACGCAAATCAATGACGCCGCCTCGAATAGCTTCAAAGTGAGTGAGGAACGACAGGCCCGCTATCGCCTGCACTAACACCTGCGGCAAAAACCCTTGCATAAACCCAAGGACGAGCGGCAAACCCGAAACCGTAAAGAGAAAACAGACCGTCACGCTGACCACAAAGGCAATCACCTGATTATTGGTCGCCGCCGAGAGACAGGTCCCGATCGCAAGATAGGCTCCCGCCATAAAAAAGCTGCCGATGTAAGAGGCGAGGATCACGCCATTGTCCGGGCTTCCCAGATAATTGACACTGATCCAGACCGGGAAGGTGAGCACCAGGGCCAAAGAGGTAAAGGCCCAGGCCGCCAAAAATTTGCCCAGCACCAGGCTTGAAATCGGGATCGGCAGGGTCATCAACACCTCAATGGTGCCCGTCTTTTGTTCCTCCGCCCAGAGCCGCATGGCGATGGCGGGTATAAAGAAGAGATAAAGCCAAGGGTGATAACCAAAGAAAGGCGACAAATCCGCCCGCCCCGCTTCAAAAAGATTACCAACATAAAAGGTGAAGGCGCCGGTGGCAAAAAGGAACACCACAATAAAAACATAAGCCAGAGGCGTCGCAAAATAGCCACTCATCTCGCGGCGGAAAACGGCTTTGAGCTCTCTCATACCACTGCCTCCTCGGATATATCATGGCGTTCGCTAACATCAGAGGTGGTCAGCATACGGAACACTTCATCGAGCCGCCCCTCTTCCGCGTAAAGCGCGCGCACGTTCCAGCCCCTTGACTGGGCAAGAGCGCTCACCTCTTCGATCAGCAACCGCTCCTTGTCCGCCACAAAAAGCGTATAAAGGGCTTGCCCGCCTTCCTGCCTCTCATCAAGGCGTGTAATGCCGTTCAGGGCTTGCAGCTCTGGCAGAGCGCGCGGACCTTCTTCGCCCGCAAATCCAATGGTCACGGCATTATGATAGCTCGACCGCGCCGCCAATTCGCTCGGAGTGCCATCAGCCACCTGTCGGCCCCGGTCAATAATAAGCGCGCGTGAACAGATCGCATCCACCTCTTCCAAAATATGGGTGGAAATAATGATCGCTTTGTCCGCCGACATCTCCTTGATCAGGCTGCGCACCGCATGTTTCTGGTTGGGATCAAGACCGTCCGTTGGCTCATCCATAATGAGCACCGGTGGATTGTGCAGGATCGCCTGCGCCAGGCCCACCCGGCGTTTAAAGCCCTTGGAGAGAGTGTCAATTGGCTGATCAAGAACGCTGCCCAGATGCGCCCGCTCCACGGCCCGGTCGAGGGCCTTCACGCCCTCGGCGCCGGTCAGCCCGCGCACCTCGCCAATGAATTTTAAGTAGCCGCGCGGCGTCATCTCGCCATAGGCAGGCGCGCCCTCCGGCAAATAGCCAAGGCACCGCTGCGCCTCGAGCCCCTGTTGCGCCACATCATAACCGCAAACCGAAACCTGGCCGCTGGTCGGCGCCAGAAAGCCCGTGATCATGCGCATGGTGGTGGATTTACCGGCCCCGTTGGGGCCCAGGAAACCGAGAACCTCACCCTTCTCGACCGAGAAGCTGAGGCCATCGACTGCGGTGAAAGCGCCGAACCGTTTCACCAAGTCTGAAATGTTGATCATGAGAGGTCAAACCTGACGTCTGTGAAGAAGGAACTGCGGCTCATTAGATAGGAAAATCCACCCACCGGCGCAAGAGTCCCGACATAAATTCCAGTTAAGAATGCACTCAAAACCTTAAAAGCAGCCCGCCGTCCGCCTGGATCCCCTGACCGGTAACAAAAGCCGCATCATCCGAGGCCAAAAACAGCGCCACCCGCGCCACATCCAGAGGCACGCCCAGCCGCCGCAGCGCCGATTTTTTCTCCCAGATCGCGCGAACCGCCGGGTCCGCAAAACCGGCAGCCGTCATGCCGGTTTCAATCGCGCCCGGCATGATGTGATTGGCCGTAATGCCATATTTCCCGAGCTCAAGCGCCAGCGTGCGCGTCAGACCCCCAAGCCCCGCCTTCGAGGCGCTATAGGACGCCAGTCCGAAATTCGTCGCGAGCGCCGCAGTCGATGAAACATTGATAATACGGCCAGCCGCAGACGTTTTCAGCGCCGGGATCGCCGCCCGCGCCAGACGGAACGGCGCCTTCAAATTGACGTCCTGTTGCAGATCCCAATCAGCATCGGTCATTTCTTCCGCCAGGGCATTGCGGCCCACGCCCGCATTGTTCATGAGAATATCGAGGCCGCCGAGATCAGCCAGCGCCAGATCGACGATCTGACGCGCCGCGCCCTCATCGCGCAGATCTTTTTCGCAGATATAAATGTGAGAATGCCCGGAGTGCGATTCGTGCAAATTCGTGCCCGGCAGATCCACTGCCAGCACCCTTGCGCCTTCTTCGGCAAAGAGCCAGGCCGTGGCCTCGCCGATCCCTGAAGCCGCGCCGGTGACGATGGCGCAGCGCCCGGCAAGCCGCCCGGCAGCAGGTTCGCTCATCTCTTTTCCTCCCATGCAGATTTTGCCCGCATGGTACACCCCACGGCCCACAGACGCTAGCAAGGCAAAGCGCCGTGCGGGCGCCGGTCAAGGATTTGAATTTGAAAAAGGGAATTTGTTGACAGACCCATCCACCAAAACATCGGGGGGCTGGGGGGGCTGAGTTCAAATCCGAAGCTTTGGTACTCGGCTGAGTCTGCCAACACTTGAATAATCAACCCCTAATGGGGCAGCAAAGGGGGTGAACTAAGGCAAGATTAAGGCTCATTATTTCACCTAAAACTGGCAGAATTCTGCCGATTACATCCAGAAGACTTGCCAAGAAGAGAAAAACCCCACAAAATATTGTCCACATGGAGGATCCAAAGCCCATACGTGAGGCCCCGGCCATCGGGGCCAGCTTGCAAGCCTCATCTGCCACGGCCCGAAGGCCGAAGCAGGATGTCACTTCGTTTAACCGCAAAGAACTTGATCTCATTTTGTCGCTATACGGACGCCGGGTCGCTGGCGGAGATTGGCGCGACTACGCCATGGATTTCTTAAAAGACGTTGCGGTCTTTTCCATCTATCGCCGTGCCGCGGAAGTGCCCATCTACCGGATCGAAAAACGCCCCAAGCTTGCCCGCCGCCAGGGCGCCTACTCCGTCATCACGGCCACCGGCCTGATCCTTAAACGCGGCCACGATCTGAAAACGGTCTTGAAGGTCTTGGAGCCGAAAAAACTCCGCGTGGTGGATTAAACCCTCATCTGCGCAAAGAGGTCATTGGGTCGAGCGTTTAGCCGTTCTTGCAGTCGATCTCGCACAACGCTTTCCTCGCCGCATTGATATCCCGCATCAAGCCAACATTGTTCGAAGAGATCACGCTGGGCATGAGACCCGCCAATCTTTTGCAAATCACCCATGACCGGCGTCATAAGTTCAAAGGCCGCGCGCATCTGCCCACGCCCATAAGCGGCGACGCCCTTGGCCGCAGGCAGACAGATCTTCTGCCAGACCTCTTCCATGCCCCCATTGACGGTTTTGCTGTGCGCTTCAAGTGACGTCAGAAATTCTTGAATCGGCTTGTCATCCTCTAGCCGCGACAGAGCGAAAACAAAATGCATGTCATGGAAAGGCTGCAAATGTTCATGCCCCCGCTCCAGAACCTTCTCAGCAACAGGCTGCCAACGCACGCCCACATCGATGCCCCTCAGCTCCATCCGCCAGAGCATGGAAGTTGCGCCGATCTGTTCCTGCCCAAACTCCGGCCATTCCCCCCAAAGATGGGCATCATAATTGGCGAGCGCCTCTTCCTTACGGTCAAGGTCCAGGAGGTAAAGCCCCAAGTGCCACCAATTGTGCTCGCGGATAAAAACACCCTTGTCGTTCCAACTCGCCGACTGAGTTTTCAAAAAGGTGAGCCCATCCTCAATTCGCCCATCTGTCTCGAAGACATGGGCCAGGGCGTGATGCGCCCAGGCATCATCACTTTGGATCGCCACCGCGCGGCGCGCAGCTTCCTCAGCCCCCGCAAGGTCGTTCATTTGCTCAAGACCAAAGGCCAGCATGCCTTGCGCGTAAGGCGCCTCAGGCAGGACTTCCGTCAGCGCCGCGCCGAGGGCGAGCAGAGCTTCCCCATGACCAAGATTAAAGGCCTGGGTCTGACCCCATTTAAGGGCGGCAATGTCGTTTGGAAAGATCGCGGCGAGCTCTAAGAATTTCCTCAACGCCGATCGAGGCTTTTGTTCCGCCTGAAAGAGCACGGCTTCACAAAAAAGCTGTTCGCGCTCATTGCCATTACCGAGATTCTCTTTAAGGGCCTTGACGAAGGGGATGGCGGCCTCGTAGCCAGAGGTCGCCTCCAACGACATATGCACCGCTGCCGCATGGGCATTCAAAAAGGCATTGTCGGGTGAGAGCGCCGCCGCCTTGAAGATGGGCGAATAGTCGACACCATAAGAAAGCAAATTTTGCACATAGGCGTCATAGGCCCGAACCGCTTCGCCGTCCATCGCCGTCATATCGAGATCATATGCGTCTTTCATGGGGCAGAGACTGACCTGTTCGCGGACAAAAGAAAAGCCCCCGGCGGATCACCATCCGGGGGCTCTCATTCACAATTGCGTTATGTCTTAGTTCCGGTTGCCAAAGAGGCGCAGGAGAAACAAGAACATATTGATAAAGTCGAGGTAAAGCGCGAGCGCGCCCATGGTGGCGGCCTTCGAAGCGGTTTCGCCATCATGCGAAACAAGGAAATAGGTTTCCTTGATCTTTTGCGTGTCCCAGGCGGTGAGGCCTGCAAAGATCAAAACACCGATCGCCGAGGTCGCGAAATAAAGCGCCGGCGACTGCAAGAAGATATTGACCACCATAGCCACCAGAAGACCGATCAGCCCCATGAACAGGAAGGAGCCCATGGCGCTCAGGGAGCGTTTGGTCATATAGCCGTAAAGGCTTAAAGAACCAAACATGATCGTCGTGATAAAGAAGATCCGCGCCACATTGACCATGGGGTAGTCAATAAAAATCCTCGCGAGCATGAGTCCCAGGGATCCCGCATAGATCCAGAAGAACATCTGCGCCGTGGCGGCAGACATCTTGTGGATGCGGGCGCTCAGATAAATCACCAGACCCAGCGGTGCCAGAAAGACAACCCACTGCAGGGGGGTCCCATAAATGGCGCTCAACAAGGCCGGGGACTGGGCGACGAAATAAGCGATCACGCCGGTCAGGCCGACGCCCATAGCCATCATATTGTAGACACGGCTCATGTGCGCCCGCAGGCCCGCATCAAACTCGGCGGTCTGAGCGCCAGAGCGGGAATAGGCATCGCGGTCGTAATTGTTGGACATAGGATTAAAGCCTTTCCTGACTAAAAGATATTTGACCCTTAATATGGGCAACTATAGAGCGCAGTTCAAGTTAACTGAGTGTTAAAATCGCCCCAAAACCGCAGTTTCTTGGGGGGTTTCTCCCTACCTCACACCGTGCGCAACACCGGCGCGACCTTGGCAGACAGGGTCGTCCAGGTGCCAAGGAGGCCCAGGACCACGCTCACGACCGTCGCCACAACCACGGTCAGGCCCAGCCGCAGCGGCAGGAAAACCCAGTCCGTCTCCATGGCGAAGATGACCACACCCCAGGCCGCCAGCGTGCCTAGACCCGCCGCGACCAGCGCCGTTAAGGCCCCCAGCAAGGCAAATTCGGCCACATAAACCCGGGCAATCCAGGACCGGGTCGCCCCCAGGGTCTTCAAAATCACCGCGTCATAGAGCCGGCGCCGATGACCCGCCGCCAACGCGCCCGCAAGCACAAAAAGCCCGGCAAGGACCGTCACCATCGAGGTCACCCGGACCCCCATCACGAGATCGCTGAGCACATCATTGATCGACTTCAAGGCCTCCTTGACCCGGATCGTGGAAACACCGGGAAAGGCATCCGTTATGATGTTGTAGAGATCTGCTTCCTTTTCCGGGCGCACCCGCACATTGCCGATAAAGGTATGGGGCGCAGCTTCCAGGGCGCCCGGCGCAAAAACAATCACATAGTTGAAATCCGGGGTCTCCCATTCCAGGGACCGGAAATTGCTCACCGTCACCTCAATCGGCCGGCCAAGCACGCTCAAAGTCAGCTTGTCGCCGGGCGTCAGGCCGAGCCCATGGGCGATTTCCGCTTCCATGGAAATCAGCGGCGGTCCGGCATAGTCCGGTGCCCACCAATCTCCTTCCACCACTTTGGAGCCTTTGGGCACTTCCGCGGAGTAGGTCAGCCCCCGGTCCCCGCGCAGCGCCCAGCGCACATCCGGCCCCACCTCAATCTCGGCGGCAGGCACGCCCTTCACCGACAAAATAGAGCCGCGCAAATTCGGTATGCTGACAAATTCTACACTGTCATCGACACTTTCAACGGCTCTGGTAAATTCCCCGATCTCGTTCTTTTGAATATCAATGAAAAAGAAGCTCGGCGCCTCCTCCGGGATCTGCCCGTTAATCTGCTGGCTCAAATTGCCTTCAATCAATGACACGGTCACCACGAGCGTAAGCCCAAGCCCCATGGACAGCACCACGCTCGTGGTGGGCGCGCCGGGGCGGGACAGATTGCCAAGCGCCATGCGCAAGAGTGGGTTGCGCGCGCCGCGGAGACGCGCAAGGCCCCAGGTCAAAGCCCGCGAGATGCCGATAAGAAGCAGAAAGGCCGCCGAGACCCCGCCCAGAAAAACCGCCGAGAAGGGTGGATAGGATGACAGAAAAATGGCGCTCCCAGCCAAAAGGGCAAGCGATCCGAGGATGAGGCTCCAGGCGCCCCAGCCGATGCGCCCCTGATGACCACCGATAAGCTCACGAAAAAGCGCTGCCGGACTTTCCTGCCGGGCCCGGGCAAGCGGCCAGGTCGCAAAGCCGAGCGTGACCAAAAAGCCAAATAGCGCCGCCTGGCCCATCGCCAGCGGAAAGACCCCGATGGCCACCGGGATCGGCAATTTGTCGCCAAGCCCCAACGCCAGGAGATAGGGCACGAAGGCGCCAACGACCACCCCGGCCAGAATAGCAACAGCGGCCAAGGCCAGCACCTGACCAAGATAAATCAGAAAGATCGTCCGGCCTTCTGCGCCGAGGCATTTCAAAGTCGCAATTACTTCCTGCTTGCGATCGAGGTAGCTCTTCACCGCATTACCAACCCCGACACCGCCGACGATCAGCGCCGCCAGCCCCACGAGGGTCAAAAACATGGACACCCGATTGATGAAAAACCGCGTGCCGGGCGCCGAATTGCTTCGGTCACGAATGCGCCAGCCGGACGCTGAAAATTTCTCCTCCGCTTCCGCCTTGAAGGCCTTGATGTCATCTTCACCATTGGCCATGGCGGGCAGCGCAATACGGTAGCGGTAGCGCACCAGTGAGCCCATCTGAATGAGGCCTGTTGCCTTGAGCGCCTCATTCGTCACCAGGACGCGGGGCCCATAACGCAAACCGCCGGCAACCCGGTCCGGCTCATCTTTCAGGACGCCCCGGATCGCAAACAATTGCGTGCCAACGCGAAGGCTGTCGCCGATTTCAAGATCAAGGCGTTTTAAGAGTGTCTCCTCGACCAGCGCGCCATGCCGGCCATCAAGTTCGGCAATACCGCCCGCCAGTGTGCCGTCACCCTCAAGTTTGACCACACCATAAAGCGGATAGAGCGCATCAATCCCTTTCATTTCCACCAGCATGCGCCTGCCGGATTTCGGGTCAAATCCCATGGTGTCATAAGTGATGACCTCGCTGACGAGGCCTTTGGATTTCAGCCAGACAAGTTCTTCTTCATTGGCGGGCCGATGCAAAAGCGAAACGTCGAGATCACCGCCAAGTAGGGCCTGGCTCTCGCGCGCCATGCCACTGACAAAGCTCTCTGTCACCGTGCCGACAGAGGCAATCGCCGTCACACCGAGAAAGAGGCACATCAAAAAGACGCGGAACCCCTTAAGGCCCCCACGCAATTCGCGCCGGATCTGTTTGGCGACAAAAGCAAGGTCCAGGCTCACGCGCGTTTGTCCTCATCCGACCCGATGCGGCCATCGCGCATGCGCACGATGCGGTCGCATTTTTGCGCCAGCGCCTCGTCATGGGTAATCAGAAACAACGTTGTATCCGTCGACCCATGCACATCAAACAGGAGATCGATGATCTGCTCGCCGGTGCGCCCATCCAGATTGCCGGTGGGCTCGTCGGCCAGAAGCACTTTGGGCCGAGCGGCAATCGCCCGCGCCAAAGCCACCCGCTGCTGTTCGCCGCCCGACAGCTGCGCCGGGTAATGGGTGAGGCGATGGGAAAGACCAACCGCTTCAAGCCCCTCCGCCGCACGCGCCTGCGCGTCGCCAACACGCGCCAGCTCAAGCGGCACGGCAACATTTTCAAGCGCGGTCATGGTCGGGATCAGATGAAAGGATTGAAAGACAATGCCTACATGTTCCCGCCGGAACCGGGCCAGCGCATCCTCGTCGAGCTGAGACAAGTCCTGACCACTAATGGCAACGGACCCTTGGGTTGGACGCTCAAGCCCCGCCAGAACCATCAACAAGGTGGACTTGCCGGATCCGGACGGGCCAACCACGCCGAGCGTGCTGCCCGCCTCCACGTCAAGGGTGAGGCCGCGCAAAATCGGCACTGGCCCCGCAGAAGAGGGTAAAGTGAGATGGAGATCACTGAGGCGTATAACTGGGTCTTTACGGGGGCTGGGGTTCATGCTTGGGTAGTTTCCGTGAGGATATTTTCTAAAACTTCAGGCGACTTTGGACCGGCGCGCATGTGGCTGGCAATACTGGCTGTCACATTTGTCAGCATTATGACCAACTTTGATACGGCGCGCGCACAAGAAGAGATCAGGCAAGAGGCCCAGATTCTGCTTTTTGGCGATTCCATCGCGGCAGGTTATGGCCTGCCGATCGAGGAGGGTCTGGCCGCTCAGCTGCAAACCGCCCTGAACACCGAAGGCCTTGCGGCAACCGTTCTGCCCGCTGGCAACTCCGGGGACACCACGGCCGCGGGCCTTGCCCGGCTCGACTGGGCTATTGCCGGCCAACACGTGGACATCATGATCATCATCCTCGGCGGCAACGATGCTCTCAGAGCCATTCCGCCGGAAGAAACCCGCGCCAACCTAACCGCGCTCGTGCAGGCCGCCAAGGCCCGGGACATCAAGGTCCTCCTTACAGGCATGCGGGCGCCGCCCAACCTTGGCCCTGAATATGCCGCCGAATTTGAGCCGATTTTCGGCGAGATTGCCAAAGTCGAAGACACCGCTTTTTATCCTTTCATTCTGGAAGGGGTGGCCGCTGACCCGGCCCTTAATCAGGAAGACGGCATTCACCCCAACGCGCAAGGGGCTCAAATGATCGCGCAGAGCCTCACGCCACTCATCAAGACACTTGTCGATAAGAATTCGGAGACAAAATGAAATACGTCAAACTCGGACGCACAGATCTCAAAGTTCCTGAGATCTGCCTCGGCACCATGACCTGGGGCAACCAGAACACGGAAAAAGATGGCCACGCTCAGATGGATTATGCGCTGGACCAAGGCGTCAATTTTTTCGACACGGCTGAGATGTATGCCATCCCGCCGAGCCCGGAAACCTCGGGCAAAACAGAAGCCATCATCGGCACCTGGTTCAAGGCGCGCGGCAATCGCGACAAGGTGATCCTGGCTTCCAAAATCTGCGGGCGCCACCCCCTGATCACCTGGACCCGCGATGCCGACAGCGGCACCGAGGTCAATCGCGCGCAGATCAAGGAAGCGATTGAGAAAAGCCTCAAGCGCCTGCAAACCGACTATATCGACATCTATCAGATCCATTGGCCCGATCGCCCGCTGGCCCTTTTTGGCGGCACCCTGGGTGAACCCCCCAAGGACGTTGAAATCAACGAGATCGGCGATCAGCTGCGCGCCTTCCAAGAGCTCGTCGATGAAGGCAAGATCCGCCATCTGGGCCTGTCCAATGAGACCGCCTGGGGGGTCATGAAATTCGTCACCCTTGCTGAGGCCGCCGGCTTGCCGCGCGTGGTCTCCATTCAGAACGCCTACAATCTGGTCAACCGCACCTTTGAGCAGGACCTGGCTGAGACCTGCATGAACGAGGAAGTGGCGGGCCTGCCTTACTCCCCGCTTGGGCAAGGCTATCTCTCCGGCAAATACCGCGACGGCGCCCTGCCCAAGGGCAGCCGCAAGGAGCGTGACAATCGCCTGCAACGCTACGAAGGCGTCAATTCACAAGAAGCCATCAATGCCTATGTGGATCTCGCCAAAGTGCACGGCCTTGACCCTTCGCAGATGGCACTGCAGTTCTGCATTTCGCGCCCCTTCAACACCTCGACCATCATTGGCGCCTCCACTATGGAGCAGCTCAAGACCGATATCGGGTCCGCCGACATCACCTTGTCAGAAGAGGTGCTCAACGGCATCGCGGCGATCCATAAGCGTTACCCCAATCCCTGCCCATAAGACTGTAGCTGCCATGAAACGCCTCTTTGTTGGCATCCGTATATCCCCGGAACTTCAAAGCGCGCTCGCCCGCCGCCAGGGCGGGCTCGAGGGCGCGCGCTGGGTGGCGCCAGAAAATTTTCACATCACGCTTTTCTACATCGGAGAGGTGCCGGATGATGCGGCGCGCGAGGCCGCCCTCGTTCTGTCACGAATAAAAGCGGCGCCTTTTACGTTGCAGCTCGGCGGAGAAGATTTCTTTGGCAACCGGCGGCCCCACGCTCTGTTCACCCGGATTGAAAAATCTGAATCCCTTGAAAACTTGGCCTTGAAAGTGCGCCATGCGGTCCTGCCATTAGCCGAAAGCAAAGAGACACGCAAGTTTACGCCGCATATCACCCTGGCCTATCTAAAAGGTCTCGCCGAGGACGTCGTCATGCGGCATTTAAGTGCGCAACCTCTTTATGCGCCGCTCACCTTGCAGGTCGAAGCCTTTGAGCTCATCGAAAGTCATTTGCGGAACGAAGGTCCGATTTATCAAACCCTCGCCGAATTCCCTCTCAAAGCCTGAGGGTCATAGAACTTTCTAAAGATCGTAATATTGAATGTGATCGAGAAGAGCCGCACTACCGGCTTCAATCATGTCGAGGACTTTGTGAAATTTCTCTTCGTCCCCGTCAAAGGGATCGGGCACTGACGGCGTGTTTTCTTCACAGGCAAAAGTCATGAAGAGATGAATTTTTTCGCCGCGCTCTTCAGAGGTTCCCTGCTTAAGGGTTTGTAGATTTACCTCATCCATGGCCATGATGTAATCAAACTGACCGTAGTCCCGCCAGTCAACCGGACGTGAGCGACAAGGCGACAAATCATAACCGCGCATCGCTGCCGCCGTGACCGCGCGCTCATCTGCGGGCGCATCCTCATGCCAGCCAGAGGTTCCGGCGGAATCCACAAGAATTGACTCAGAAAGCCCGGCTCTTTCTACCATGGTGGCAAACACCCGTTCTGCCATCGGCGAGCGACAGATATTGCCCATGCACACAAAAAGAACGCGAATTGGAGCCATTTATCCTCCAGGGGTTTGAATGTTAGGTAATCGGGTTACATCTATATAAAATAAATATACCCCATCTGGAGTTGAGCCTTATAACTGTAGCCGCTAGACTTCAAGGGGATATTTAGAAACTGAAACGGGTGAATTTTGGGTTTATGAAAGAACAAGTTATCGAATGGTCCAAATTTTTGGGCTCTGTGGCCCTCTTGGTATTTGCCATCAATACGGTGGCCCTCGCCTCATTCCACATTCCGTCCGAAAGCATGGTGCCAACCCTGGAGGTAGGCGACCGTGTTGTCGTGACCAAAATGTCCTACGGCTATTCGAAATATTCTGTGCCTTTCGGTCTGGCGCCGGGCTTGCCGACAAAGACAGGCCGCATCCTGGGCAACCTTCCCGATCGCGGCGATGTGGTCGTCTTCAAGCACACACAAAGCTCAACCACACTCATTAAACGGGTGATCGGCCTCCCGGGCGATCAAATTCAAATGAAGGCCGGGCAGCTCTATTTAAACGGCAAAGCGGTGCCCCACGAGCAAGTTTCTCAATTCATGTTCACCGACTATCATGGCCTCACCCGACAGGCGACCGAGTATATTGAGACATTACCAAATGGCGTCGAGCACAAAATCCTTGAAATCACCGACGATGGCCCCCTCGACGACACCCCGCTGGTTACGGTGCCGGAGGGACATTTTTTTGCAATGGGCGACAACCGCGATATGTCGGCGGACAGTCGGCGCATGCACGGTCTTGGCATGGTGCCCGTAGAGAACCTGATTGGCCGCGCGCAGATTATTTCCTTTTCGCTCGCCAAATGCGGCAAGCTCAATCCGGAAATCTGCTCAGGACGCCGGTTCCTGACCAGCCTGCGCTAAGGAACACTCGCCATGGTCAAACCACTTTCAAAGGATGATCGCAAATCAGCGCTAAGCCAATTGGATGGCTGGCAGGACGCAGACGGACGCGATGCCTGGGTGAAGACCTTCACCTTTTCTGATTTCAATGAAGCTTTTGGATTCATGACGCGTGTTGCAATATACGCCGACAAACAGGACCACCATCCAGAATGGTTTAACGTCTACAATCGGGTTGAGGTCACACTCACCACGCATGATGCGGGTGGTGTGAGTGAACGTGACATCAAAATGGCGCAATTTATGGAAAAGATTGCCGCCAAATAAGTTTCGAACTGGGGGAATGAGGGGATATTCAATATGAGATCTGAAGGCTTGCGAATATTTCTTTCGCGCTGGCTTCTGGCGCTGGTCATGGTATTTGGCACTTATAATGCGCAAGGTCGATCCTTTTATCACTTGTGGCGCGGTGACATTGAGGCCCATCTCTCGGTCACTGTCCTCGCGGGATTGGTGCTGTTTATTCTTTTCGCGATTTGTTTGAAAACCACGATCCAGTCCATCCATTGGCTGGGCATGCTGGCGGCGGCCCTGGTGGTGGCAACCCTCATTTGGGTCATGAGTGATTACGATTTGCTCCATATTTCAAATGAAAGCTACATCCTCTATTTCGGGCAAATCGTCTTGGCAACAGTCATCGCCATTGGCATGTCCTGGGGTGAAGTAAGAAACCGCCGCTAAAGACCCCCTTGGCAGCTCCCGGCGGCCACCCCATATAGGAGGGGCTATGAGCAAAAGCTTTCAGAACCCACGAGGCTTTGACACGGAGGCCTTCTGGACAAAAACCCGCCGCACCCTTGGCAAGGTCCCCTTTCTGGAGGATGCGGTGGCGGCCTATTATTGTGCGCTCGACCCAGCCACCCCGACGCGTGTGCGCGGCGTCCTTCTAACCGCGCTGGCCTATTTCGTCCTGCCCACAGATATGGTCCCGGATTTTATCCTTGGTTTTGGCTTTACCGATGACGCTACCGTTCTCGCCACCGCCATCGGCGTGGTGTCAGGTCACATTCGAGAACCCCACCGGATCGCCGCCAATCAATTTCTTGAAAAAGAGATGTCTTGACGATCAGCTTCCGGAGAGAAAGCTTTTCATCCGCCAGGCGCCGCCTTCTTTAGCAAATTCCGCGCGTGCGCCGGCCACAAGCCAAATGTCAGATCGGGCAACAAAACCTGTTTCGCCGCTTTCCAGGATAACCTCCGCCCACAGAGGATCTTCCAGTGCCGTCGCCAGTTGGACAGACTGAAAGCTCAAACTGGTAACAACGACCGCCTCTGTGGAAGGGGCGGCCCGCACCGCGACGACAGGTTTGATGGTAAACGCCGTCTCAAACGGCTCAAGCATTTCGGCGCCCTCCGGCATCGCACCACAGCTGACATAGGGTGCACAAAAATCACCTCGAGAACTCTGATGGCTTGGCAACGCCAATATGTCTTCCATGATCTGCCATATGACCTCACCGTCATCAGGCGCTTCCAGAAGAGCCCCCAATTGAAGGCGGCCCTGCTCTCCATCGAGCGACACCAGGACATCAGGCGATGCAAGCGCCAGAACGGCTTCCAGATTGCGTGCCTCCACGGCAGCCTTGAGTTCGCCGCGATAGGCCAGAAATGTGGGATCAAATGCCTCTTCTGAAGGCGGCAGCAAAACAAAACTTGAAGGCGGCGCGCTGACCTCCCCCTGCGTGGGCGGCACGGCCTGTAGAACAAACGCCTCAAGCGTTTTAGCCTCACCCGCGGGCGCGCCGGGGCTGTCCCGAAAAGACTCCCAGAAACCCTCCGGATCTGAATAGATCGCCAGCCCATAAGTCACAGCGGCGATGACCGCAAAAGAAAAGGCCAACCCTTTAAGAAGCTTCATGAATTTCCCCACCCATTTTCCCGGGGAAAAGTATAGCGAAGGCGTAAGACTTCGTTAACTTTTTTTCATCTTTCCAGGATCATTTTCCAGGGCTGTCGCCTTAAGGGATTGAGAAAATTGAGGTTTTTCATCATCAACCACGGGGAGGCGGGCCAGGTTTGCCTCCCGCATGGTGATGTAAAGGCTGGAGCCCACGATGACAAAAGCCCCGATCCAGGTCCACAGATCCGGCATATTGCCGAACAGGAAATAGCCCACCATCGCCGCAAAAAGCAGGCGGGTATAATCCAGCGGCGCGAGCGCGCCCACCTCACCTACAGAGTAGGCCTTGATAAAGCAGGTCTGCGCGCTCACCCCAAAGGCGCCCATGGCGATCAGGCCGAAAAACTCCATCGGGGTTGGCCATGTCCAGGACAAATAGGCCGGGATGGAGGTCGCCGTCAGCCCGATGACCGAGGAATAAAACAAAAGGGTCTGCGGCGATTCCGTGCGCGACAATAATTTGACGCAAATCGCCGCGCCCGCGACCGCCGCCGCACCCAGCGTTGCAATGAGCGCGGCAAATTCCATTTCGGCGCTCGGACGCAGAACAATCAACACCCCGCCAAATCCAATTACGGTTGCCAGCGTTCGGCGCAAACCAAGCGCCTCCCCAATGACAATGACCGCCAGAGGCACAAGAAACAACGACCGGGAAAAGCTGATGGCACTTGCCGTGGCGAGGGGCAGAAAAATGACGGCATAAAAGCCGCACATCATGCCAGTCGTGCCAAATATCCCCCGTATGAGGTGCATAACCGGTCGGCGGGTGCGAAAGGCACCGCCAACACCGCGCGTCATGAAGGGCAGAACAAAGAGCAGACCCGTAAGAGCGCGAAAGAATGTCACCACAAAGGGATCAAGTCGACCGCCAAGAAGTTTGACCATGGTCGACATGGCCGTGAACAAGATCGCCGAGCTTAAGATCCACAAAGAGCCTTGCACATTGGCAGGCAGAACCCGCCAACGCGCGCGCAAGGCATCAAGGCCAGGGTGAGACGTGATCCGCACCGAAATCGCCGCCTTCCATGTTAGAGGGAGACAGTATCCTTAAGGGATCAGAACAATCTTGCCGACAACCTTTCGGGCCGACATGTCCTGCAACGCCTGAACAGCATCGTCCAGCTTGTAGCGTTTGGAGATAAAAGGCTTGATCTTGCCTGCCTTGTACCAGCTCATGAGCTCGGCCATGTTTTCTTCATGCAGCTTGCGCTCAACGCCCGTAAACATGCCCCAGAACACGCCGACAATCTGACAGCCTTTGAGCAAAGCCAGATTAAGCGGAATGCGCGGGATCTCGCCAGCGGCAAAACCCACCACCAGATAGCGCCCCTTCCAGGCAATCGCGCGAAGCGCCGGCTCTGCATAATCGTCGCCCACCGGATCATAAATCACATCAGCGCCCTTGCCGTCGGTCATTTCCTTGATCTTGTCCGACAGCTCTTTCTGTTGCGCCCGATCCAGTGGATTGCGCGGATAGACAAAACCAGCGTCCGCCCCATGCTTGAGACAGACGTCGACTTTTTCCTGGGACGAGCAGGCGGCGATAACTTTCGCGCCCATCAATTTGCCAAGCTCGACCGCCGCAAGCCCGACACCGCCGGACGCCCCGAGCACAAGGAGTGTTTCGCCGGGCTTAAGCTCGCCGCGCTGTTTGAGCGCATGGTGCGATGTGCCATAGACCATGACAAAGGCTGACGCATCATCAAACGGCATGTCGTCGCCGATCGGGATCACCCGCGGTGCGTCCAGCACGACCTGCTCGGCAAACCCGCCAAAGCCCGCCGAACCGATCACCCGGTCTCCCACTTTAACATGGGTCACACCCTCGCCCAATGC
>SBGZ01000084.1 GCA_006226415.1 Alphaproteobacteria bacterium
CTGGCCTTGGCTCTGGTCATGCCAAAGCGCTGGCATCTCTGGACAGTACCGCTGGCCCTCCTCTTTGGCGTCTTCATCGGCCTCGTGCGCATGGTACAAGGCGCCCATTTCCTGTCTGACGTGATCTTTGCCGGTCTGTTCACAGTGGCCGTCATCCTTGCCCTGCACGCCCTGATGCTGCGCAACTGGCAACCCGGATCGCCCAAAAGTCCGACATTCTTGAGGATTTTATTCCCCCATCGGCCTGCCTGAGACCCAAGTTATTCGACACAAACCCGTCTGAATTGTATACTAACGGCGCAAGTCCCTTCCGCACCCGCAATCCATTGTATTGATCAGGCACAAACAGACCCCGCGATGAACCCCCAAAACAACACGATCCTCAATCTTTTTGCCGCTTTCGCCTTCGCATCTCTCTTTGTCTATGTGCTGGTCATCGGGCAACGCATTCTCATCCCCTTCGTCATCGCTCTGCTGATCGCCTATTTCATTTCAGCCATCGCTGATTCCATCGCCAATTTCCGGGTGCTGCGCATCCCGATCTTTAAGCCTTTCGCGCTGCTTTTCTCTTTCGCCATCGTTTTCGGCGCTCTTTATATCGTCGGCGATGTCATCATTGAGAATGCCAACCGGGTGGCGGCACAAGCGCCCGCCTATGAAAAAAGCCTCGACCAGCGTTTGATCGAGATTGGTACCTTCCTGAAAATGGAGGAAATTCCCAGCGTCACCGATATTCTCGCCGAGATTTCCGGCCTGACAAATACGACCTGGAAAGATCCCAACATCGCGGCGCTGTTTCAGACGTTGTTTGCTCAGGTAACCGGCATTGCCGGCAATATGCTGGCCATCCTGGTTTATACCGCCTTCCTTATTTATGAGCGCCAGACCATTCCTTTGAAAATTGCCGCCATGGCCAAGGACAATGCACAGCGCGAAAAGATCGAAGCCACCTTGCGGGTTATCTCAGACCACGTGCGCCGCTATCTGGCGGTCAAGAGTCTCGCCAGCTCTCTCGTCGCCATGCTGTCCTACGTCGTCATGCTCATCATCGGCATTGACTTTGCCCTCTTCTGGGCGGTGCTCACCTTCCTGCTCAACTTCATCCCCTATCTGGGTTCTATCGTCGCGGTGATGTTCCCCATCACGCTTACCTTGGTACAGCCCGGCTTTGAGGACCCCCTCACGACCTTTGTCATCACACTGATCGCTCTCATCGGCTGTCAGCAACTCGTGGGCAGTTTCATAGAGCCGCGCCTCATGGGGCGCACCCTCAATCTTTCGCCGCTGATGATCCTCTTGTCTCTTGCCATCTGGTGGAGCATCTGGGGCGTGATCGGCATGCTCATTTCGATCCCGATTATGGTGATCTTGGTGATTATCTTCTCGCAGTTTGAGACGACCCGGCCCATTGCCGTCATGATGTCCCAGCGCGGTCAGATTTCACCCATGCCTCATAACCAGCGGTAGCACCAGGTCCCTTATTGATCCTCCGGCGCCAAGGTTGAACGTTCTGGTTTGACGAAAAACATCAAACCAAGCCCGGCACCCAGCAAGAGAAGAACCGAGCCAAATCCAATTCGCGAGCTGTTGAACAAGGTGGTCGAAAAATCCACAAGCGCGGTGCCCATGAAGGCCGTCACGCTGCCGGACAGAGCATATAGCCCGAAGAATTCACCCATCATTTCGCGCGGCGCAATGCGCGCCAGCATAGTCCGGCTGTTGGCATAAGCCGCCGTGATGAAGATCGCGATCAGGATGACGATCCCCACATAGGTAAGTTCCGGCAGGGTATTAAAAAACGGCAGATCAATGACCGGTCCCTTGGACTCATAAGGCACGAAAAAGAGTTCCGTGGGTGTCACGGAGAGCGCAAGCAACAGACCCAGGCTGGTGCCGCCGATCGACACCATGATCGCCCGCTGCGAGCCTAGCCAATTGTCGAGCACACCGCCAAGAAGGCCGCCCAGAACCGCAAAGATAGTAAGCGTGATGCCATAAATGAGCATCTCGAGAAACCCCCAGCCAAAAGTGCCTGAGGCATAAACACCGCCGATCACAAGAATGGCGGTCTTGCCGTCATTATAGAGCATGCGTGCAAAGAGGTAGATCGCCACATTGCGGTAATGCTTGAGCTTGAGGACCGTGGAGCGCACCTGCGCCAGCGACCCGTGAATGGCGGTGCCGACTTTAACGCCAGTTGCCTTCTGATCCGGCGTGAAGAGAAAGAGCGGCGCGGAGAAGATCAAAAGCCACATCGCCACCACGGGACCGGCGCTGCGGCTCGGTTCAAAGAGGTCCCGGTCGAGGCCAAACCACGGTTCCTTCGCCACGAAGGGCCAATCAACCACCCCCGGCAGGGCGACCAGCGATAGCATCGCCACCAGAATGAGAAGAGCGCCAGCATTGCCCAGCGCCAGACCCAGTCCTGAGAGGGACGCCATGCGCCGCCCCCGCGCGATGGCCGGCAACATGGCATTGTGGAACACCGCTGAAAATTCGAAAGCCAAATTACACAGGATCACAACACCCGCGATGGCCAGAACCGAAAGCCCCATGCCTTCCGGGCGCGCAAACCAAAGCCCCCAGGACCCAATGGCCAGAATGACGACGAAAAAGCCGATCCAGGGCTTGCGCCGTCCCATGGCATCGGCAACCGCGCCCAATACCGGCGCCATCAACGCGATGATAAAGGCCCCGACCCAGTTCATCCGCGCCCAATAGCTTTGCCCCAGGGTCGGGTCTCCCACCACCGTATGCGCAAAATAGGGCGCAAAAATATAAATGGTAATCAGGATGACGAAGGGATTGCGCGCCCATTCAAAGACGGTCCAGGAAATCTGCCCACGCGCGTCGGCGGGCTGCGCCGCCTCTTGCTCATTCTCCACTGCGTCCTCCTCCTACCGACCCTAGACTTCACAATAGGGGGGCGATCCTGTTTTGCAATTGCCATTTGCCGACCTCACCCCCTAGGATGCGAGGCAAGAAGCGCCAGACAAGAAGCGCAAGAAAAACAGGCAGGAGAAACGACCATGGCTGACGCCTATATCTGTGACGCCACCCGCACCCCCATAGGCCGCTACGGCGGCGCGCTTTCCTCCGTTCGAGCGGATGATCTGGGCGCGGAGCCCTTAAAGGCGCTTATGGGTCGCCAGGATGTGGATTGGCGCGCAATTGATGATGTCATCTTTGGCTGCGCCAATCAGGCCGGTGAAGACAACCGAAACGTCGCGCGCATGTCGCTTCTCTTGGCCGGGCTTCCCTCGACCGTTCCGGGATCGACCATCAACCGTCTCTGCGGCTCGGGCCTTGATGCGGTTGGCAGCGCCGCCCGCGCCATCAAATCGGGGGACGCCGATCTCATGATCGCAGGCGGCGTGGAGAGCATGTCCCGCGCTCCCTTTGTCATGGGCAAGGCAACAAGCGCTTTTTCCCGTAACGCAGAAATCTACGACACCACCATCGGCTGGCGTTTCGTCAACAAGCTGATGCAAAAACAATATGGCACGGACTCCATGCCGGAGACGGCAGAAAATGTCGCCGCCGAATTCCAGATTTCCCGCGAGGATCAAGACGCCTTCGCCGCGCGCTCCCAAGAGAAAGCCGGCAGGGCACAGGAAAATGGCCGCCTCGCCAAAGAAATCACGCCGGTCGTCATCCCTCAGCGCAAGGGCGACCCGGTAACCGTCGACAAGGACGAGCATCCCCGCCCCGGCACCACCGCCGAAGCGCTGGCCAAACTTCCTGCGCCCTTCCGCGAAGGTGGCTCGGTCACCGCTGGCAATGCCTCAGGCGTCAATGATGGCGCCTGCGCCCTCATCATTGCCTCAGAGGAAGCTGCAAAAACGCATGGGCTGACACCGCGCGCGCGCATTGTCGGCATGGGCACCGCTGGCGTTGAACCACGCATCATGGGCTTTGGCCCCGCGCCCGCCTCGAAAAAATTGCTGGCCCGCCTTGGCCTTAAAGTCGAGGACATGGATGTGATTGAGCTCAATGAGGCCTTTGCCTCGCAAGGCCTCGCGGTCATGCGCGATTTGGGGCTTCCCGATGACGCCGAACATGTAAACCCCAATGGCGGCGCCATCGCGCTCGGCCACCCGCTGGGCATGTCCGGCGCAAGGCTGGCGACCACCGCCCTTTATGAACTGGAAGAACGCCAGGGCAAATATGCCCTTTGCACCATGTGCATCGGCGTTGGCCAGGGCATATCGCTGGTGATCGAACGGGTTTAATTGACCCCCTTGCCGACACCCTCCCAATAGGGCTCGCGCAGCTCACGCTTTAGCACCTTGCCGATCTGTGAGCGCGGCAAGTCTTCGCGCAATTCAACCTTTGAAATTCGCTGCCCTTTGCCGAGGCGCTCATTGGCCCACTCTCGCAGCGCTTCGGGATCCGCCCCTGCGCCTGCTACCACAAGCGCCAGCGGGGTTTCGCCCCATTCGCGCGAGGGAATGCCGATCACCGCCACATCCTTGACCTCCGGATGTTTGATCAACACCGCTTCCAGGTCAGCCGCAAAGACATTAAAGCCGCCAGAGATGATCATATCCTTCTTGCGGTCGAGAAGCTCCAGAAAGCCCTCTTTGTCGAACCGGCCCATGTCGCCAGAGCGGTGCCAGCGGTTGCCTTCAGCATCATAGTAGGAGCTTTCCGAGGTTTTATCCTTGGCTTTGTAATAACCGTCCATCATGGCGCGGGAGCGGCCCACCACTTCGCCGACCTCGCCTTGCGGCAGTTCGCGGCCCTCTTCATCCATGATTTTGATTTCGCAGCCCGGCACCGGAAAGCCTACCGTGTGCAACTTGTCCGGAAAGAGATGCGCCATCATGATGCAGGTCACACCGCCTTCGGTCAGGCCGTAATATTCAATGAGCCCGCCGGGCCAGCGATCCAAAATATCGCGCTTCAAGTCTTCGCGCAGCGGTGCGCTGGTGGAATATTTCATTTCGAAAGTGGAAAGGTCATAATCGCCAAAGTTTTCCAGATCCATGATCCGTTGATATTGCACCGGCACCAACATGGCATGGGTCACCTGATGCGCCTCCGCCAATGCCAAAAACTCTTCCGCGTTAAATTTTGACATGAGCACCGCTGCGCCGCCATGGGCCATAGCTGGCAGAAGCCCGGCCATAGTGGTGTTGGAATAAAGCGGCGTTGAAACCAGCGACACAGAGTAAGGCGAAAAGCCTGTGGCCGAGGCGGCGGGATATTCCTGCGCCCGCATGTGACGCGAATGCAAAATGCCTTTCGGCACCCCGGTCGTGCCGGAGGAATAGATAATGTTAAAGCCGCTCTTGGGGTCGATGCTGACATTGGGGTTTTCATCGGGCGCTGGCTCGACCAAGGCGTGATAATCAACCCAGCCCGGCTTTTCAAAATCGATGGCAACTTTACCGCCCGCCACAAGCCCTGTGAGACCCGCCTCCACCGGCTCGATGAGAGATCGATAAGAATCCGACAGGAAGAACACTTTCGCGTCACTGTCATTGACCATCATCGCCAAGGCCTCACTCGACGCCATGCTGGACAAAGGCACGATGCAGGCCCCGGCCCGTAGCGTGCCAAAAACGATCTCCATATATTCAATAGAGGTGCCCGACAGCGCCGCCACTTTGTCGCCAGGCTGGATGCCCAGCTTGATAAGAGCGTTGGCCACTTTGTTGAGCCGCTTGTCGAACTCGGCCCAGGTGAGGCGCTGCTCACCCAACACCACTGCCAGATGATCCGGGTTGGCGCGCGCGTTCTCCGCCATCACCTCTGTGAGATCACGTCCTTCGGTGAAGCGATCCCGCGCAAGCTTTTTATATTGTTCGCCTTTGATGAAGCGGGCCATGCGCCGAAAGGCTTCGATCGATTCCGGCATCGTGTCTGAAAGCGTGGGCCAGGCGTGAAACACATGGTCCCAAAGCTCAAGACGGAACGGCACCCCGGCTTCCCGCGCCCGCCACTCCGCCAGCTCCGCATCCGGGCGCAGAGTTTCCAGCGCGCTCGCCATACAATAAATTGGCGGCAAATCTTTAAAGTCCCCAAACCCGGGCGAGGCATAGGGATGAAGCGCATCCGCCCCTTGCAAATAGGGTGATGTGGAAGCAACCACCTCGGGCGTAAGGGGAAGGCTCGCAAGCGGGGCCACGAAAGGCCCGATCGCCACATCGGTTTCGATATATTGCTTCCAGTCATCGGTGGTGAAGGCGAGATCTGTCGCCGGTGACATTGTAATCGCCCCATCGGGCAGACGCTTGCCCTCGTCCCGCAAACGCAAAAGCGTCGCAAATGTCAGATTGCCCCCTGCTGAGTCACCCGCAATGAAGAGATCCTCTGCCGTCGACGCCCCCTCAGGGCCGTTTTCCATGAGCCATTCAAAGCTCGCCACGCAGTCATCCAGCCCTTGCGGAAACGGATTTTCCGGCGCCAGCCGATAATCGATCAACAGAACCGGCAGACCCGCCGCCTTGGCAAGACGCATGGCCGGTTGCCGGTAAAGGCCGAAACCGCCCGCCAGAAAAAAGCCGCCATGGATAAAGAGAAGCCGCGCCTTGTCGCTCGCGCCTTCCGGCACCAGCCATTCAGCGGGGCGTCCTGCGACTTCAAGAGGTCGCACCTCAACACCGCTGACCGGCTCTGACACGGGCGTATCAAGCAAATCGCGCAGCCGCTGGACCCGGCTGACCGGTTCCAGACTTGCAGCCGACCTTCCTTGATGGAAAGCATCGCGCACGCGGGCCACCCAGGCCTGCAGCTCAGGAGAAGGAGAATTTTTCATGGGAGAATACTTCCTTACGCAGCACAGATCCGGTCGATGAAATCTTTAAAGGAGGCGAGGGTATCGCGTGCCTCCGGACAAGCGTTCCCCGCCACAGGCCACACATGATAGACATAAGGCCAAAGCTGAAACTCCACATCGACACCAGCGGCCCGCGCTTTTTCAACAAAGTGGATGGAATCGTCTCGCAGCACCTCCACATCACTCGCTACGCAAATAAAGGGCGGAAACCCGGTGAGGTCTCCGTTCAGCGGCGAAGCATAGGGCTGCGCCCCATCCTGCCCCTGCAAATAAAGCGATTGATCAAATTTCTCCTGAGCCGATAGATCATGCTGCCCAAATCCGCGCGACATGGGACCGATCAAAATATCGCTCTCTTTGTTTTGCTCCCAAGATTGACCTGAGAAGCTGAGGTCCATCACCGGCGACATCATCATGAGACCGTCCGGCAGAACTTTACCCTGATCTTTCAGTTTGAGCGTGAGCGCCGCAGTGAGATTGCCGCCCGCCGAGTCGCCCATAACAAAAACTTTCTCCGCCGCTTGCCGGCCATCAAGCGTGTTTTCCCGAAGCCAGTCATAGGCCGCTTCGCAGTCTTCAAGCCCCGCCGGAAAGGGATGCTCCGGCGCCAGGCGGTAATCCACGGTCAAAACATTGCAGCCGCTGATTTCAGCCAGCCACATGGCATGCGCCCGGTGCGAATGCAGCCCGCAAGCCGTAAACCCGCCGCCATGAAGGTTGAGGATCCGCTTGCCCGGCTCCGCGTCATCACGGGCAATCCACTCCGCCGGTCGGCCCGCCACGACGCAAGGGGTCACCTTGACCGGGCCCTCGGGAACTTCGACCGGTTGATTGAACACCGCCCGGGCGAGGTCAACCCCCTCCCGGGTGCCGAAATCCGGCCCCAGCTTCATCGCCTCCTTGATCAGGCTCTCAATAACTTTAAACTCTTCCGACGGCTCGCGCGTCACATTGACTTCCATTTTGCCTCCCTGGACCTGTCTTTTGCCCTGCGTCACCGGGTCGCCTGTTAGCGCCCGCCGCGAGCCTTTATTTTTTGTGTCCAATTCGCAATTTAGCAAATGAGTCTGCCGTGCCCAGTCTTTTGTCGCAATCAGGTGATCTGGAAACCCTTTTAAAGCGCTTTGAGCGCCCGGTGCCCCGATATACCTCCTATCCGACCGCCCCTCACTTCAGCGAGGCCATCGGCCCG
Source organism: Alphaproteobacteria bacterium (assembly GCA_006226415.1). Taxonomy (GTDB): domain Bacteria; phylum Pseudomonadota; class Alphaproteobacteria; order M2410; family M2410; genus M2410. The sequence continues at coordinate 7,977 of SBGZ01000084.1, forward strand.
GTGGACTATGCCCGCTGGCTCAAGGACATCCCCGAAGACCAACCACTGTCGCTTTACGCCCATGTGCCCTATTGCGACACGCTTTGCTGGTTTTGCGGCTGTCACACCAAAATCACCGCCAAATATGAGCCCATCGCCAGCTACCTTGAGGTGCTACTCAAAGAAGTAGATCTGGCGGTCGCAGCCCTCGGGCAGACCCGGCCGGTCGCTCATATCCATTGGGGCGGCGGCTCCCCCACCATTTTAACCCCCTCCGACATTGAGCGCCTGGCTGGCAAATTCACCGACAATTTCGACCTCACGGCTGATGCGGAGTTTGCTTTGGAGATCGACCCGCGCGGTGTTTCAGAAGATCTCGTGGCTGCCATCGCCCGCGCCGGCTTCAACCGGGCAAGCCTCGGTATTCAGGACGTCAATGAAAAGGTGCAAAAGGCCATCAACCGCGTCCAGCCCATGGAAGAAAACCGCGCCCTCGTGGAGCATCTCCACAAACACGGCATCACCCGCATCAATCTGGATCTCATGTACGGCCTGCCCTTCCAGACCGATGATCACATCCGCCGCACAGTCGAAGAGGCGCTGACCCTTGAGCCGTCGCGGATTGCCCTCTTTGGCTATGCCCATGTCCCCTGGATGAAAAGCCACATGAAGATGATCAAGGACGAGACCCTGCCCGGGCCCGTGGCGCGCCTGCGCCAATCGCTGATTGCCGCAGAAGAACTTGAAAAGGCGGGCTTCGTGCGCATTGGCCTCGATCACTTTGCGCGGTCCGACGATCCTTTGGCCATCGCCGCGACGAACCACACGCTTTCGCGAAACTTTCAAGGCTATACCACCGACCGGGCCGAGGCACTGATTGGCTTCGGCGCCTCCGCCATCGGTTCTTTGCCCCAGGGCTACATTCAAAACGCCGCCCCCATTCACGACTACCGAACCGCCATCGAAGCCGGTGAATTCGCCATCGTGAAAGGTATCGCCCTGGACAATGATGATCGCACCCGCCGCGCCATCATCTCCGACCTCATGTGCCACATGGAAGTCGACCTGGCCGCCCATGCCACTGACCCGGCGCGCGCGCTGGATCAATTTGCTTCAGAATGGGTGGCCCTGGAAGAATTTGAGCGTGGCGGTCTTTTAACCCGCGAGGGGACAGTTCTGCGCCTGAGCGAAACCGGCCGCGTTTTCATGCGTCCCATCGCCGCCGTCTTTGATGTTTACCTCTCAACCGGCAAGGGCCGCCACTCCATCGCGGTTTAGAGCAAAGAAATCACCTCATCCTGAGGAGCGCCTAGCGCGTCTCGAAGCATGAGGAAACTTTTAAACTGCTGGCACCTGCGATCCAGGGGTCAGACCCCTTGAAAACGGCACTACCCCAAAAACGCGCGCGTCAGCCGCAGGAACTCATCGAGCCGGTCATGATGCATCCAGTGGCCCGCGTTTTCGATCACTTCAAATCGGGCATTCTTAAAATGGTTGGCCCGGCCATCGGCAATCGGGTCCGAGGCCCAGCTTTCCGCGCCGCGCAGCATGAGGAGCGGACAGGTGATATTGGACCAAACCTCTTCCGTTTCCGCCTGGCTCATGCCGGAAGACGGAAAGACCCGCACATAATTGTCAAACTTCCAGGAATAAGAGCCGTCCTCATTGCGGTTGACCCCATGGATGGTGAGGTGCCGCGCCTGTTCCTTGGACAAATGCGGATTGGCTTCCTGCATCCGGTCGACCGCCTCATCGAGCGTTGGATATTTGCGCACCGAGCGAGCCGACATTTCCCGCATTTGGCCGACCCAGCCTCGCATCCGCTTCTGCAGAGGCTCAGACATGCGCTCCTTAATGATCTTGGGCGGCATCCCGAGCCCTTCCATCACCACCATCTCTTTCACCGTTTCAGGGAAAAGCCCCGCATAGCGTAGTGCAATGGAGCCCCCCATGGAGTGCGCGATCACGGACAGAGGTCCAAGTTCCAACTGGTGGATGAGCTGGGCAATATCATAAACATAGTCGGCGGTCTGATAGGTGCCGCCCCGGATCCAGTCCGAATCCCCATGGCCGCGCAAATCCGGCGCGATGATGTGATAGTCCTCGCGCAGCGCCTCCGCCACCCAGTCCCAATTGCGACAATGGTCCCGCCCACCATGGATGAGGAGCAAAGGCGGCTTGCCCTCATTGCCCCAATCCACATAGTGAAGCCGTAAGCGCTGCGAAAAATAGATGTGACTGGTGGGTCCCGGAATAGCGGACATGGGGGTCGTTACCTCGCCTCGTTTATTGTTGTTTTGTAGTCTTTGTGAACAGGCTAATGCGCGCTTTGCCGCCGCACTTGATAAAATCCATCCTTAAGCCCATCGAAGATTTCATTGACCTGCGGATGGCGCACCGGCTCACCGCTCTCGTCCACCAACAGATTTTGTTCCGAGACATAGGCGATATAGGCCGAATCGTCGCTCTCCGCCAAAAGATGATAAAAAGGCTGATCCTTGCGCGGTCGCACTTCAGCGGGAATGGACAGCCACCATTCTTCTGTATTGTTAAAGGTGGGGTCTACATCAAAGATGACGCCGCGGAACGGATAGACCCGATGTCGCACCACTTGTCCAATACTGAATTTGGCATCCCGGTTGAGCATCGTCGCTCCTACCTAACTCGTCAAAAACGCACATGGCGATGAATCACGCCTGATTTCCATTATACAAAGGCGAAAAAATGCGACAAGCAGCCATGGCATGGCCTTGGCCCCCGCGAAATCCTGTCGCACCCACCTTCTAAAACTTGACGACACTGTCATTTTTCAAATTGATAGGGTCAAGCACGAAAAAGCAAAAAGGGCCCAAAGAGGACGCAATGGCGAAAGTGACCTATATCGAGCACGGCACCGGCAAGGAGCACCATGTGGAGCTGACAAACGGCATGACCATCATGGAAGGCGCTTTGAAATATGCCATTCCTGGCATTGAAGGTGATTGCGGCGGTGCTTGCGCCTGCGCCACGTGCCATGTCTATGTTGAGGACAGCTGGTACGAAAAATGCGGCCCCCGCGACGAGCTCGAGGCCGACATGCTGGACTTTGCCTTCGACGTCAGCGAATGGAGCCGTTTGGCCTGCCAGATTCGAGTCACCGATGCGCTCGATGGACTCATTATCCGCATGCCAGCGCGCCAATATTAAGACTGCCTCGCAGAAGCAATCCAGAGAGGCGGAAATCAGCGCGGAAATGGCTGTGACAGCTTGCCGCATACCCTCACTTCCCGATCAGGTCCTTAATTCCTTCAAAGATGACGCACGCGTCACCTTCAACGGCTCACCCGAAGAGGAGGAAATTGGACCCATGAGCACTGTCACGGACACCCCAGAACTTCTGGACACCACTCAAATGATGGAAGACATCTACAAAACCGCCAACGATATCGCCTGGCGGTTCGATTATGAGTTTTCCGAACAAAAAGTTGAAGATCTCTACAACCGCGCCAAACAGAACCAGTGGGACGCGATGGAAATCCTCGACTGGGACTATGAGGTCGATCCTTCCAAGCCGCTCATCGGCGGTCAGGATAGCATTTATGCCAACATGTCCTTCTTCAAAAAGCTGAACAAGAGCCAGCAGGAAAAATTCATGGCGCATTCCACTGCGCAGTTGCTCTCCCAGTTCCTGCACGGTGAACAGGGCGCTCTGATGACCGCAGCCACGGTAACCCACTCGGTACCGGACAGCGGCGCCAAACTTTATGCAGCCACGCAAACCATGGACGAAGCCCGTCACGTGGAAGTCTATGCAAAATACTGCAAGAAGATCGCCATGACCTATCCCATGTCGCCCTGGCTCAAGGCACTGATCGACTTGACCCTTCAGTCCGACAAATATCAAAAGGTCATGATCGGCATGAACATGATTGTCGAAGGCCTGGCCCTCGGCGCCTTTAACAACATGTACCGCACAACATCCTGTCCGCTTCTGAAAGGCATTACCTTCAACGTCATGCGCGACGAAAGCCGTCACGTATCCTTCGGTCATGCCTTCCTGGGCCCGGTCTTTAAGACCATGCATCAAGATGACATCGAGGAATGTGCTGAGTTTGCCTTTGAAGCCGTCAAGCATTTGCTGACCGCCACCGCAGGCGGCACAGGCGCTTCCGACACGGATCCAGGCTTCATGATGGTGCTTGAAAACTGCGACATCGATCCGACCGATTTCTTTGGCTCCATCAAGGAAGCTCAGGAAGAAGGTCAATTTGACGTAACACCTCCCGGTCAGATCCACTCGGTCAAAGACCTCATGATGCCCGCTCTGTCACGGGTAGGCCTCATCACCGATGCCATCCGTCCAAAATATGAGGAAGCCGGCATCCCGATCTGGGAAGACACCACCGTCCTCAACAAGATGGAAGACGGCAAATCAGACCAGGCGGTTCTTGAAGAAATCGCAGCGGCTGAGTAACGGTTTGCTTGGCCGGCAGTGAGATCAACTGGGGTGATCGCTTGCCGATCAAGCCAAAAAGGGGGCGGGATGTCGCATTGACACCCGCCCCTCTCCTATTCACTCTCAACCCGACATTTATGCAAGGTCGCAAAGGGCAAAAGCATGAGCGCGGACACCATCGACTTCTTCAAATCCATCGTCCTGGGCATTCCAGAGGCCCTTATCGTTTCTGAGCCTGATGGCACAATTCTCTACACCAATCCCGGAACCGAGCGCCTGACCGGCTACACACCCGCCGAGCTCAAAGGTCAGCCGATCACCGTGCTGGTGCCGCGCCGGGAGGATCGCCGGGCCGATCCGGTGAAATGGCTGCAGCGTTGGGCCCATGAAGATGACGACATGCAATCACGACACCTTGACCTGATTGGCCTCACCAAGGACGGCCGCGAACTGCCTTTCAGTGTGCGCGTTGCCGCGGCCAACAACGATGGCCAGGAAGTTTACATCATCACTTTCCGCGATGTGTCAGGCCAGCGCGCCGAACAGGCCCACTTCCGGGACGAGCACCTGAAAGCCACTCGCATCCTGCAGATCGCCGAAGACGGAATTATTTCCATCGATGCGGATCAAAAGATTACTTTCTTCAACCTGAAGGCAGAAAAAATGTTCGGCTATCCGGCGGAAGAGGTCCTCGGCCAATCCATCGACATTTTGCTTCCGGACGGTCAGAAAGCCGGACACCATGATCACGTTGCGGATTTCGGGAAATCAAAGGAGCCTTCGCGCCTGATGACGGAGCGCGGCCGGGTCTTTGGCAAGCGCAAAAACGGAGAGGTTTTTCCCGTGCATGCCTCCATCACAGCCGTCCATGTGCATGGGGTCCCCACCTTTACCGCCCACGTGCGGGAAATCACAGCCGATTGACCGCTCTCCCCTGATTTGAACGCTTTAAAAGCCGCGCCCGCCCGCTTATAGTCGCCCCTCAAGAAACCACCCTTGAGGAGAGACCCGCGCCCGTGGCCTTAAAAGCATTCATTATCCCGGTGACCCCCTTCCAGCAGAACTGCACCCTGCTTTGGTGCACGGAAACCATGAAGGGCGCCGTGGTCGATCCCGGCGGAGATTTGGCCCGCATTGAGCAGGCCATCGCGGAACAAGGCGTGACGCTGGAAAAAGTCCTCATTACCCACGGACACATGGATCACGCCGGAGGCGCTGCGGCACTGGCCGAAGCCCATGGCGTGCCTATTGAAGGCCCGCATGAAGAAGACCAATTCCTGATCAGCGAACTGGCAACCCAGGGTCAAAAATATGGCATCGCCGATGCCCGTAACTTCACGCCGAATCGCTGGCTCCACAATGGAGATCAGGTCACTGTTGGCAATTTGACACTCGACGTCTTTCATTGCCCGGGCCACACACCCGGCCATGTGGTGCTGCACAACAAGGAAAGCAAACTGGCGCTGGTCGGCGACGTCCTGTTCCAGGGCTCTGTGGGACGCACGGATTTCCCGCGCGGCAATCATGCCGAGCTCATCAAATCGATCACCGAAAAACTCTGGCCCCTCGGCAATGACACAACCTTCATTTCCGGGCACGGGCCGCTTTCGACCTTTGGCCGGGAACGGCAAACCAACCCTTACGTGGGCGATGATTTTATTTAGGCAGGAAACTCCATGACCAAGTCTTACGGTGACGCAGAAGTCACTCTCGACAATCACGTTGCAACGGTTGAAATCAAACGTGGGCCCCATAATTTTTTCGATCACAATCTGATTCGCAATCTGGCCGATGCCTTTGAGGCGTTGGATGAAAATTCAGAGTGCCGCGCACTCGTGCTCTGCTCGGAAGGTAAAAGCTTTTGTGCTGGCGCAGATTTTTCTGCCCGCGAGGACACGGGCAAGGCCGGCACCATCGACGCCAACCCCCTCTACACAGAAGCCGTGCGCCTTTTCGCCTGCAAGAAGCCGATCATCGGCGCCATTCAAGGGGCGGCCATTGGCGGCGGGCTGGGATTGGCGCTGGTGCCAGACTTCCGGGTCGGCTGCGCGGAGAGCCGCTTTGCGGCCAACTTCGTCAAGCTGGGCATTCACCCCGGCTTTGGTCTCACGCACACCCTGCCCCGCCTCATCGGCCTGCAAAACGCCAGCTTGCTCTTTTATACCGGGCGGCGCATTGGCGGCGAAGAAGCGCTCAAAATTGGATTGCTTGATGAGATGGTACCGCTGGCGGAGGTCCGTGCCCGCGCCATCGCGCTGGCCGCAGAAATTGCTGAAGGCGCACCTTTGGCGGTGCAATCCACCCGCGCCACCCTGCGCGGCGATCTGGCAAAGGCCGTCCTTGCCCAGACCAACCATGAGTTCAAGGAGCAAGATTGGCTCTTTAAAACAGAAGATCATCAGGAGGGCGTCCGCGCTGTCTCCGAGCGCCGTCCCGGCAACTTCACTGGCCAGTAAGAGAAAAGCCCCCCATGCGCGACCGCGACATCAATCTGTCCTTTGCAGATCTTTTTACCATCGGCATTGGCCCCTCAAGCTCGCATACTGTTGGCCCCATGCGCGCCGCCGCGCGCTTTGTGAGCGAACTGGAAAATGCAGGAGGTTTTGAAGCCACGACGCGCATCATCGCCGATCTCTTTGGATCCCTGGCCCTGACCGGTATAGGGCACGGCACCGACAAGGCCATCCTGGCCGGACTTGCCGGAAACCGGCCAGAGCGCACCTCACCTGAGGATTTCGCGGCCATTGCCACACGCGCCGAGGACACGTCCACCTTATTGCTCGGAGGAAAAAAGGACATCAGGTTTGTCCCTGCAGACCACATCCGTTTTAATTTCGACGAGGTTCTGGACGAACACCCTAACGGGATGCGCTTCACCGCCCTGTCTGAAGCCGGCCCGATCTTTGATATGGAGTTTTATTCCGTTGGCGGAGGATTTGTTCTCGCCAAGGGAGAGAGCGCCGCAGCACAAACCTCGGGCCACAACCTGAAACTGCCACACCCTTTCACCTGCGGGGACGAGCTACTCGAGATGGCCGAACAGTCTGGCAAAACCATCGCTGAGGTCATGCTGGCCAATGAAAGCGCCTGGCGCTCGGAAGAAGAGACCCTCGCCTATCTGCATGAGGTGCATGACTGCATGAGCCAGTGTATTGAGCGTGGCTGCGCCCAAGAGGGGATCTTGCCGGGCCGTCTGAAAGTGCCGCGCCGCGCCAAGGCCCATTTCGAGCGCCTCAAATCCCAACCCGAACGCGCCCTGAAAGATCCATTGACCACCCTCGACTGGATCAACCTATTTGCTTTGGCCGTCAGCGAAGAAAACGCCTCTGGCGGACGCGTCGTTACCGCTCCCACCAACGGCGCAGCCGGCGTCATTCCCGCCGTCATCGCTTATTATGAACGCTTTTGCTCCAGCGCCTCAAAAAAAGGCGTCGAGGATTTCCTCCTGACCGCCGCCGCCATCGGGGTGATTTACAAAAAACGCGCCTCGATCTCCGGCGCGGAAGTGGGCTGTCAGGGCGAAGTGGGCGTGGCCTGTTCGATGGCAGCCGCGGGTCTTGCTGCGGCCCTCGGCGGCACCAATGAGCAGATTGAGAACGCCGCTGAAATCGGCATGGAGCATAATCTGGGTCTAACCTGCGACCCCGTTGCTGGCCTGGTTCAAGTGCCTTGCATTGAACGCAACGCCATGGGCGCCACCAAGGCCATTAACGCCGCACGGCTCGCCCTGCTCGGCACCGGCAAGCATATGGTCTCCCTCGACAAGGTGATTGAGACCATGCGTCAAACCGGCCTCGATATGGGCACGAAATACAAAGAGACCTCGCAAGGCGGCCTCGCCGTCAATGTGGTGGAGTGTTAGTCCGGCCGATTATTGGTGATCGCCTTGATCAGCAGCGCCACACCGAGGATGATCAGCAGCAGCGGCCAATATTCAAGTCGCAGATCCCAACGCTCCAGCACCCAGGCGATGAACACAATCGCCCCAGTCGCAAGCATCCAATAGGAAAGGCTCTTGCCCATCAACCTGGCAAGGGACCAATAAACGAGCAGGAACCCGCCGCCGTAAGGAGCCAGATAATCCCAGGCATCGCGGATGGTATGCAAGGCATCGGCATAATAGACAATGCCGGCAAAAACCAGCAAAAGCCCCCAGCCAAAACGCTCAACATTTCCTGGCGCAAACAGCCCGCTTTCCTGCGATGCCTGAACTTCCTTGTCGCTCATAACTAGCCCCTCTTTGGTCCCGCAAAACCGCCGGACTCATTCAGATTTGAGCTCAGTTTAGCCGAGGATGTGTCAAAAGTAAGGTCGAATTCTCCTGCAAAATTGCAAACCCCTTAACAGACGCACCGGTCACCTGCGTGCTCCGCTGCCATCATCATTTGCCCCCAACAAAGAGCATTGCTCTGCAAGGAGACCCAAATCATGCAACTGACCAAAACCTTTCTGGCTGCGACCCTTTTCGGCGCGCTCGCCCTGACAACACCCTCTCTCGCCAAAGATTGCAACCACGACGACCATCACACCTTCACCATCAATTTTGGCGACCACCGCGATATTGAGGATCTCAGCGATGAGGAACTTGCCGAGGTCAACAAAGAACTGAAAGAGGGGCTTGAGGAAATCAAGGAAGCCCGCATCGAAATCAAGGAAGAGCTTGAGCATGAAGAAAGCCTGGCCATTGCCGAAGCCGCTCTGAAAGCCGCTGAAGCCTCCCTCGACGGCGCCGAAAGCGCCATCAAGGACACACTTAAGGATGTTGAGGCCGAACAAGCCAAACGCGCCAAAGCGAAAAAGTAACCTCTAAGAACTACCGACCCTTGAACTGAGGCGCGCGCTTTTCAAAGAAAGCTTTGCGCGCCTCTTTCGCATCCTCGCTGCCAAAGCACCGCCGGATGGTGGAAAGCTCAAGGCGTACATGCGCTTCAAGGTCCAGATGGCGCGTGGCCCTTCCAATGACGCGCTTCGCCGCCCGGGTGGTAATCGGTGACCACTTGGCGAGCGCCTGGCAATAGTCTTCAAGCCGCGCCGCAAGCGCGTCGTCCTCGACCACTTCACCGGCCATGCCCAGCGCCACCGCTTCTTCACCATTGACGGTTCTGTTTTCCAGCATGAAACGCATCGCGCCCTCATAGCCGAGCGCCTGGCCGAGCGTCCAGGAGAGCCCGCCATCCGGCGAGCCGCCAATGCGGGTATAGCCCGCCATGAGCCGTGCTGATTGGGCGACTATGCGCATATCCGCTGACATGGCGAGCGACAGACCGGCGCCCACCGCCACGCCGTTCACCCCCGCCACAACAGGCTTTTCGCAGATTTCGCGCAGCACCAGCGGAAAACGACCAACCCAGCCAATGTCATCCAAAAAGGTTTCCTGGTCCGTCAGCGGTGAAAAATCCTTGTTTTCCGGGCTGAGATCAAGCCCGGCACAGAAGGCATCGTCGGTTCCGGTGAGCGCAATCACCCAGGTCTCATCGTCCCGCGCAGCCGCCTCAACCGCTTCAATGATGCCCCAGGCAAATTCCTGGCTGAGCGCATTTTTCTTTTCCGGTCGGTTAAGCCGAATGGTGCGCACATGGCCGTTTTGGGTGATGTCCAGAAGTGATGACATGGCTGGTTTCCTCGCTGAATTTGTTGGTCTTTTGCCCGAACTGTGCCTGAGCTCCGCCCCGCCCGTCAAAGCCCAAATGGGCTATCCACAAAACACTGGGAAAAAATCACATGGGGAAAACCGCAGAGGAGACTTTTCGCCGTTCAAAATCTTCCTATAGTGAGAATCCCGAAAACATCGCCACATCAGGACCGGCGCGCCCATGGCCAAGCTCTACTTCTATTACTCCGCCATGAATGCGGGCAAATCCACGACCCTGCTTCAGTCGAGCTTCAATTATCAGGAGCGCGGCATGAACACGCTTCTGTTCACCGCAGATCTCGACAAGCGCTTTGGCGAACAAAAGATTGCCTCGCGTATTGGTCTGGAAGCCGGCGCACACACTTTTTCGGACGAAACCAATCTTTTCGCCGAAGTGACCGAAGAACTGCGCACCAGGCCCATTCATTGTATTTTTGTCGATGAGGCTCAGTTCCTGAAAAAAGAACAGGTCTTCCAGCTCGCCTCGGTCTGTGATTCGCTCAACATTCCGGTTCTCGCCTATGGCCTGCGCACCGATTTCCAGGCGGAGCTTTTTGAAGGCTCAAAACACCTCCTTGCCATCGCCGACATCCTGGAGGAGCTCAAGACCATCTGCACCTGCGGCGCCAAAGCCACGATGAACCTCAGGATTGATGAGCATGGCAACGCCGTGCGTGACGGGGCTCAGACCGAAATCGGCGGCAACGACCGTTATATCGCCCTTTGCCGTAAGCATTTTATGGAAAAACTCTACAGCCCCGTGCTCGTAAAATCCGGCTAAACCGAGTGCCATTTTGGATTCTATACGGACGAATTTTCGACAGCTTCTAAAGGCTTTTGGAAATATTCCTGTCCAAACGGCCAGTTTCCCCTGAGATTCACTCCAAGTGATGCTTTCCTGCAACGCCAAAACCGCAGAAAACTGCGATTCATTAGATCGCGCCACAAATACGCGCACGTTCATCGACAGTTAAAATTCGTTTACTATCCCCTTAATCCTCAGAGTCGTAATAGCCGACTTTTTGTCGGCGACAGCGATCCTTGGGGAGTTGCACGTTGCAACCAGGTTGCGGTCCGACAATCCAGGGCCAAAGCCGATCCTTGAAACCCGAAAGAAGAATTGGCAGGGGGTAAAATGTTTCCTTCATTTCTGTCTAGAACAGCCGTTTCAGCCCTGGCGCTGTCCGCTGCTCTAACTGTACCCGTCATCGCGCAGGAAATTACCGCGCGCATGGGCGGTTCGGTTGCTGGACCTGACGGTCAGGCAATCTCCGGCGCGACAGTACGCGTCGTACACACGCCGTCAGGCACATCCAAAACCGTAACCTCGAATGCAGCGGGCGGCTTCAGCCTCTCCGGTCTGCGTGTCGGGGGGCCTTACACGGTTTCCGTATCGGCAGCTGGTTATCAGTCGCTGGTTGTGTCTGATGTTTATTTGGATCTTGACCGTCCGTTTGACCTCAATGCCACTCTGGCAGCTGCCGGCGATGTTGATGAAATCACCGTCACCGCTCAGCAACTGGGTGCAGGCGGCATCGCAACCGGTCCGTCCTCGACCTATGGCGCACGCGACATCGCGCTCGCTCCGTCGATCGGCCGCGACCTGAAAGACACGATCCGTAAGGATCCGCTGGTTTACATCGACCCGACCAATTCGGACGCGGTTTCTGTGGCTGGTTCCAACAACCGTTACAACTCTTTCACCGTTGACGGTGTGAAAGTGAACGACGACTTCGGTCTCAACAACGGTGGTTACCCGACACAGCGTTCGCCTGTCTCCATCGACATGGTTGAGCAGGTTTCCGTTCTGTCCTCACCGTTCTCCGTTGAATACGGTGGGTTCAAGGGCGCAACCCTGAACGCGGTCACCAAATCCGGTACCAATGATTTCCACGGCTCGCTTTACTATTACAAGCGCGACGAAGAATACACCGGTGAAACCGCTAAAGGCGCAGGCCTCGACACCTTCGAAGAAAAAGTCTATGGCGGCGTCATCTCCGGCCCGATCATTAAAGACAAACTCTTCTTCTCACTGGGCTATGACTTCTTTGAAGGCACCGAGCCTTCAGAATACGGCCCCGCCGGTTCGGGCAAAGCCAATGAAATTGGCAATGTTTCTCTTGCCGACGTCAACGACATCATCTCCATTTCGCAGTCCGTTTACGGCTTCGATCCTGGTGGATATGACATTGCAGATCTGGTTGAAGAAGACGAAAAAATCTTCGCCAAGCTGGACTGGAACATTTCCGACATGCACCGGGCATCGTTCTCTTACCAGTTCAATGAAGGTAACGAGATCAACCCGCAAAACACCTTTGGTTCTTCCAACCTGGGCTTGTCGTCTAACTGGTATGTCAAAACCGAAAAGCTCGATGTCTACACCGGTCACCTCTACTCAGACTGGACAGATAACTTCTCGACGGAAATCAAGATTGCCAAGAAAGACGTGATTACCGCTCAGGATCCGACCAAGGGTACGGACTTTGCCTGGATGGAAATCATCACCTCTGATGGCGGCACCGTTCATATCGGTCCCGACCGTTTCCGCCACGCCAATGCGCTCCAGAACACCACCTGGCAGTTCAAGGTCAAAGGCATTTATACCATGGGCGACCACAATCTTGCCTTTGGTTGGGAACGTGAAGCCCTTGAGGTCTTTAACCTCTTCGTGCCAAACAGTGCCGGTCACTATGAGTTTGCCTCTATCGCAGACTTCCAGAATGGTATTGTTGACGCGTTTGAATACACCAATGCTTACACCAACGACGCCAATGACGGCGCCGCTGAGTTTGATTATCTGACCGATGCCCTGTTCATCATGGACACATGGGATATTTCAGACAATCTGACCGTCGAAGCCGGTGTTCGTTATGAGCGTTACGAAGCAGCCGATCGGCCGGACTTCAATGCCAACTTCATGGCCACATACGGCTTTGCCAACAATCACACGATTGATGGCATGGACATCTTTATGCCGCGCGTTGGCTTCAACTACGCCATGGGCAATCCATTCAACATGGATCGCATTCATGATGTAGTCCTGCGTGGGGGCGTTGGCCTCTTCTCAGGCGGTAATCCGAACGTTTGGATTTCCAACACCTACACCAATGACGGTGTAACCGTTGTGAACTACCCGGGCGGTTGCGGCACCCTGAATGACACACTGGATCCGGTAAACCCGGGCTTTGACCTTCCGGCTTGTGTCACTGGAGCCATGGCTGCAGGTGACGGCAACGTGGACCTTCTGGATCCGAACTTTGAAATTCCGTCACAGTGGAAGATGAGCCTTGGGCTTGATTTTGCTGCGGACCTTGGCGAATGGCTTGGTTCTGACTGGAACTTCACTTTCGACGCCTTGTTTACCGATGAGCGGGACCCGATCAACTGGCAGGACCTCTCTATGGTTCAAATCGGTACGGTCTTCGATGGTCGTCCGGAATACTCCAACCTTTCGGGTCAGGACATCATGCTCACCAATGGTTCTGGCGGCGGCGGTGCCGTTTACACCTTCAGTGTCGACAAATCCTGGGAAAGCGGTTGGGACCTCTATGTCTCCTACGCGCATCAGGACATTGAAGACCTGAACCCGGGCACCAGCTCCACGTCCACCTCGAACCTTGGTAAGTTTGCTACAACGGACCCGAACAATCCGTCAGTGGCAACCTCTAACTACGAGCGTGAACACCGTGTGACCATGAACCTCTCCTATGAGCGCGCCTTCTTTGGTGACTACCTCACCAACGTCACGCTCTTTGGTGAATATCGTACCGGTCAACCGTTCTCCTACACATTTGATGAAGGATTTAACTTCCTTGGTGACTCGCAATACTCCCGCGATCGTCATCTGCTCTATGTTCCGACAGACGCAGCAGATCCGAATGTAGTATGGAGCGGCGACGCACTGGATTTGATGGACTACGTCAACAGCTCTGAGCTGAAGAAGTACAAAGGCAAGATCGCACCGCGGAACGCCTTTGAATCTCCGGACTACACCCGCTTTGACCTGAAATTCAGCCAGGAACTGCCGGGCATCCGTCCGCAGGACCGCACGATCTTCATGGTCAACATCGAAAACATCGGCAACATGCTGAACGACGAATGGGGTCTGTACGAGTATGACACCTTCCATTATGTGGTTCCGCTTGTAGATGTCTGGTATGACGGTACTCAATACCACTACACCGACTTCAATCAGAATGCGGTAAAGGGCAACCACCCGAACTTCTCCACAGCACTGGGTGCTTCGGTCTGGAAAGTTCAGTTCGGTATCAAGTACGAATTCTAAGAAACACTCTTAGACCAACAATTTGGGAGGCGGCCTTCGGGCCGCCTCTTTTTTTTGCCCTCTTGCCAGGACATCAAGAGAGGTCGAAAATGCCTGGGTCACTCAAAGGAGAGCCCCATGCTGCGTCTTATCCTCATCACCGTCGGTCTTGTTGGCGCGACCTTCGCCTCGGCTCAGGCTTCTGAGCGCGAGGCCGCGCGATACTTAAACAGCGTGCGCCACGAGCCCGCTTTCCTGCGGGCCTTCCTGACGGAGTTTCCCAAAGGCGCCGATCTCCACAGTCATCTGTCCGGCGCGGTCTATGCCGAACGCATGCTGAAATGGGCCGCCGCAGATGGTCTTTGTGTAGACATAGACCGCGACGCGCTCCTGTCACCTGAGCCTGGCAAGTCCTGCGCGGCCATGAACCTCAAGGACGCCGGCGCGGTCGCCGCCGATAGCGTCCACACCGACGAGCTCATCGATTCCCTCTCACTGCGCTCCTATGTGCCCTCGCCTGGGTGGTCAGGCCACGACCAGTTCTTCGCCACCTTTGCCAAAATGGATGCTGCCCCGGATCGCTTTGGCGATGCCCTGGCCGATGTCTCTGCGCGCGCCGGTCGTCAAAACGAGGTCTATCTGGAGCTCATGGAATCTCTCAACCGGCGTGAGCTTTATGGCTATGCCATGCAAACCCCTTGGGAAGGCGATCTGGACACGATGTATCAAAAACTCCAGGCGGGGCCCCTCGGGGCAAATTGGGACGCAATTGTCGCCAATGCCAAGGCGCAGATCACCCAGGCCGAGACCCGTCGCCGCACCCTGCTCGCCTGCGATACCGAAGCGCCGGACCCCGGCTGCGAGGTGGAAATCCGCTTTCTCTATCAGGTGATCCGCACCGGCCCCCTCTCAGGCACCTTTGCCGGCTTCATGCTCGGATTTGAACTTTCTCAGTCCGACCCCCGCGTGGTCGGCATCAATCTGGTCGCCCCCGAAGACGACCCCACCGCCATCCGCAACTACACCCTCAACATGGAAATGATTGACTATCTCTGGCGCAAAAAAGGCCCGATCAATGTCTCCCTCCATGCCGGCGAACTCACCTTGGGCTTGGTCCCCCCGAGTGATTTGAAGTTCCACATCTGGCAGGCCATCGAAATCGGCCATGCCAAGCGCATCGGTCACGGCATCGACGTTATGTATGAGCGTGACATGCCGCGCCTGCTCAACAAAATGCGCGACGAAAACATCATGGTTGAGATTAACCTCACCTCTAACGATGTCATCCTCGGCGTGGCGGGGAACGATCATCCCTTCAATCTTTATCGCAGCGCGGGCGTACCGCTCGCCCTCTCCACCGATGACGAGGGTGTCTCACGCATTGACCTGACCCATGAGTATCAGCGCGCGGTTGAAACCTATGGCCTGAGCTACAAGGAACTAAAAACCCTCTCTTATAATTCAATCGACCATTCCTTCCTCGCCCCCGAGGACAAAGCAAAAGCGCGCGCCAAACTGGACACGCGCTTTCAAGCTTTTGAAAATGGAATGAGCCAATGGCCTCGACCACTTGATTAGAGCCGATCCACTAGATCGGGTGGGCCACCACATAATGCATGAGGATTTGCTTTAAATCCTGCGCACCCTTGGCCGCTTCTGAAAGCGTTTCCTCATGGGTGAGCGGCACCGCCGACATGCCAGCGGCCAAATTGGTAATCGTCGAAATACAGCCCACTTTCATGCCAGCGTGCACCGCGACAATACATTCCGGCACTGTCGACATGCCCACCGCTGTCGCCCCCATGGCGATAAAGGCGCGGATCTCAGCCGGTGTTTCAAAGCTTGGCCCGGTCACCCAGAGATAGACGCCTTCATGCAAGGTCACATCGCACGAAGCCGCGGCGGACCTGAGCGCCGCCTGTACATCCGGGTGATAGGCGTGAGTCATATCCGGAAACCGCGGTCCGAAATCATCGTCATTCGCCCCGATGAGCGGATTGATGCCGGTATAATTAATGTGATCGGTAATCAGCATCAAAGAGCCCGGTACCGCTTCTACATTCATGGACCCCGCCGCATTGGTGATAATGAGCTCTTCCACACCCAGGCATGACAAAGTCCGCACAATATTGGTAACGAGCTCAACCGGGTGCCCTTCATAAAGATGCGCCCGGCCCTGCAGACAGATCACGCGCGCGCCATTCAGCGCCCCGATCACCATGCGTCCGGCATGACCTTCCACGGTCGGCACCGGAAATCCCGGCAAATCACCATAGGAAAACTCAGCCTCCACCTCGATGCTGTCTGCCAGATCTCCGAGCCCAGAGCCCAGGATAAAGGCTCGCTTGGGCGGCGCGCCCGCAAGCTTTTCGCGGATGTGATCCGCGCAGTCATGATAAATTGCCATGAAATTTTACGCCTCCCGGCGCACTTTTGATTTTTCTGAAACCGGCTCAGGAAAATCAAGCGACAAGCCCTTATGCTGCCGGATCTCTTCCATGGTCAGCCCATGAAGCTCATGCGGAAACACCAGCCATTCATCGGTTTCATGCAGGAAAAAGTCTGGCGCAAGCTTCGTCTTGTTACGCAGAGGCTTGTAATAAACCGTCGCAATGCGAACCCGTTCGGGCATATTGCGGCGGCTCTTTTCCTGTAGCGTTTCAACAATCGCTTCAATCGACCGCCCAGAATCAAACACATCATCGACGATCAAGAGGTCGTCTTCCGCGTTTACATTATTAAGAATGTAGTCGAGCCCATGCACGCGCACGGTTTTTTGCTGCTCCATGCCCACATAGGAAGAGGTGCGGATGGAGATGTGGTCTGTCTCCACCCCGTAAAAGTCCAAAAGCTCCTGAATGGCAATCCCGGTCGGCGCGCCGCCGCGCCAGACACCGATGATAAAGCGCGGCCGAAAGTCGCTCTCAAGAATCTTGAAGCCCAGCCGAAAACTGTCTTCCAAAAGCTGCTGCGCGCGGATGAAAACCTTCGAAGAAAATTCTGTCACCTCTAGTGCTCCACTTTAGTCCCAAACAGGCGGTCGCCCGCATCCCCAAGACCGGGGACAATGTAACCATGTTCATTGAGTTTTTCGTCAATCGCCGCCACGAAGATCTCCACATCCGGATGCTCTTTGTGGAAGGCCTCAATGCCTTCTGGTGCCGCCAGCACCGCCAGCATTTTGATATTCTTGGCGCCGCGCTGCTTGATCGCCGCCACCGCATCGGCCGCCGACCCCCCGGTTGCCAACATGGGATCCACCACAATGCAGCAACGCTCGGCCATATCCTTGGGCGCATTGAAATAATATTCATCCGCCTGCAGGGTCTCCGGATTGCGTTTCAGCCCCACATGGGCCACCCGCGCCGAGGGCACCAGCTCCAGGAGCCCATAAAGGAGCCCTTCACCGGCGCGCAGCACGGAAACGAAGCACATTTTCTTGCCCGACAGCACCGGCGCGTCCATCTCGCAAATGGGCGTTTGAATGGTGCGCGTTTCCAGTTTTTGGTCTCTGGTCGCTTCATAAGCCATCAAAAAGCCGATTTCCCGCATCAGCTGCCGAAATTTCATGGTGCTGGTGCTGATATCGCGAAGCTTGGTCAGCTTGTGCTGGATCAGCGGGTGGTCAACAAGATGTAGAAAATCAGATCGGGCGGCAGGCTCGGCTGCCGCAGCCACACTATTGTCCATTTTATATGCCCTCATGGGGAAGCAAAGGGCGCCAATCAGTCGGCCTCACTTGCCCCAAAACACCTCAAGAATCGTTGCCCCAAGCCTAGGGCAGAACCGCATCAAACACAAACTTGACCGACCGGTCAAACTGAGGCTTATAGAGGTTTGTTGGGATCGAAAAAAGGGGAGAAATCCAGTGAAGAAATCCATCCTTATTGCCGCCGCCCTGAGCCTGATGACCTGGGGTTCTGGCGCTGCGCTGGCCACCTCCGAACCGGTCCTGATCTATGATCTGGGCGGCAAATTCGATAAATCCTTCAACGAGGCCGCTTACTCAGGTGCCGAGCGCTATCGCATCGAGACCGGAAACACTTACAAGGATTTCGAGCCCACCAATGAAGCGCAGATGGAGCAGGCCCTCAAACGCTTTGCCCGCAAAGGCGCGCCGCTGGTCCTGGCCATTGGCATCGCCTATCAAACGCCTCTTGAAAAAGTCGCCCCGGAATTCCCTGATGTTCATTTCACCGCCGTCGACGCCAATATCAACCTGCCAAATGTGCAGTCGGTTTCCTTCCGCGAAGACGAAGGCTCCTATCTGGTCGGCATGATCGCCGCCATGAAGTCCGAGAGCGGATCCATCGGATTTATTGGCGGCATGGATATCCCTCTCATCCGCAAGTTTGGCGCCGGTTACACACAAGGTGCCCGCTCGGTCAATCCGGATATCAAGATCATGGAAAACTTTGTCGGCGCCACCCCAACCGCCTGGAACGATCCGATCCGCGGCGGTGAGCTGGCGCGCTCTCAATTTGCCCGTGGTGTTGACGTCATCTATTCCGCTGCCGGCCCCACCGGTCTTGGGGTCATTCAGGCCGCCAAGGAAGCTCAGCAATATGCCATTGGCGTCGATTCCAACCAGAACCACATCGCGCCAGGCACCGTGCTCACCTCCATGGTCAAGCGCGTTGATGTTGTGGTTTACGAAAGCATGCTGGCTGCCTCCGACGGCACCTGGGCGCCTGGTAATGCGGTGCGCGGTCTCGCCGAGGATGGCGTCGATTATGCCGTCGATGAACACAATGCCGCTCTGATCACAGACGAAATGACGGCCCGTGTGGAAGAGGCGAAGCGGATGATCATCGCCGGTGAAATCACCCTCGGCGAATAGACTGTTCGGCAATTGTTTGTGTGGCGCAAAAGCCTTATGATTCGCTGATGTACGCGATTGAGGCCCTCTCTATCTCTAAACGTTTTGGCGCGGTTCAAGCGAACCGTGACGTGACCCTGCAGGTCGCAAAAGGCACCATCCACGGACTGGTCGGCGAAAACGGCGCGGGCAAATCCACATTGATGAACATGCTCTACGGCTTTCATGCGCCGGACCATGGAACCATAAAAGTCGATGGCAAGGAGGTCTCATTTAAAGGCCCGGTTGAAGCCATCCGCAAAGGCCTTGGCATGGTGCACCAACATTTCATGCTGGTCGACACCTTCACCGTCATCGAGAACATCGTGCTCGGCTTTGAAAGCGATCGACGCATGGCCCCAACGCTGGCAAGCGCCCGCGATAAGCTCCTCAAAATCGAAGAGACCTATGGTCTGGCGGTCGACTTGGACGCCCTTGTTGCTGATCTTCCTGTCGGGACGTTGCAGCGTGTCGAGATCCTCAAAGCGCTTTATCGCGGCGCCGAAACGCTGATCCTGGACGAGCCCACCGGCGTGCTAACGCCCCAGGAAACCGCCGCGCTCTTTGAAGTCATCAAAACCCTGCGCGGCGAAGGAAAAACCGTCCTGCTCATCACCCATAAATTGGGCGAGATCATGGGCATCACCGACAATGTGTCGGTCATGCGCGCAGGCACGATTACCAAAACCTTCAAGACTTCCCTTACCAACGAAAACGAACTGGCAGAGGAAATGGTTGGCCGCACCATCATCCGCGAAGTCAATAAAGAGCTCACTGAAGCTCATCGCCGCATCTTGCGTGTCGATAATCTTTATGCGGAAGATGACACTGGCAAGACGCGCCTCAATGGCGTCAGCTTTGATGTTCACGGCGGCGAAATCCTTGGCATTGCCGGGGTTTCCGGCAATGGTCAAAGCGAGCTTTTGGAGATCATCACCGGCATGCGCGCCCCTTCAGGTGGATCTGTGATTTATACGGACCTGAAAGTCGCCAAAAAGAACCGCGCCGCCGATGCCGAAAAACTGCGCGGCAATGGCATGGGTCATGTGGCGGAAGACCGCCACCGCTTTGGCATGGTCGGTCCTATGACAGCGGCGGAAAACACCATTCTCGGCTATCAGGGACGGGAAAGCTTTTACCAGGGCATCTTCCTTGATCCCGGCAAGGTGCGCGCTCATTGCCAGTCCCTCATGGATGACTTTGATGTCCGCCCACCCACCCCGGACCTGCCGCTCAAGAATTTCTCTGGCGGCAATCAGCAAAAGCTCGTCATGGCGCGGGAAATGGCGCAAGAGCCCGATCTTCTCATTGTCGGCCAGCCGACCCGAGGCGTGGATATTGGCGCCATCGCCTTCATTCATTCCCGCCTTGTCGAAATGCGCAACAAGGGCCGGGCGATTTTGATGGTTTCCTCTGAACTGGAAGAAATCATGACCCTTTCTGACCGCATTATCGTGCTCTGCGACGGACGCATCACCGGTACCGGCCGACCTGAAGACCTCACCGAAACTGACATCGGCCTCATGATGGCAGGCCGTTATGAGAAAGAGGCCTCATGAGCACCCGCGCCCCAACCGATCTGCCGCGCCTTGTGGATGTGGGCCTTATCCCCGCCCTCAATCTATTAACGGCGCTTGTCATCTCCGGTCTCGTGATCTGGGTTTTGGGCGAAGATCCCTTCGAGGCCATGAGCCTCATGGTCTCCGGCGCCTTTGGTTATGGCGAGGCCATTTCCTATACACTCTATTACACCACCAATTTCATTTTCACCGGTCTGGCAGTGTCCTTTGCCTATCGCTGCGGCCTTTTTAACATTGGCGGCGAGGGTCAGGCGGTTCTCGGCGGCATTGGCATTCTCATCGCCGCACTCTTGTTCAAAGATCTGCCCGGCTTGCTCCTGATACCGCTTTGCATCATTTTCGGCGCCGCACTTGGCGCCTTATGGGCCGCCATCCCAGCCTGGCTGCTCGCCAAACGGGGCAGCCACATTGTGATCACCACGATCATGTTCAATTTCATTGCCGCGGCTTTCCTCTCTTATCTGCTGGTCGGCCCCTTGCGCCGCGCCGGTGCGCAGTCCACCGAAAGCGAAGACATTGTCTCCGCCGCACAGCTGATGCCTCTGCATGATGTTTTTGCCTTTTTGGGCATGGCAGAAGGTCCCGCCAATATGGCCTTTGTCATCGCCCTCTTGCTTTGCCTCTTTTACGGGGTCTTCATGAACCGAACCAAATGGGGTTATGAGCTGCGCGTTGTCGGGCAAAATCCTGCCGCCGCGCGCTTTGGCGGCATTTCCGCCAATCGTGGCATCATGATTGCCATGATCCTTTCCGGCGCCATGGCAGGTCTTATGGGGCTCAATGAGGTCCTGGGTGTCCAGCACCGACTGGTCACCAATTTCACGTCCGGATTTGGCTTTGTCGGTATCGCAGTTGCCTTTATGGGGCGCCACAATCCCATCGGCATTATCCTCGCCGCCCTGCTCTTTGGCGCGCTTTATCAAGGCGGCGCGGAAATGGCTTTCGAAATGCCCGCCATCACCCGCGATCTGGTGGTGATGATCCAGGGTCTCGTTATTCTCTTTGCCGGGGCGCTCGAACATATGTACCGCCCGGCGCTCAACCGGATCTTTGCCAATCCGAAGAAGATTGAGGCGGCGAGATGAGCGATCTCTTCTTCACCCTCCTCTTACTTTGTGACTCAGCCCTGCGTCTGGCTGCACCCCTGGTGCTCGCCGCCCTGGCCGGTCTTTACGCGGAACGCTCCGGCGTTGTCGACATTGGCCTTGAGGGCAAGATGCTCGGCGCCGCTTTTGCCGCCGCCGCCACTGCCGCCGTTACGGGCTCTCCCTGGCTGGCTTTATTGGCGGGCATCATGACCTCCATCGGTCTTGCTCTGGTGCACGGCTTTGTCGCCATATCCCAGCGCGGCGAACAGATCGTCTCCGGCATGGCCATCAATATAGCCGTGGCGGGCCTTGCCCCCACGCTCGCCAATGCCTGGTTCCACCTCAATGGTCAGACACCCATTCTAGAAGATGGTGCGCGATTTACATCCATCAACCTTCCCTTTGCCAATGCGCTTTCGGACGTTCCTGTGCTGGGGCCCATTTATGCCGAGGTTATTTCCGGCCACAACCTCCTGACCTATCTGGCAGTCGCCCTGGTGCCACTGGGCGCCTGGGGGCTTTTCAAAACCCGTTTTGGCCTGCGCCTGCGGGCCGTGGGTGAAAATCCTGGCGCCGTCGATGCAGCAGGTATCTCTGTGCACCGGCTCAGATACATCGCGATGACCATCGCGGGCATCTTATGCGGCATTGCGGGCACGGCTCTTTCGATCGGCCTTTCCGCCGGCTTCGTGCGCGACATGACCGCTGGCAAAGGCTATCTCGCGCTGGCAGCGGTGATCTTTGGCCGCTGGTATCCAGTACCCACCTTCCTCGCCTGTCTGCTCTTTGCGTTTGCCGACGCCTTGCAAGGCCAACTGCAGGGCACCCCGCTCCCCTTCGTTGGCGAGGTGCCGGTTCAATTCATCATGATGCTGCCCTATATTGTCACGGTCGTTGTCCTCGCCGGATTTGTCGGCAAGATTGACGCGCCCAAGGCAAGCGGCATCCCCTTTACTCGAGATCGCTAAGAGGCAAGACCCCCCATGTCAAAAGATGATCTTCTTGAAAAAGCGATCGAAGTACGCAGCCGGGCTCATGCGCCTTATTCCGAGCATCCGGTAGGGGCAGCGCTGCGAACCATGAGCGGCAAAATTTATGTCGGCTGCAACGTAGAAAACGCCGCCTATCCAGAGGGCATCTGCGCCGAAGCCTCTGCCATTGCCGCCATGGTCACCGGGGGCGATACACAAATCGCAGAAATCGTCGTTGTCGGCCCCGGTGAGGTCATCTGCACCCCCTGCGGCGGTTGCCGCCAAAAGATCCGCGAATTCGCCGCGCCAGACATCCAAATCCATGCCGGTAACAAAGACAAAATCCTCAAAAGCTACTCCATGGAAAGCCTTTTGCCCGACAGCTTCGGGCCGAAGAACCTCGGTTAGAAACGAAGACACTTCATGAACGCAAAATCCACATTCCTGCCGCAGGAAGTTATCCGCCACAAACGCGATGGCGCTGCTTTAAAACCTGAAGATATCGAAAAATTCGTCCGCTCACTGACGGATGAAACTTTAAGCGAAGGTCAGGCCGCCGCCTTTGCCATGGCGGTCTTCTTTCAAGGCATGACCCGGGAAGAGCAAGTGGCGCTCACCCTTGCCATGCGCGATTCCGGCGACAAGATGGATTGGTCCGACTTTGGCGCGGGCGCGCCCGTTGTCGACAAACACTCCACCGGCGGCGTGGGCGATAAAGTCTCTTTGATGCTCGCCCCCATGGTTGCCGCCATGGGCGCCTATGTGCCAATGATCTCGGGACGGGGTCTCGGCCACACCGGCGGCACCCTCGATAAATTCGAAAGCGTGCCCGGATACAATGTCTTCCCGGACAACCCTTTATTTAAAAAAGTCGTGAAAGACGTCGGCTGCGCCATCATCGGCCAGACCGCCAATCTGGCTCCCGCCGACAAACGCCTCTATGCCATCCGCGATGTGACGGCGACGGTTGAATCCATCCCGCTTATCACGGCTTCGATTCTGTCCAAGAAAATGGCCGCCGGTCTTGCCGCCCTCGTGCTCGATGTCAAATGGGGCTCAGGCGCCTTCATGGGCTCCTATGACGAAGCGCGCGCCCTCGCGGCCAACCTGGCCTCTGTCGCCACGGAGGGCGGCCTGCCTACTGTCGCGCTTTTAACCGATATGAATGAAGTCTTGGGGCTCACCGCTGGCAATGCCATCGAGATGAAAGAGGCCATCGACTTTCTAACCGGCACCCTTCGAGAACCGCGCCTTGAAGAAGTCACAGCCGTGCTGGCCGCTGAAATGGCGCTTGGGGTTGGCTTGGTTTCCAGCGCCGAAGAGGGACTTGAAAAAGTGCGCGCCACCCTGACAAGCGGCGCCGCGGCGGAGAAATTTGCCGCCATGGTCACCGCCCTTGGCGGACCGGCGGACCTGCTTGAAAACCCTGATACCCACCTCGACATTGCGCCGGTAGCCTTTGAAGTCAAGGCAAAGACAAGCGGCTTTGTCAGCGCCATGGATGTGCGCGCGATCGGCAATGCCGTCGTGAAACTGGGCGGTGGCCGGGTCAATCCCACCCAAAAAATCGACCATTCCGTGGGTCTTTCTGCCATTGCGGGCTGTGGCGCTGAAGTGGGGCCAGACACACCTCTTTGTCTTATCCATGACACCGACCAGGCCCGCGCTGA
The DNA here is from genome assembly GCA_006226415.1 of Alphaproteobacteria bacterium. Lineage (GTDB taxonomy): Bacteria > Pseudomonadota > Alphaproteobacteria > M2410 > M2410 > M2410. The sequence continues at coordinate 32,454 of SBGZ01000084.1, forward strand.
GGCTGTGGCGCAGGATATTTTGCAGGCGGTTGAAATCTCCCCCGAAAAGCCCCCATATAAAGACGTGGTCGGCGAGCGCATCGACGGTAAGGAGCTGATTTAACCCATGGCCAGAGGTATTATTCTCGTTCTTGATAGCTGCGGCATTGGCGCCGCACCGGATGCGGAAAAATTCGGCGACACCGGCGCCGACACCTTTGGCCACATCGTCGAGGCTTGCGCGCGCGGCGAAGGCGACCAGGAGGGCCTGCGGTCAGGACCCTTGCAGATCCCAAACCTCATTGATCTCGGCTTTGCCCATGCCGCCAAGCTCGCCACCGGCAAGGATCTGCCCGGCATCGAGCTCAACGGCTCGCAGGGCCTTTATGCCGCTTGCGCCGAGCAAAGCTTTGGCAAGGATACCCCTTCCGGCCACTGGGAAATCGCTGGCGTGCCCTGCCGCTTTGATTGGGGTTATTTCTCCAACAAGGAAAACTCCTTCCCGCCAGAGCTGCTCGAGGCCTTCATCGCTGAAACCGGCGTTCCGGGCATCCTCGGCAACTGCGCCGCCTCAGGCACCGAAATTATCGCGCGGCTGGGAGCAGAGCACATGAGCTCCGGCAAGCCGATCCTTTATACCTCCGCCGACAGCGTGTTGCAGATTGCCGCCCATGAAGAGACCTACGGCCTCGACCGCCTTTACGCGCACTGCGACATCGCACGCAAGCTCGTGGACAAATATGAAATTGGCCGCGTTATCGCCCGCCCCTTTATCGGCGACAGCCCGGAGAATTTTAAACGCACCGGCAACCGGCGCGATCTGGCCACGCCGCCCCCTGCCGAAACCCTCCTCGATTTGCTTAAAGACGATGGGCGCGAGGTAATGTCCATTGGCAAGATCGCCGACATCTTCGCGCACCGGGGTCTCACCCAAAAAATCAAGGCAACGGGCAATGCCGCCCTCTTTGACGCCACCCACAAGGCCGTTGCGGAAGCGCCAGACGGCAGCTTGATCTTTACCAACTTTGTCGACTTTGATCAGGAATATGGTCACCGGCGCAATGTCCCCGGTTATGCCGCAGCCCTTGAAGCCTT
>SBGZ01000029.1 GCA_006226415.1 Alphaproteobacteria bacterium
CTGCTCGCCAAGGCGGGCAATCTGGAGGTGCGTCTGGGCTCATCTCCCCAAGATATCGAAAAATGCCAGCGCCTGCGCTACGAAGTCTTCTATGAAGAAATGGCCGCCAAGCCCATTGGCGACATGGGCAAGCTGCGCCTTGATTTTGATAAATTTGACGCCATCGCCGATCATTTGATCGTGCGCGATCTGGCAACGCCGGGCGGCCCGACTGTGGTGGGGACCTACCGTCTCATCCGCCGAGAGGTTGCCGAGGCCAATGGCGGCTTTTACACAGCTGGTGAATATGACATTGCGCCCATGATTGAGCGCGCTGGTCCGGACATGAATTTTGTCGAGCTCGGCCGCTCCTGTGTGCACAAGGACTATCGCAACCGCCCGACCATCAATCTGCTCTGGCAGGGGCTCGGGCAATATGTGAACCGCTATAATGTCGGCGCTTTCTTCGGATGTGCCAGTTTTCCCGGTACAGATCCGGCTGCGCTCAAGCTACCCCTGTCCTTCCTGCATCATCATTTGAGCCTGCCGGAAGAGTTTCAGGTGCGCGCTTTGCCCCATCTCTACAATGAGATGAATTTAATGCCCAAGGAAGAGATCAATGAACGAGCGGCGCTGCGCACGCTACCTCCGCTGATCCGGGGCTATGTCATGGCGGGATGTCTTTTCGGCACAGGCGCGGTGATTGACGAGCAATTTTCAACGGTCGACGTCTTCGTGATGTCGATTATCCAGCGCGCCAGCGAGCGTTACATGGGCCGTTTTGCCGCCAAGACCTGAGGCTTTGAAATCCCTCATGCCTCGAGACAAACCTTTTCAAGCTTGCCTCAGCACGAGGATAGAATTCAGTCACTAGCGCACCATCACGCTCGGAAATTCCGTATCGGAAATATTATAAGCCGCCAGCGCCGACATGGTGACAATGTCGTTGACCTTGGCGCCCAGCGAACAGATCTGCACCGATCGATCAAGACCCGACAGCATCGGCCCGATCACATTGCATTGGCCGAGCACCTGCAACAGCTTGGTGCTGATCGCCGCCGAGTGGAAAGCCGGCATGATGAGGCAGTTGGCCGGTCCCGTCAGGCGGCAGAAGGGATATTGAATCGGATCCGGGTCGAGCGCCACATCCGCCGACATTTCCCCTTCATATTCAAAGTCCACTTCCATTTTATCGAGAATTTCCACCGCCTCGCGCTGAATGTCCGAGCGCTCACCAGGCGGATTGCCAAAGGTGGAATAAGCTAGAAACGCCACCCGCGGCACATGGCCAAACTGGCGCGCCACCCGGGCGGTCTGGATTGCAATATCCACCAGCTTTTGCGGTGTTGGCATTTCGGTAACCGACGTGTCCGACACAAAGACCGTGCGCCCACGTGCCAGAATGATCGAAGTTCCAATCACCGTTTGATCCGCGTGCGGATCAATCACGCGCTGCACTTCCTTAAGCGCGGTGGCATAGTTGCGCGTAACCCCGGTCACCATGCCGTCCGCATGACCAAGCGCCACCATGCAGGCGGCAAAGGTGTTGCGGTCCGTATTGACAAGGCGTTCTGCATCCCGCTTCAACATACCCTTGCGTTGCCAGCGGCTGTAAAGCAGGTCGGTGAAATCCGGGTTCCAGTCGGAATAGCGCGCATTGTGCACCTCCAGCTGATCGACCCCTTCAAGACCTGCTGCCTTGGCGGTTTGCTCAATGATTTTCTCCCGTCCGATAAGGATCGGGGCGCCCAGACCCTGCTGGCGGAAGGCCAGTGCCGCGCGGATCACCGCTTCCTGTTCGCCTTCGGCAAAGACAATGCGTTTCGGGTGCGAGCGCACGAATGAAGTGACATATTGCACCAGGCTCGCGGTCGGATCGAGCCGCTGATTAAGCTCTTGTTTGTAACGCTCCATGTCGACAATCGGGCGCTGCGCCACGCCGCTTTCCATGGCGGCGATCGCCACGGCGGGCGCCACATGGGAGATAAGGCGGGGGTCAAACGGCGCCGGGATAATGTAGTCCGGTCCATATTTGGGCCGCTTGCCGTGATAGGCGGCTGCCACTTCGTCCGGCACATCCTCGCGCGCCAGTTCGGCCAGCGACTGAGCGGCGGCAATCTTCATGGCGTCATTGATGGTGGTCGCCCGCGCGTCCAAGGCGCCCCGGAAGATGTAAGGGAAACCGAGCACATTATTGACCTGATTGGGATAGTCCGACCGGCCCGTGGCCATGATGGCATCTGAGCGGATCTCGGCGACCTCTTCCGGCGTGATTTCCGGATTGGGATTGGCCATGGCAAATATGATGGGCTTGTCGGCCATGGATTTGATCATGTCCGCTGTAAAGGCGCCTTCAACCGAGAGCCCAAACACAACATCGGCGCCTTTCATGGCATCGGCGAGCGTGCGGTCCGTTGTCACCACCGCATGAGCCGACTTCCACTGGTTCATGCCCTCTTCGCGGCCTTGATAAATCACCCCTTTGGTGTCGCAAAGCAGCGCCTGGTCGTGGGGCAGGCCCATCGACTTGACGAGCTCCAGACAGGCAATACCTGCCGAGCCCGCGCCATTGACCACCATCTTGATGTCTTTAATGTCCTTGCCGGTCAGATGTAGCGCATTGAGAAGACCGGCGGCGGCGATGATCGCCGTGCCGTGCTGGTCGTCATGGAAGACAGGGATATTCATAACTTCGCGCAAGCGCTGCTCAATAATAAAGCACTCGGGCGCTTTGATATCTTCCAGATTGATGCCGCCATAGGTCGGCTCCAGAAAACGCACGCAGTTGATGAACTCATCCGCGTCTTCGGTGCCCACTTCAATGTCGATGGAATCCACATCCGCAAAGCGTTTAAACAGCACCGCCTTGCCCTCCATCACCGGCTTGGAAGCCAGCGCCCCCAGATTACCAAGCCCCAAGATCGCTGTGCCGTTGGAAATGACAGCCACCAAATTGCCCTTGGCTGTGTAGTCATAAGCCGCTTCCGGCGACTCTGCGATGGCTCGAACCGGCACCGCCACGCCCGGCGAATAGGCGAGCGACAAATCGCGCTGGGTCGCCATGGGTTTGGTCGCGGTGATCTGGATTTTTCCCGGCTTGCCCTGAGAGTGAAACAGCAGGGCTTCTTCGTCGGTAAAGGTGCGCTTGCGCTCGGCCATTGCGGAGGGTCCTTGAATGTGGCGGGTCTTGTTCTTTTTCTTATGCCTCGCCTTCTTAAGCGCCTTTTGCGCCGATCTCAAGGAGAGGCTTGAAAAAGGGCCCGTTTCAGGCGGTTTTTTGCCGCCGCGCCCCCAGCCAGATGGCAAAGAAGACAAGGCCCGCGCCGAGCCCATGGGCCAGCGTTGGCGTTTCCTCCAGAAAGACCACCGCCAGTACCCCGGCGCTGATCGGCACAAAGCCGGTAAAGAGACCGGCCACATTGGCGGGGATAAGCTTGACCCCCTCGTACCAGAGCACCAGAGCCAAAACGCTGGAGCCGACCGCGTAAAGACCCAGCAAAAGCCAGAGAAGGCCCCCATGGCCGTGCCAATCCATGGTCAGGAGCGGCCCCACCGCCAACGGCGCAAAAAGGGCGAGCGCCACCAGATTGACCAAGAGCGCCGTGATCCCCAGTGGCAAGCGCGAGGCGCTCTGCTTGGCAAAGATCGTGTAAGTCGCCTCCGACAGGACCGCGAGGAAAATGAGCCCATTGCCGACCCAATGGCCCGCGCCCGCGCCCCCGGCCCCTTGCAAGTTGAGGATCATAACCCCGCCAACCGCCATCGGGATCGACAAAGCCTGCAAGGGCGTCAAGCGCTCTTTCAGCCAGAGATAGGACAAAACCGCCACGGCGGCGGGCAGGGTGGCGGAAATAATGCCCGCATTGAAAGCGCTCGAGGCGCGAATGCCGTAAAACAGAAAAACCGTGAAAGCCAGAATGCCAAACAGCGCTTGCCCCGCGATGGGGGTGAGGTCCGCGCGGGTCAGATTTTGAAAAGCTGCACCAAATTGCCCCCGCCGCCGCGCCATCTCCCACACGAGCAAGACCAGCGCCGCGATCAGGCAGCGCAAAAACCCGATCACAAAGACCGGCAATTCCGCTGACAAAACCTTGGCCACAGCCACCGTGCCGCCGACCAGGCACATGGACAGGGCTGTTAGTAAATAGCTGCGCGCCATTGCCTTTTAGGGCCTCCCGTGACACTTCTAAGGGTCTTCATTTCCAAGCCAACAAAGCCCCGACACCAACCTCGTTTCTCATGTCCATCCAAGCCCAGCAAGCCGAAAAGAAAGAAGAGGCCGCAAAATCTCCGGCCCAGAGCGCCGTCACACCCATGATGGCGCAGTTCCTGGAGATCAAGGAAGCCAATCCCGGCGCGCTTCTGTTTTATCGCATGGGCGATTTCTATGAGCTCTTTTTCGAAGATGCCGTTGCGGCGGCGCGCGCCCTCGATATCACCCTGACCAAACGCGGCAAGCATTTAGGCGAAGACATCCCTATGTGCGGCGTGCCGGTTCATGCCGCCGAAAGCTATCTGGAGCGGCTCATTCGCCAGGGCTTCAAGGTGGCGGTTTGTGAGCAGACCGAAGACCCGGCAGAGGCCAAAAAGCGCGGCTCCAAATCCGTTGTCGCCCGTGAGGTCGTGCGCCTTGTGACGCCCGGCACCTTGACCGAAGACACGCTGCTCGACGCCCGCGCCCATAATTATCTCGCCGCCATCGCCTGTGTTGGTGGGCGCGGCACGCCAAATGCCCGCTGGGGCCTGGCCTGGCTCGACATGTCGTCCGGTGAATTTTTTGCCTCTGCCTTGGAAGAAACCGCGCTGGCGGCGGAGATCGCCCGCCTGTCCCCAAGCGAACTTCTCATTTCCGACAGCTGGGTAGGGGATGTTTTTTTCAAGACCCTTGGCGAAACCATTAGCACCACGCTGACCGCCTTGCCGCCGTCCAAATTCGAAAGCCAGACCGGAGAAGCGGCCCTTAAAAGTCTTTTCGACGTCAAGGCGCTGGAAGGCTTTGGCGATTTCTCAAGGGCTGAGCTCGGGGCCGCCGGCGCCTTGGTGGGCTACATAGAGCTCACCCAGCGGGGCAAATTGCCCGCCCTTAAACCGCTTAGGCAAATCGAAACCGGCGGGGTCATGTCCATTGATGCAGCGACCCGCGCCAATCTGGAACTCACCCAGACCCTCGCCGGGCAGCGCAAAGGTTCGCTGTTGTCGGTGATTGATCGCACGGTCACCGGTCCCGGCGCGCGGGCCTTGGCGGCGCGGCTGTCCGGCCCTTTACGCAATCCGGAAGAGATCAACCGCCGCCTTGATTCGGTCAGCTTTTTTTCAGATCACCGGGACCTGCGCCGTGATCTGCGCGAGCGCTTAAAGCAGGTGCCCGACATGGCGCGATCCTTGACCCGCCTCAGTCTTGGACGCGGGGGGCCGCGCGATCTCGCCGCCATTGGCAAGGGACTTGAAGGCGCCTTTGCGCTAGGGCGCGATATTGCAGCGACCGATGATCCTCTGGCGGCGCTCCCCGGCGAAATCTCTGAAAATTGCGCAGCGCTCAAAGATCAAACGGGCGCCCTGCAGGCTCTTGCGCAAGAGCTCACAGCCGCTCTTTCCAGCGAGTTGCCGCTTCTCGCCCGTGATGGCGGCTTCATCGCCAAGGGCTACAACGCCGCTTTGGATGAAGTCCGTACACTGAGGGATGAAAGCCGCCGGGTAATTGCGGTCCTTGAGGGTAAATACCGCGAGGCTTCTGGCGTCACCGGTCTCAAGATCAAGCACAACAATGTGTTGGGCTTTTTCATTGAGGTCACCGCGCTTCACGGCGACAAGCTCCTAAGCGGGGACAATGCGGAAGTCTTCATTCACCGCCAGACCCTCGCCAATGCGGTGCGTTTTACCACCACGGAGCTCTCTGACCTTGCCTCGTCCATCGCCAATGCCTCGGGCCGCGCCGTGGCGCTTGAGCTTGAGCTCTTCGACAAGCTGGCAGGTGAGGCCTTAAGCGAGGCCCGGGCGGTCTCCGCCGCCGCCGAGGCGCTGGCTATTCTCGATGTTTCTGCTTCCCTGGCGGCCCTGGCGGAAGAAAGCCGCTATACCCGCCCGAGGGTCGACACCTCTCTGTCTTTTGAGGTCAAGGGCGGGCGCCACCCGGTGGTCGAATGGGGCTTGAAGAGCCAGGGCGCGGGCGCCTTTGTCGCCAATGATTGCCGCTTAAGTTCAGAGGATGAAGATCCGGACGCGCGCCGTCTCTGGCTTGTCACCGGTCCCAACATGGCCGGTAAATCCACCTACCTCCGGCAAAATGCCCTCATCGCTATTCTCGCCCAAATGGGCTCCTTTGTGCCCGCCGCTTCCGCTCACATCGGCGTGGTCGACAAGCTCTTCTCCCGCGTTGGCGCGGCGGATGATCTGGCGCGCGGGCGCTCCACCTTTATGGTCGAAATGGTCGAAACCGCCGCCATCCTCAATCAGGCGGGCCCGCATTCTCTGGTCATCCTCGATGAGATCGGCCGAGGCACCGCCACCTTCGACGGGCTTTCCATCGCCTGGGCGGCGGTGGAGCATCTCCATGATGTCAATCAGTGCCGCGCTCTCTTTGCCACCCACTACCATGAGCTCACCGCGCTCTCGGCCAAGCTAGGGCATCTTTCCAACGTCACCATGAAGGTAAAGGAATGGCAGGGCGACGTGGTCTTCCTGCACGAGGTCGAGCCCGGCAAGGCCGACCGTTCCTACGGCATCCAGGTCGCCAAGCTCGCGGGGCTTCCCCCGGCGGTCATTGAGCGCGCGGCCTTAGTCCTGGAGCATTTGGAAGAGCAACGCGAGGAACAGGCAGGCAGCCCGATGATCGACGACCTGCCGCTTTTTTCCGCCACCATCGAAAATGTGGAAAAACAGGTCAAAGGCCCAAGCCCCCTGGAAGAAGCTTTTAAGGACATCAACCCCGACGAGCTCTCCCCCAAGGAAGCCTTGGAGCTTATCTATAAGCTGAAACTGCTTTAGGTGTACTAATATTTGAATATTTGACTAAGAAACCGCTTTGCGGGTATACATGCCTTTGGCAAGCATCTATTAACTCGAGCCTAGAATTATGACGTACAAAGACAAATTGAATCAATGCTGGGAACTAACCAGAAATGAGATTACGCGTCTAAGCATCGAAAACAAATACAAAGAAGTTTTGGGGTTTTTGATTATTCCGGTATTTATGGGGCTATGGTCAAATGTTGCAGATCAGTCAACGGTTGGCGGATTTATTTTTTGGGGCCCCCTTGTGCTAGCAGGATTGGTTCAAATTGTCTTTCTTGCCCCGGTTTTTCGAAAGCCATATACAATATCTGAAGCCTATGAGTTGATGAAGGATGGCGAGCAAGAAATAAAAGCTTTAAGAACGGAAAACAAAAGCAAGGCTAATGAAATTTCCTTATTTAAATCAGCGATAGAGTACTTCGTTCTATCCTATGAAATCTCTAGAGGCTGGATCGAAATGTTTTCTGAATGGATTCAAGAAGACATCTGTACTGTTGATGATATGAAGTACGTTGTTAGAAATAGCTTTGATTCAGTCGTCAAAAATCGAAAAACTCTATTTGGGCTCTCTGAAGATGAACACTGGGAGTTCGCTGTATACCTCAACTTTGAAAACGAAGCTAAACTTAAACCTATTTTTCGAGTTAGATCGGAAAATCACCCTTCGATAACAGATGATCCAAAATATCTTGGACGAGAATGGAACCGGGGGGAAGGTCACATCGGCTCAGTCTTTTCAGGAGGAGTGTCGGTAATTGTTCCGGATGCCACTCTGCCGGAAGTCAAAAAGGCGTTTCCAATGAAAGATGAGTTGCGTCGAGAGTACGATGACGAGGTTTATCGCGCCAGAGCAATGATTCTTATTGGTCCAATTAATGACCAAAATCAACCAAAAGGTGTATTGATTGCGACTAGCAGTAGGCCGAACAGATTTTCAGAGATTAATGCCATAATTCTCCACCAATATGCCCAAACTCTTGCAAGTGCAATGTCGCAATGTCAAATTGCTGAGCTTGAAAATTAACCATTTATCCACGAAATATAGACAAAGAGAATACTAGGAGTCATTATGAAGATTCTTTTGATTCGCGGAGGGTGCGATGGATTATGACCGTGAACCCAAAAACGGGACGGCGATTGTTAGTCTGGACAGGGATGTTGAAGTTGCCGCGAGGCGTCTGGTTACGTCAGAGAAGAACGACCCTAGGGCCCTAGATATCTACAACAAGCTTTTGCAAGATAAATCCGACAATTTATTCCGAAGATTGGTCGAGAATACCGAGCAAATTCTAAGTTACAAATCTTAGAATTACGTCTACTGTCAATTCGGAGAAATCCCGTCTTCCAGATTGATTTGAAAACTTTCCGTCGAGTGGAATGACAAATTGGTTCTAATGTTCGGGTCAATCATCCAAGTTTCCTCTGCCTTTCTTATTTGATAGCCCCTACACTCATTCCCATGGATGCGGCAACTGACCTCACACTCACCTTGCCCGATGGCGAGCACTTACGCGAAAGTCTGACGGAGATAGGCAAAGACCCGGAGCTCAAGGATTTTGGGCGCCGCAAGGAGGTGCTGACCATCCTGAAAAAGGTTCAGGAGGAGGGCCGCGCTTCCGCCCGCACCGCGCTGGAGGCGGGATTGGGCGGCATTGAGGTCGCCACCTATCTGTCCGATCTGCAGGACCTCATCATCCAGATCCTTTATGATTACACCACTTCCTTCGCCTATCGCGCCTCAACCGAGGTCAAGGGCGAGAAGCTGGGACTGGTCGCCATTGGCGGCTATGGACGCGGGCTCCTGGCGCCGGGTTCGGACGTCGATATCCTCTTCCTCATGCCCTACAAGCAGACCCCCTGGGGGGAGAGCGTGGTGGAATACATGCTCTACATGCTCTGGGACTTGGGGCTCAAGGTTGGCCACGCCACCCGCACCCTTGATGACTGCATCAAGCTATCCTTAAGCGATATGACCATTCGCACCTCGCTTCTGGAGATGCGTTATATTTGGGGTGATCAGGAACTTTTCGACACCTTGATTGACCGCTACGACAAGGAGGTCGTGGCCTCAGCACCGGTTATTGAATTCATTGATGCCAAGCTGGACGAGCGCAACAAGCGCCACGCCCGCGCCGGGGAGTCGCGCTATCTGGTGGAGCCCAACCTGAAGGAAGGCAAGGGCGGCCTGCGCGATCTGCACACACTCTACTGGATTGGCAAATATGCCTACCGGGTGACAAGACCCGAGGAGTTGGTCGACAAGGGTCTTTTTTCAAAATCCGAATATCGCCAGTTCCGTCTGGCCGAAGCCTTTTACTGGACCGTGCGATGCCATTTGCATTTTATGACCGGCCGCGCCGAGGAACGTCTTTCCTTTGAACACCAAATGGAAATGGCCGAGCGCATGAAGGTGAAATCCCATGGCGGCCTTTCCGCTGTTGAGCGCTTCATGACCCGTTATTTCCGCACCGCCAAGGAAGTGGGGATATTGACGCGGATCTTTTGCGCCGCCCTGGAACTTGAAGAGAAGAAGCCTGCGCCCTTCGTTGACCGCCTGCTGCCGTTTCGCGCCAGTCGACGCAAGCTGGGGACCGGGGGTATCTTTCAAGTCGAGCACGGCCGGATTTCCCATGCCGCGCAAAAGCCTTTCCGCTCCGACCCGGTCAACATTTTACGTCTCTTTCAACTCGCCGGTGAGCATCAGCTCGACATCCATCCCACCACCTTAAAAAAAGTGACCCGCCAACGTGCCTTGATTGACGAAGCGTTGCGCGCCAATGAGGATGCCAACCGCATTTTCATGGAAATCCTGAAATCGACCGAGGACACCGAGCGGGTGTTGCGTTTGATGAACGAAAGCGGTGTGCTTGGGGCCTTCATGCCCGACTTCGGAAAAATCGAAGCCATGATGCAGTTCAACATGTACCACCACTATACGGTGGACGAACACACCATCCGCGCCCTGGGCATTCTGGCCCGGATCGAGCGCGGCGAACTTTCCGACGAGCATCCCCTCGCCAGCCGCATCATTCACCACGTCAAATCCCGTGATGTGCTCTACATGGCGATTTTCCTCCATGACATTGCCAAGGGCCGCGATGGGGATCATTCCATTCTTGGCGCGGAGATCGCACGCGAAGTCGGCCCGCGCTTCGGCTTTTCCTCAAGTGACACCGAAACCATTGCCTGGCTCGTGGAATATCATCTTTTGTTTTCCGAATATGCGCAGACCCGCGACATCTCAGATCCCATGACCGTCGACAATTTTGTCTCCATCGTTCAGACGCCCGAACGCTTGCGTTTGCTTTTGATTTTGACGGTTGCCGATATCCGCGCGGTCGGGCCGGGGGTCTGGAACGGCTGGAAGGGCGAACTTCTGCGCCAGCTCTATGAAGAGGCTGAACAACGCATTTCTGGCGGTCTTGGCTCACAGCCGCGCGAGCGGCAAATTCAAAATGCCAAGCTCCAGCTGCGCGAAAACCTGGCCGATTGGCCGGAAGAAGAATGGCAAGCCTATCTCGACCGGCACGAGGCCCCCTACTGGCTGGGTCTGGATAGCAACACGCACCGCCGACATGCCGAAGCGCTGCGTCAGGCCGATGCGGAAGGCTTGGCAGAAGGTGCCGTGCTGGTGCAGGCGGTACCGGATCAGTTCCGGGATGTGACGCAGGTTTCTATCTATACCCCCGACCAGGTGGGGCTCTTTGCAAAGCTCACCGGCGCGCTCAAAGTCACCGGTGCCTCCATTGCCGATGCCAAGGTCTTTACCACCAAGGACGGCATGGCACTCGACGTCTTTTGGGTTCAGGGCACCCACGGCGGCCCCATTTCCAACCCGGACAATCTCAAACGCCTCAAGGCCAACATCGAAAAAGTGTTGGCCGGCAAGCTTGATCCGGCAACCGCCATGCCGCGGCCTTTGTCCCGTCGCCGCGAAGAGGCCTTTTCCGTCGAGCCGGAGGTCCTGCTCGACAACGGCGCCTCCAATATTTGTACGGTGATCGAGGTCTCCGGTCTGGACCGGCCGGGACTGCTGTTTGATGTGGCAAATGCCATCGTCGGTCTTGGGCTGTCGGTTTCTTCGGCCCATGTCGCCACTTTTGGCGAGCGCATGGTGGGCGTGATCTATGTGAAAGACGTTTACGGCTACAAAATCACCCACGAGGTGAAGCTCAGAAAAATCCGCACTGCCCTCACAGAGGCCGTGGAGGGTTCATCCAAGCCCCAGCAGGCCGCTGAATAAGACCATCCCGCCTAAATGCCGCAAAGCGGTCTTGTTTTGGTCCCCGAAGCAGCCTACCAAGTCTCCATGTCACTTTTTAAGAACAGCGCGGTCGTTGCCGCCATGACCATGATCTCCCGGGTGCTTGGCTTTGTCCGGGATATTTTGATCGCGCGCTTTCTCGGCATCGGGCCGATCGCTGATGCCTTCTTTTATGCCTTCACCTTTCCCAATCTCTTTCGGCGCCTCTTTGGGGAGGGCGCGTTTAACTCCGCCTTTGTGCCGCTCTATGCCAAGAAGCTGGAAGGCGAGGGCGAAGAAGCCGCCCGCCGATTTTCCGCCGAAGCGCTCGCGGTCTTGCTGCTCTCTCTTGTGATCTTGACCCTTGTCGCCGAAATCTTCATGCCCGCGCTCATTCTCCTCATCGCGCCGGGCTTTGCTGATACGCCGGAAAAATTTGAGCTGACAGTCCTCTTTACACGGATTTCTTTTCCTTACCTTTTGTTTGTCTCATTGGTGGCCCTGCAATCAGGTATCTTGAATTCAAGAGGCAAATTTGCCGCCGCCGCCGCCGCGCCGATCCTTCTCAACATTGTTCTGATCACAGCCTTGATGACCGTCCGGCCCTGGTTCGAAACAACGGGGCATCTTCTGTCCTTCGGGGTGGCGATTGCCGGCATCGCGCAATTTATTGTCCTCGCCGTCGCCTGTCAGCGCCTGGGCGCCCTGCCGCGCCTGCCGCGCCCGCGCCTCACCCCGGATGTGCGCCGTCTTATCCGGCTTGGCGTGCCCGGCGCCATCGCCGGCGGCATCACGCAGATCAATCTGGTGGTGGGCGGCATCATCGCCTCTCTGGAAGATGGTGCCCGCGCGATCCTTTATTATGCGGACCGGCTCTATCAATTGCCGCTCGGCGTCATTGGGGTGGCGCTCGGCGTTGCGCTTCTGCCGGAGCTTTCGCGCCGCCTGCGGGCCGGAGACGGAGAGGGGGTCGAACGCGGCCAGAACCGCGCCCTTGAAATCGCCCTTTATTTTACGCTTCCCGCCGCCGTGGCGCTCTTTGCCATGCCGCAGTTTCTGATCACCGCGCTTTTTGAGCGCGGCGCCTTCGACACGGCGGCCACCGAGGCAACAGCGGCCGCCTTACGCCTTTTTGCCCTCGGCCTGCCTGCTTTTGTGCTGATCAAAGTTTTTTCGCCCGCCTTCTTTGCCCGCGAGGACACCAAGACCCCGATGCGATATGCCGCCGTCGGGGTGGCGGTAAACATTGGCGTTTCCCTGGCCCTGTTCTGGCAGATCGGATTTCTGGCTATTGCCCTGGCGACCACCCTGTCAGGCTGGGTCAATGCGGGTCTTCTCTGGCGGCGCCTCTCCGCCCTGGAGCATTTCACTTTAGACAGCCAAATCCGCCGGTCCCTGCCCAAGATGGCGCTGGCGAGCCTGGCCATGGGGCTCTTGGTGGCTGTGCTGGCGGGTGAGGCGGTCTCCCTGGGGGACACAAGCCTTGTCCGTATTGCCGCCCTTGGCATCATTGTTGCGCTGGGTCTCGGCCTTTACATCACCCTCACCTTCGCCATGAAGGCCGTCCGCGTGCCCGACCTCAAAGCCGCCTTTAGCAAGCGTGGCGGCTGAAACTTCCGGCAAAACCCTTGAAAGCCGCCATTAAAGCGGCCATAAAGCGCCTCGGTTGAGGCGGCAGCGCTTCATGCCGCTCTTTTAACTTTTGATGTTTCTTGAAAGCCAAGCCCGATGAACGACACACCGTCAGCCTATAACGGACCGACCCGCGTCTTTTCCGGCGTGCAGCCCACGGGTAATCTGCACCTTGGAAATTATCTCGGCGCGATCAAGAACTTCGTGAAGATGCAAGACACCCACGCCGGGCTTTACTGCATCGTCGATATGCATGCCATTACGGTTTTTCAGGACCCGAAAGAACTCAAGGCCAGCATTCGCGAAGTCACGGCGCTTTTCATGGCGTCCGGCCTTGATCCGAAAAAGTCCATCCTGTTCAACCAGTCCAAAGTTTCGGCTCATGCGGAACTGGCCTGGATCCTGAACTGCGTGGCGCGCATGGGTTGGCTCAATCGCATGACCCAGTTCAAGGAAAAGGCAGGCAAGCACAAGGAAAACGCCTCTGTTGGGCTCTTTGCCTATCCGGTGCTCATGGCCGCTGACATTCTGGCTTACCGGGCGACCCATGTGCCGGTCGGCGACGACCAAAAACAGCACCTTGAGCTTGCCCGTGACATCGCCCAGAAGTTCAACAATGACTACGGCGCTTTAAAGCAGGGATGTGAGAATTTCTTTCCGTTGCCTGATCCGCTGATCCAGGGTCCCGGCGCGCGCATTATGTCGCTTCGGGACGGGTCGAAAAAAATGTCGAAGTCCGAAACCTCCGACATGACCCGCATCAACATGACCGATGATGCCGACACCATTGCGCAGAAAATTCGCAAAGCCCGCACCGATCCCGATCCCTTGCCGAGCGAAGTGGGAGGTCTTGAAGGCCGTGCCGAAGCCCGCAATCTTGTGGGCATCTATGCGGCGTTATCAGACACCACTGCCGAAGAGGTGCTCAATGAAATGGGCGGACTGCAGTTCTCTGAATTCAAGCCCAAGCTGGTCGATCTCACGTTAAGCGTTCTCGAGCCCATCAATCACCGTTTTGTTGAGCTCATGAACAATGCGGAGGAAATCGATCTGATTCTGGCCGATGGCGCGGGGCGTGCGGCTGAGATTGCCGATCCCATCCTGGCGGAAGTTAAAGAGCTGGTTGGATTTGTTTAAGTTCAAAGTAGACGTTGCATATTCCGAGGACGACTAAAAAACTTGGTCGTTCTCGGGCTTGGGGCCCGTGACCCATGCGCCGCACCTTCAAACAAATCTAGGGTTCCCCCGCGAAGGCGGGGGTCCAGAGCAACACACCAAGGCATCAGAGGTGGCCCCTGGGTTCCCGCCTGCGCGGGAACACGCGTGGGATGTCTAATGTCATCCCACCACTTCCAGCTCCGGCCAGAATTTCCTCCATTTGGCTTCTTTCTCCTGGCGGCGGGCATCGCCTTTGTTCCAGGGATTGGCGCGCAGGCGCATTGCCAAGAGATCGCTTAAGCCAAAGGGGGCATAAAGCCGCGGCGCGCCCGTTCCATCTGCATAAAGTCCAATGGCGCAGCTGGCATGAAGAAACCGGTCCACCCCCTCAAAGCTTGAGGTCAAAGGCGGATAGGGGTGGCCAAACTTTTCCGGGTACCACAAATGCACCCGCGCCTGATTGCGCACTTCGATGCGTGCCGGAAAATCCGGAAAACTGGCATCCACCTGTCGGATAATGAGATCTTCCGCCTCAAAGGAGGTGTCGCTTTTGTCAAAATAAAAGACATCATAGTCATCAATGCCATGCGCCACGGGCCGACCTGTTTTGACATTCCAGACCGTTTGAAAAAGGCATCCGGCAACAATGATCCAATTGGGCAGATCAAGCCGAACAAGCCCCTCAAAGAGCTCCTGGAGGGCTCGGTTGGCAAGAAGGATTTGCAAAACGGTGTTTTCATCAGAGGTCGACATGGTCCATGAGAGTCTGCGGCATGTCCCCCGCCACAGCCAGCGCCTTGGCCCGATTATCCCCAAACAATCCGGCCCGCCTGACTTTTCTCTTGATCAAAAGGGTCAAGCACCCCATCTATGAAGGAACTGCACTGACATACGGGACAAGGACACGTCGGTCATGGATATAGGGCGGGGCTTTCGCCGCATCGCACTTTACTTGCGCAAACTGAGCGCGGGCCTCGTGGGGCTTTTTGCCGCCCTGCCGCGTTTCTTTCGCCGCCTCGTTAAATGGCGTCCCGGCCAGGGCGGCTACAGCCCTTCCAGTGAAAACCTCAAGGTTACTGGACGGCTGTTAATCCTGGGCGTCTTGCTCATCGTCAGCTTTTATGTGGTTGGCGCCTTCATGATCAACACCATCGATACCAATCTGGACTTCAAACCCTTGAATGCGCCAGAGGCCGGGCAGAGCCGGGCGGTTGCCATAACCACCGCGCTCATTGACCGCGAAGTAAACGCCCATGGCTGGACCGCTAACGATCCTTTTTTCAAGCCCGCGGCCTTGCTCGACAACATGCCGAATTTTCAGCAGGGACTGATCGCCTCGCTGGCACGCTTCTCCTTCGAGTTGACGGACCAGCTGGGCCGTACCCGTGGCTCTTCCCAGGCCGATCCGGATCTGCAGGAAGCTTCAGGGCTTTTGCAATATTCCGGCGACAAATGGCTTTGGGATCCATCGGTCAGTCTCATGCCGACAGCGACCTCCGAGCAGCAATATCGCAAGGCCGCCAAAGCGCTCAGCGCCTACAACAAGCGTCTGAGCACCGGTGAAGCGGTTTTTGAGCGCCGCTCGGACAATCTCTTGGCAACGCTGGACCGGATCGCACTTGATATCGGCTCGTCCTCAGCGGTCATTGATACCTTCGTCGGCGAAAAGAGCGGCTTTCCGTTTCATCGTCAGGCAGATGACGTCTTCTACACCGTCAAGGGTCAGTCCTACGGTTATTACATGATCCTCAGGGCCCTCGGTGAAGACTTCAAGGACGTCATCAAGGAACGCAATTTGGAAAGCTCCTACGCCGAAATGCTCAGAAGTTTTCAGCTTACCGCCGAGATGGAGCCCTTGGTCATCATGAACGGTACGCCCGATTCGCAAATCATTCCCTGCCATCTGTGCAGTCAGGGTTTTTATCTTCTGCGTGGCCGCACGCAGCTGCGCGAGATTACCAATATCCTCCTGAAATAGGGCGCCGACATTAAAGGTTGTCGACATTCAAGACGCATTTGTGGCTTGTGAGGGTTCGCGCGACATGGCAATTTGAGCCCCATGACAACACCACCTACTTCCCCCACCCCTGAAGGCGCGGCTCTCCGCAAGCGCAAGTTTCTTTGCGTGGTGGATTCCTCCGACGAATGCGCGGCAGCGGTCCATTTCGCGGCCCGCCGAGCCGCCAACACGGGCGGTCATGTCGCGCTCCTCTTCGTGGTCGAACCGGAGGAGTATCAGCATTGGTCTGCCGTTAAAGACATTATGCGCGAAGAGTCCCACGAGGAGGCGCAGGACGTCTTAAAGAAATTCGCCGACAAGATTCAACAGGTCACCGGCGGTCCCGCCGAGCTGATCATTCGCGAGGGCAAAATCCGCGAACAAATCAACGCGCTTGTCAGCGAAGACCGCGAGATCGGCGTTCTGGTGCTGGGCGCGGCCACCGGCAAGGAAGGTCCGGGCCCGCTGGTCTCCACGCTTGCTGGTCGCGATCAGGCCGGACGCTTTCCGATCCCGGTGACTGTGGTTCCCGGCAATTTGACCGATGAAGAAATAGACGCGCTGGCCTGACAGGTTCTATCGGCCTTACTGGCTTTGAGAATCGTTGAAAACAGCTCCGGGCGTATAAATCTCTTGTTTTTCACGAACCCCCCGAAGGGCGTGCGCGCCCAGCGAAACAAATGCGCTGTTGCAATCAAGCTTGGCGAAAGCCTCTGTGGCCAGCACCGAATAGCCGAGTGTTTTGGTGAGCGCTTCAACGCGCGTGGCTTCGTTAACCGCCGGGCCGATGACGGTGAAATCAAGCCGCGTGGAGGAGCCCACATTGCCGAAGGTCACCGGACCTATGTGCAGGGCAAATCCGGCTCGAACCTTTTCGACACCCGCAGGCAGCGCCGAAGACGGAATGCCCTCCAAGGTCTTGCGGGCATCTTCAACCGCTTCCATGGCCTCTCGGGCCTGGGTGTTTTCACAAGGCCCATTCATCGGGTTCTCGTATGGGAAGATCGCCAACAGGCCATCGCCGATCATTTTGATGATATCGCCGCCGCGCGCCTCAATGGGCTTGGCCACCGCTTCATAATAATCGCCCAAGACCTGAATGACTTCATTTGGCGCCAGCGTATCGGTCATCTGGGTAAAGCCCCGCAGATCCGAATAAACAATAATCGCGTCAATGACCTCCCCCACATTGCGCTGGGTGTGGCCGCGAATGACACGTTCAGACGCTCCGCCACCCAGATAGGTGTTGAGCAGCGTGCGTGTGACCAGCCGGGAGTGTTCCACTTCCAGCCGCAAACAAATGAGCGGCATCAAATCATAGAGAAACGTGAGTTCGTCCGTATGGAAACCACCTGGCCGATCCGAAGACCAGGAAATATAGTGTCGTGATCGATCCGAAAAGACGAGCGGCATGGCCACATAATCGGTAATGCCTTGCGCCTGAAGCTCCTTGAGCACAGGAAAATCAATTTGCGCGGTCTCGCCTTCAAGGCGGCGGCGCACACCGCTCGCCCCGTTGTGAATGACCGCAATGGGGCTATCCAGATAGTCTTGCGATTGAATGCCTTGAACCGGGAAGGCTGTTTCACGGCTGCCCACGTCTCGGTCCCAAATAAAGGCCCGCGCCGCGATTTGCGGATGGGCATCGCGCAGGGTCAGATTAACGCGCGCAATGGGCAAACCAAGAGCGATCAGTCGGCGGCATAGCTGATTGAGCAGCTCCATGGCGCCAAAAAACTGTCCGTCATGGTTCGCCAGCCAGGACGCCAATTCATGGCGCGACCAGCTCGACAGGGGCACGTCAGGAAGGCGTTCTGCGTTAGAAACCTCAGGGGCTTTGGGGTCATTCATGGGGTCACACCTGGGTTGAAAGGGCAGCTCGTCACTTGACGGCAACCCGGTGAACTCCATTTATAGGGTTGAGACATGGCGCCCCGCAAGGTATGCCGTTACAAATCCTGAGATTGATCAGCGAAATAGAAGAGATTTCCTTATGTTTATCGAGACCCGCGACACGCCAAATCCAGCCACTTTGATGTTTCGCCCTGGCCGTGAGGTCATCGCAGAGGGACCAGGCGTGGATTTTCCGGATGTGGAAGCGGCCCAGCGATCGCCGCTCGCCCGTCGGCTTTTTGAGGTCGAGGGGGTGTCCGGCGTCTATTTTGGCGACGAATTCCTCACCGTGACCGCCGCGGGCGCGCAGTGGCAGCACATTAAACCCGCCGTCCTTGGGGCCATCATGGAACACTTCACGTCCGGGGCGCCTTTGATGGAGGACACACCGGCAAGCGGCGCTGCCCCCAAGGCCGCCATGTCAGAAGATGACAGCGAAGTCGTTTATCTCATCAAGGAGCTCCTGGAGACCCGTGTGCGCCCTGCGGTCGCTCAAGACGGCGGCGATATTGTATTTTCCAGCTTCGACGAAGAAAGCGGCACGGTCTTTTTGCAAATGCAGGGTGCCTGCGCCGGATGTCCGAGCGCGACCATGACCTTGCAGCATGGCGTGGAAAATCTCTTGCGACACTACATTCCCGAGGTCAATCGCGTCGAGCCGGTCTGATCCCGGTAAGCGCTCATGAAAACCCTCGCCCTGGATACCGCCCTTGCCGCCTGTTCGGTAGCCATCGCGGACGGCGACAGGTTGCTGGCCCGCGCCTGGATTGATCTGCCGCGCGGTCACGCCGAGCGGCTCTTCGATTTGATCACCACCGTCGAAAGCAAAGCCGGTCTAACAGCCAAGGAAGTGGACCGCATGGCGGTCACCGTGGGCCCGGGCACCTTCACGGGGCTGCGGGTCGGGCTCTCCGCCGCCAAAGGTCTGGCATTGGCCGCTGGCTGTCCTTTGATAGGTTTATCCACGCTTCACACGGTAGCCCTCGGCGTCCGGGAGGAGATGGCTGCCAAAGGCGGGCTTCTCACCATCGCCTTCGATGCCCGCCGCGATGAAGTCTATCATCAGACCTTTGACCATCATCTCGCGCCTCTTACTGAGCCAGTGATCGCCCGCCGCGCCGAAGCGGCAAGGGATATTCTGGCGATCGTGGAAGAAAAAGGCGGGTCGCTCACATGGCTCGGCACGGGCGCGCCGCTTCTAAAGCCCCTTACCGGAGATCTGGGCGGTATTTCCCAAAGCGCCCATCAGCCCGATGCCGGATGTCTGGCGCTCTTTGCCAGTCAGCTGACAGATCTCACCCCCTATCCGGCCGACCCGCTTTATTTGCGGGCACCGGATGCCAAATTGCCAAAGACGCGTCTCTTCAAGACATGACCCAAAAGCTCGTTTCCTTGACCGCCACTCATGCGCAGCGCCTGGCGGTCCTTCACAGCGAAGGCTTTGAGAAGGCCTGGACGGCGCAGGATTTCAGCGAAATTCTTGCCATGCCTGGAACCTTTGGCTGGGCTCTCCAAGCGGCAGACCCTTCGGACCTGAGAGCAGAGGCCCTGAGTGCGGCGGTCCTGAGTGCGGCGGTCCTGGCGCGGCAGGTCGGCGATGAGATGGAAATCTTAACCCTGGTGGTCGCCCGTGCCGCGCGGCAAAAGGGTCAGGCCAAAGCCTTAATGCAATTTGTCGCCGATGCAGGGCAGGGCAAGGGCGCCAAATGGCTCTTCCTCGAAGTGGCCGATGACAACGAGGCGGCTCTCTCACTTTATCGCGGCCTGGGTTTTGAGGATGTGGGCCGCCGCCCCGATTATTACGGACGCAAGCCGCCAGAAGCTGCCGTAGACGCCCGGATTATGCGCCTGGCCTTGTCCGGTTGCGCACCCGAAGCACCTTGAGATAAAGTCAAACCGAAGCATTGGTGAAGGGGCGCAATTCATCTAACCCTGGACCCCCCAAAAGAGACCCCCATGGATCGAATCGAAAAACTTTGTGTAGAAAAAGGCATGCGCATGACGGAGCAGCGGCGTGTGATCGCGCGTGTGCTGTCAGAGGCTGATGATCACCCGGATGTGGAAGAGTTGCATCGGCGTGCCGCGTCGATCGACGCCAACATTTCCATTGCAACGGTTTATCGCACCGTGCGTCTGTTTGAAGAGTCCGGCATCCTGGAGCGTCTCGATTTCCGTGACGGGCGGGCCCGATATGAAGAAGTGTCTGACGATCACCACGATCACTTGATTGATTTGGTCAGCGGCGAAGTTATCGAATTTCGCAATGAGGATATTGAGAAGCTGCAAAGGATTGTCGCGCGCGAACTTGGTTTTGAGCTTGTCGATCACCGCCTTGAGCTTTATGGCCGCCCGCTCCGTCGGGTTGACGGCGAAAGCTGATCACGGATCGGAAAAGGCGATATGGGAAAAGTCGTAGCCGGAACCAAGATCTTGATGCTGCTGATCAGCGGCGTGATCATTATTCCGATTCAATTGATCAACAATGCCTTCTTTCCCCGCTTTGCCATGCGCCTGCCGATTCACTACCACGGCTTTCTCCTGTGGCTGATCGGTTTAAAGGTCACCGTAAAGGGCGAAGTGCCGGGCAATGAACCGGCGATCTATATCTCCAATCACGCCGGTTATATCGATGTGCCCGTGTTGGGCTCGCTCGTTGAGGGATTCTTTGTTGCCCGGGCGGATCTGGCGCGCTGGCCCTTTTTTGGGCCTTTGTCTCGCGCTGGCCGCACCCTGTTTGTCGACCGCACGCGGCGCTCCCAGGCCCGCAAGCATGTGGAGATGCTGACCGAGCGCCTGGACAAAGGCGAATCCATTTTCTTTTTCCCGGAAGGCACCTCCAACGATGGCACGCATATCCAGCCTTTCAAAAGCACTCTGCTCTCCGCTGCCGAACTGACATTGGGCGATGGTCAAACGCCCCTCGTTCGGCCCATCTCCATTGCCTATGTGGGCATTTATGGTTTGCGAACCGGTCGCCGCGATCGGGAATATTACGCCTGGTTTGGGGATACCGATCTGGCGCCGCATCTGTGGCAATTGTTCCAGATCGGAGCGGGCGAGGTGGTGGTCTGGTTCCATGAGCCGGTGCGCGCTTCCGACTTTCCGACCCGCAAAGAGCTCACCCAGCACTGCGAAAGAGTGATCAAAAACAACACCGCCCTCCTTCTGGCCGGGCGGGAGGCCCAGCCAGAACGCGCCGAGGTTGGATGAACGGCGCCGGATCCTTGCCGCCTTTGCTTGTAAATTTGGGCGATTTGGCCCATATAGGCGCTCTTTTTTGAAAAACAGCCTTTGATCCACCCATGACTCAGGACTCACATATCAAGCCAAATGAACGGCGGCTCTTCATCAAATCCTATGGATGTCAGATGAATGTCTACGATTCCGGGCGCATGGCCGATGTTTTGGGCCCACACGGCTTTGAATCTGTCGGCGGGGCGGAAGAGGCTGACATGATCATCCTCAACACCTGCCATATCCGAGAAAAAGCCTCTGAAAAGGTCTATTCCGAGCTGGGCCGCTTGCGCGCCTTGAAGGACCAGCGCGCCCGCGCGGGCAAGGACACCATCATCGCCGTGGCCGGCTGTGTCGCCCAGGCCGAGGGTGAGGAAATCATGGCGCGCGCGCCCATTGTTGACATGGTTTTCGGACCTCAGACCTATCACCGCCTGCCGGAAATGGTGGCGCGGGTCGATCAGGGCGAAACCCGGGTCCTCGATACGGATTTTCCCGTTGAAGATAAATTTGACAATCTGAGCGCTGTGGGCTCGCCAAAGAATGTCGCCGCCTTTCTCACCATTCAGGAAGGTTGTGACAAGTTTTGTACCTTCTGCGTGGTGCCCTATACCCGAGGCGCGGAGTTTTCACGGCCCCTGCCACGCGTCCTTGACGAGGCGCAGCGCCTGGTGGCGGGCGGCGCCCGCGAGCTCACACTTTTGGGCCAAAACGTCAACGCCTATCACGGCGACAATGGCAAGGGAGGGATCACGGGGCTCGGCGATCTTTGCCGCCAGCTGTCAGAGATTGAGGGTCTGGAGCGCATCCGTTACACCACCAGTCACCCCCGCGATATGGACGACAGTCTGATCGAGGCCCATCGCGACCTGCCCAAGCTCATGCCTTACCTGCATCTGCCCATTCAGTCCGGTTCAAATACCGTGTTGCAGGCGATGAACCGCCAGCATGACACCAAGACCTACGTTGAGCTTGTCGAGCGCATTCGCGCCGCGCGTCCCGATATTGCGCTGTCGTCAGATTTTATCGTTGGTTTTCCGGGTGAGACAGATCAGGACTTTGAAGATACCCTGGCCCTGGTGCGCGAGGTAACCTACGCTCAGGCCTATTCGTTTAAATATTCGCCGCGCCCGGGCACCCCCGGCGCCGATATGGAAACCCAGGTCGACGAGGCCGTAAAGTCGGAACGCCTGGCGCGTCTGCAATCTCTTTTAAATGAACAGCAGATTGCCTTTAACGCGGCTTGCAAGGGCACGCGCATGTCAGTGCTCTATGAAAAGCCAGGTCGCTTCGAAGGTCAGCTCATTGGCCGTTCGCCCTATCTGCAGTCGGTTCATGTCGAAGCGCCAGAACATTTCATCGGCACGCTTGAAGAGGTCGAGATTGTGGACGTTAAGCCAAACAGTCTGACCGGCCATCGCTCAGGCGCCGCCAAAGAACCCGCAAAGGCTACCGTCCATGGCGCGTGAGAAAACCAAAAAACCCGGCAAAGCCCGCCAGGTCGTCGACTTTGACAACAACGATCATCTGGTCGAACTCTTTGGCGAGAACGACGCACACCTCGCGCGCATTGAGGACGAAATCAATGTGGCGCTGATCTCACGCGGCAATCAGATCTTTGTTGAGGGAGACAAAGACAACTGCAAACAGGCCGTCCGTATCCTGAGCGATCTCTATACTCGCTTGGAAAAAGGCCTGGCTGTCACGCTGGGGGAAGTGGATGGCGCCATCCGCATGGTGCGCGCCGGACGCGCCACGGCCTCTGACCGCGAAAGCCAGATCATAACGCCGAAGCGCAATATTGCGCCGCGTTCACCGGCTCAGGCCGATTACATTCGCGCCTTGAAGAATTCTGAAATGACCTTTGGTCTGGGGCCTGCGGGAACCGGCAAGACCTATCTTGCCGTCGCCATGGCCGTTGCCGCAATGAACAATGGAGAGATCGAGCGCATTGTTCTTTCTCGTCCTGCTGTCGAGGCGGGTGAGCGGCTTGGGTTTTTGCCCGGCGATCTGCGTGAGAAAGTCGATCCCTACCTGCGGCCGCTTTATGACGGTCTTTACGACTGCATGCCGGGTGATCAGGTCAACAAGCGTCTTGAACGCGGCGAGATTGAAGTCGCGCCGCTGGCCTATATGCGCGGCCGTACGCTAGCAAATTCATTTGTCATTCTGGACGAGGCGCAGAACACCACCCCGGTGCAAATGAAAATGTTTCTGACCCGCATGGGCGATAATTCCCGCGTGGTCGTCACCGGAGACCCGAGCCAGATCGACTTGCCATCGGGCACCGCCTCCGGTCTTATTGAGGCGCAGCGCATTCTGGCGGGAGTTAAAGGGATCGAGTTTGTCGAATTCTCTGATGCCGATGTGGTACGTCATGCGCTCGTCTCGCGCATTGTTCGCGCTTATAATGCGGACGACAAAAAGAAGATGGTCGACGCGAAAAAACCCGCTGCTAAAAGAGCGGCGTCGAAAGAAAAGTCGAAGAAATGACGACCTGCGATAGTGTCATTCAGCTGCGTAACCCGGCCTGGAAAACCGCCCTGCCTGATTTCATGGATCTGACCAACCGGGCCCTCGCCGAAGTCGCCAAGCGGCATCCCTGGGACACCAAGGAACTTTGCGTGGTGTTGACCGACGACACTGAGATTCATGAACTTAACAAGGCTTACCGGAACCAGGACAAGCCCACCAATGTGCTTTCCTTTCCGGCGGCGGTGGAAACCGGGTTTCTTATCAAAGAGGAACTGTTTCCATTGGGTGATGTGGTGATTGCCCTGGAAACCATGGCGCGCGAGGCGGATGAACAGGGCAAATCGCTGGACAGCCATTTCGTTCACATTCTTGTCCATGGTACTTTGCATCTTTTGGGGTTTGACCACATCAAGCCGGAAGATGCTGAGGAAATGGAAGGTCAGGAGGTCCAGATCCTGGGCGCGCTTGGCATTTCTGATCCTTACGAACCCCTTGCCAGCTGACCGGTCAGCGCATAGGCTTTAAACGACTTTGAAAAACTGGAGACCACCAAATCCCATGGCCAACATCTCCCGGGATTTTCCGGATGGCGACCCTTCTGATTCAGAAGGATCAAGGCAAAGCATCTGGCAAAAGGTAATCACCCATTTTGGGCGCACGGGCAATCCGACCAGCCTGCGGGAATCCCTCGAAGAAGTCATAGAAGAGCATCAGGAAAGCGCGAAAGGCATTACCGAGCAAGAGCAGGCAATGCTGATGAATATCCTGCACTTTGGTGAATCCCGGGTGGAGGATGTCATGGTCCCGCGCGCCGATATTGTCGCGGTAGAAGCAGGGGACACGCTGCAGGATCTGATCAAGAATTTTTCTGACGCGGGGCACAGCCGGGTTCCGGTTTTTCGTGAAACCCTCGATGACCCGGTGGGCATGTATCACATCAAAGATCTTTTGCCGCTCGTCTTGGAAGATTTCGCCGATCCTGACCAAGAGGTCAAGGCCCTCGCGCGCTGCCGACGCGAAGTATTGTTTGTGCCGCCCTCCATGTCGTCGCTCGATCTTTTTTTGAAAATGCAAGCCACCCGCAGCCACATGGCGCTGGTCATTGATGAATATGGTGGTACCGACGGTCTTGTGACCATTGAAGATCTGGTTGAGGAAATCGTTGGCGAGATCGAAGATGAGCATGATGCCGAAGAAGGCCGCCTGATAGAGCGCATCAATGACAATCTGCTGCTTGTCGATGCCCGCGCCGAAATCGCCGATCTGGAAAAAGAGCTTGGCCTCAAACTGTTGGACGAAGAGGAAGAAGAAGACATCGACACGGTTGGTGGGCTCATAGTTCTGGAGGTCGACCGTGTACCGCAGCGCGGCGAACTGATTACACACCCCACAGGCATCGAGTTTGAAATTGTCGATGCCGATCCGCGCCGGGTCAAACGAATTCGGATACGTATTCGGCCTAAGTCAAAACGCTCCCCCAAGACCGCTTAAAGCAAGTTCGATGGAAAGACTGACCGCGCTTTATCATTTCGTCAGCCAGATGAAGGGCCGGCGCCGCCTGCTCCTGGCTTTCGTGCTGGGGGCGGTGATGCCCCTGGCACTGGCGCCTTTTTATGTCGTGCCGGTGCTCTTTGTCTCCTTTACCGGATTGGTATGGCTGCTGGATGGCTTGCCCTGGGGCGCCCGAGCCTGGCGACAGGCAGCTCTCGTCGGTTGGGCTTTCGGTTTTGGGTTTCATCTGACCGGTCTTTATTGGATCGGTTTTGCCTTCATGGTGGACGCTGAAAGTTTTGCCTGGGCGATCCCTTTCGCGGTGACGCTGATGCCGGCAGGTCTCGCGATCTTTTTTGCCGGCGCGGCGGCGCTCGCCCACCGTTTTTGGTCCGAGGGCCCGGACCGTATCTGGACCCTGGCTCTCGCACTGATCCTCTTTGAGTGGCTGCGTGGTCATATCCTGACCGGCTTCCCCTGGAACCTGATCGGCTATACCTGGATGGGCTTTCTGCCGGTGGCGCAAGCCGGGGCGCTGATAGGGATCTATGGATTGACCCTTCTCTCCTTTGCCCTTTTTGCCGCCCCCGCGGCTTTGGTGTCAGGGCAAGCCAGCCGCGCCCGGCTGGAGCGTCGGGGCGTGGTTTTTGCGTTCGCCCATCTTGGGCTTTTCGCGCTCATCGCCCTTGGCGGCACGTTTTATATGGGCAAGCTTTCGCGGCAAGGCGTTGAAGGGGTGACCTTGCGTCTGGCGCAAGGCTCAATCCCGCAAAAGGAAAAATGGGCCGATCAATACAGATATCGAAATTTCGATCTCTATCTTGAGATGACCAAAGCAGATGCCGGAACGGATCATTTGCCGACCCATATCATTTGGCCTGAATCTGCTGTGCCGCTTTTTCTTGCCAACAATGAAGAGGCGCGCCAGGACATCAGCAAGGCCATGCATCCGGGCCAGATCCTTTTGACGGGCGCTGTGCGTTTTGACCGCGTCGATGAAGACGGCCTGTTGGTCAGCAAACTCTACAATGCCTTCCACACCTTAAACAGCGATGGTGAGGTCACGGGGACTTACGACAAATTTCATCTGGTGCCATTTGGCGAATACCTGCCGCTGACATCGCTTTTATCTCGCATCGGTTTGAAAAAACTCACCGAAGGCGTGGGGTCTTATAGCGCAGGTACAGGCCCACAAAGCCTGGCGGTTCCTGGCACGGGCAAGGTCATGCCGCTGATATGTTATGAGGTAATTTTTCCCGGTCGCATGCCTGAGGGTCCCCGCCCTCAATGGATGCTCAATGTGACCAACGATGCTTGGTATGGAAATACCACTGGTCCACGCCAACATTTGGCGCAGGCACAAATGCGCGCGATCGAACAAGGGTTGCCACTTGTCCGATCGGCCAACAATGGTATTTCAGCAGTGATCGACGGGTACGGCCGCATTTGGTCACGGTTGCCTTTAAATACAAGGGGAGTATTGCAAAGCCCCTTGCCCAAACCCCTGCCTCAAACGCTTTATGGTCGTTTTGGCGACAGCTTGTTTTGGGTGATTTGTATGGTTGTTTTGCTGTCAAACCTTTTCTGGCGCAGAGTAACCTCCAAGAAGCATCCGCATGCGGACGAGGCGTGACACTGAATACAAAGACGACCCGCAAAAATAACCGCCTAATCGACTATTTTTAGGAAGCAATAATTTACATTGGCGGACTTCTAACGTACACTCATAAGTACATGTTCGGAAATAGAATGTCTCCCGATCCATAACGCCCTTCATACAAGTGGTATTGGGAAGACAAAAAGAACGTTTTTTCAAATTTCCGGCGAGGGAGGCAACGGGACCATTTCCCGATTTGATAAACAAAAAAAGATAACGGAGAAAAAAATTGGCTAAGAAGGTTCCAAATCCGATTGATGTCCACGTTGGTAGCCGTGTCCGCCTTCGTCGTATGTTGGTTGGGATGAGTCAGGAAAAATTGGGCGATCAGCTCGGACTGACATTCCAGCAAATTCAGAAATATGAAAAAGGCGCCAACCGCATTGGTGCCAGCCGGCTGTTCCAGATTTCTCAAATTCTGGGCGTCCCGGTGCAATTCTTCTTTGACGACATGCCTGAAGATCACAAGAACCAGGTCGAAGGCTTTGGCGAAAGTGAAGCCGGTCCTTATGTGATGGATTTTGTTTCGTCATCAGAAGGTCTGCAGCTCAATCGTGCTTTTACCCGCATTGATGATGGCAAGGTCCGCAAACGTCTTCTGGATCTGGTCAAATCCCTGAGCGAAGAAGAGCTGGCAAACGCCTGACCGACCTGCCAGCAAATTAGAATTCCGCAGAAAGCGTCGAGGCAAAACCGGCCTTGACGCTTTTTCATATCCCTGTAATACAGGCTATTCAGCTAATCGGACACCCCGTCTTGGGGGTAGGGGCCTGAAGCACACTTCGGCTGCTTACCGTTTCCGTTTAAAAAATAACGACTGATATCCGGGCGGGTTGAGCATCAAGACGCCCTGCAGGGACCATTAAGGCAAGGAAAGACCACGACATGGCGCGGGCCAATTATCTCTTCACCAGTGAAAGCGTATCTGAGGGCCATCCGGACAAGGTCTGTGATCGCATTTCGGACACGATTGTGGACACTTATTTGGCCGCAGATCCCTTTGCCCGGGTTGCGGTTGAGACCTTGACCACCACCAACCGGATCGTTCTGGCCGGTGAGGTGCGTTGTGCCGAGGAAATCTCGCACGGTAAATTGGAAGAGGTTGCGCGCGCGGCGGTCAAGGATATCGGATACGAGCAGGAAGGCTTCCATTGGGCCAATGCCGAGGTTGATGTCTATGTGCATGGCCAGTCCCAGCATATTGCCATGGGTGTCGATGCCAGCGGCAATAAGGACGAAGGCGCGGGCGACCAGGGTATTATGTTTGGCTACGCCTGCCGGGAGACCGAAGAGCTCATGCCGGCCCCCATTCAGTTTTCTCACCAGATCCTGAAAACCATGGCCAAGGCCCGCCACTCTGGCGCGCGGCCTGAGTTTGGCCCAGACGCGAAGGCTCAGGTGACCCTGCGCTACGAAAATGGCAAGCCGGTCGGCGCCACCTCTGTCGTGGTTTCCACCCAGCACAGCGAAGACGTGGAGCAGGCGACCGTTCGCGAACTGGTGCGTCCTTTTGTTCTCGACGTGCTTCCCGAGGGCTGGATGTGCGATGAGGCGGAGTTCTATGTGAACCCCACCGGTAAATTCGTCATCGGCGGCCCCGATGGGGATGCCGGCCTGACCGGGCGCAAGATCATCGTCGATACCTATGGCGGCGCGGCGCCCCATGGCGGCGGCGCCTTCTCCGGCAAGGATCCCACCAAGGTTGACCGTTCCGCGGCCTATGCCTGTCGTTATCTCGCCAAAAATGTGGTGGCAGCCGACCTGGCGGACCGCTGCACGATCCAATTGGCTTATGCGATTGGCGTTTCCAAGCCCCTGGCTCTGTTCATCGATCTGCATGAAACGGGCCGCGTCGACGAAGCCAAGCTCGAAAATGTTCTTATGCAGTCTATGGACCTCTCGCCGCGCGGCATTCGCGAGCATCTCGGCCTGTCACGTCCGATCTATGCCCGGACGGCGGCTTACGGACATTTCGGCCGGACCCCCGATGAAGACGGCGGCTTCTCCTGGGAGCGCATTGACCTCGCGGACCAACTGAAATCCGCTTTCTAACGGCGAAAAACGCTGCCGATCATGGCACCCGACTCTAAAACGCATGATACCCGGCGCGAGGGCGATCCTCATCTCGATCAGGCGCGCCTTTATGGGCGGCGTGCCGGTCACCGGCTGAAACCCCATCCGCAGCATCTGATGGAGACGCTCCTGCCGAAGCTCGAGGTGCCCTTGTCGGCCGCCGGTGGCTGCGACCCATCCGGTCTTTTCCCGCCACCTCAATCAGAGCAGATCTGGCTGGAAATTGGTTTCGGCGGCGGTGAGCATCTTGTTGCCCGTGCCGGTCAGCACCCGGATATTGGCTTTATCGGCGCTGAATTTTTCGTCAACGGCATCGCCAGCTGCCTGGTGCATTTGGAGGAGGCCGGCCTGTCCAATGTACGCCTGCACACGGTTGATGCGCGGCTCTTCCTTGAAAGCCTGAAATCCAGCGTCCTCGACCGGATCTTTTTGCTTTACCCCGACCCCTGGCCCAAGGCCCGTCACAACAAGCGCCGCTTTATCTCGGACTGGAGCCTTGATGAATTCGCCCGGGTTCTCAAGCCCGGCGGGCGGCTTCAAGTGGCGACCGATATCCCCGATTATTGCCGCTGGACGCTGGCGCATATCCGCCGCCACGGCGCCTTTGAATGGACCGCCCAAGGTCCAGATGACTGGCGGACGCCTCCCGAAGGCTGGCCCGGGACCCGGTACGAGGCCAAGGCCTTGCGCGAGGGACGCACCCCGGTCTATCTTGATTTTTGCCTTAAAAATGAAGGGCTTAAGGTCTAATACCGCGAAAAAAAGGGCGGACAGGGCAAGCGCCCGGTAAATCCGCTTGCTAAGGCCTGCATTCTGGCTATGATGCCGCCCAAGTTTTCCTAAAAAGTTGGTTGTTTGGGAAGTGGGACCCTCAAGAAGGGCCCCGCCGCAAGGCGCTTTGCACCATGTCCAGACTACCGCCCATTGGAATTAAAGTAGAGAAGATACATTGGAAGAGCAGATCGCGCATATCATTGAGCCGGTGCTCGCTGACTTGGGGTTTGATTTGGTACAGGTGCGCCTCATGGGGACACAGCCCAAAACCCTGCAGATCATGGCAGAGCGTCCGGACGGCACCATCTCGATTGATGATTGTGCCGACATCAGCCGCGCGCTTTCGGCTGTGCTGGATGTGGAGGACCCTATCCCCGGGGAATATAACCTGGAGGTTTCCTCGCCCGGTATCGCCCGGCCTTTGGTGCGCGCGCGCGACTTTGAGCGATTTGCCGGACATGTCGCCAAGATCGAATTGAAAGATCCCATCGAAGGTCGCCGTCGTTTCAAGGGCACCTTGGATGGCATGGAAGAAGATCACGTCCTGATCGCCGTGGAAGGTGATGTGGACGAGAATGGAAATGAAATGGTTTACGGCTTGCCTCTCAGCCAAATTGCTGAGGCGCGGCTCGTCATGACCGACGAGCTTTTGGCCATGGCCGGTGCTAACGACAACAATGGAGTTTAAGAGACATGTCGACGGCAGTAAGTGCAAACAGACTTGAGCTTCTGCAAATCGCAGATGCGGTGGCGCGTGAAAAATCGATCGACCGTGAAGTTGTTCTGACAGCAATGGAAGAAGCGATCCAGAAGGCCGCGCGTTCACGCTATGGTGCGGAAAATGAAATCCGTACACAGATTGATCGTAAGACCGGTGAAATTGTTCTCAACCGCCTCCTTGAAGTTGTTGAAGATGTTGATATTCCGGCGATCCAGATTTCTCTGAAAGAGGCTCTGGGCCGCAACCCGGAAGCCGGCATTGGCGACTACATCATGGAGCCGCTTCCGCCGATCGACTTTGGCCGCATCGCCACGCAAACCGCCAAGCAGGTCATCGTACAAAAGGTGCGGGACGCTGAACGTGAGCGCCAGTTTGAAGAATACAAGGATCGTATCGGCGAAGTCGTGCATGGCACCGTTAAGCGCGTTGAATATGGCAACGTGATTGTGGACCTCGGCCGCGCCGAAGCCATCTGCCGCCGCGACGAACAATTGCCGCGCGAAAGCTTCCGTGCACAGGACCGCATCCGCGCCTATGTGCTGGATGTACGCCGCGAACAACGGGGCCCGCAGATTTTCCTCTCCCGGACACACCCCAACTTCATGGCCAAGCTGTTTGGTCAGGAAGTGCCGGAAATCTATGACGGTGTGATCGAAATTCGCGGTGTCGCCCGCGACCCGGGTTCGCGCGCTAAAATTTCCGTGATCTCGAACGATGGTTCCATCGATCCGGTGGGTGCTTGCGTCGGGATGCGGGGCTCGCGCGTGCAGGCCGTGGTCAATGAGCTGCAAGGCGAGAAAATCGACATCATCCAATGGTCACCCGATCCGGCGACATACATCGTCAATGCTCTGGCGCCTGCCGAAGTCGTTAAAGTGGTGCTGGATGAAGAAGCTCAGCGTATCGAGGTCGTGGTACCGGACGATCAGCTGTCGCTGGCCATTGGCCGCCGTGGACAAAATGTGCGACTGGCCTCTCAGCTGACTGGTTGGGATATCGACATTCTGACCGAAGCCGATGAATCAGAGCGCCGCCAGGAAGAGTTCCGCCAACGGTCTGAGCTCTTCATGGAAACCTTGGACGTGGATGAAACCATTGCCCAGCTGCTCACCTCGGAAGGCTTTGCAACCCTCGATGAGATTGCCTATGTCGAACTTGATGAGCTTTCCAGCATTGATGGCTTCGACGAAGACACCGCGCAGGAGCTGCAAACCCGTGCCCGCGAATATCTCGAGGCCACGGAAAAGGCCAACGAAGAGCGCCGTCTCGAACTGGGTGTCACCGACGAGCTCGCTGAGATCGAAGGCATTACGTCTGCGATGCTGGTGGCCTTTGGCGAAAATGACATTAAGACCATGGAAGATCTCGCCGGCTGTGCCGCCGATGATCTGACTGGCTGGAACGAGGTTGTCGACGGCGAACGCAAACACATGGACGGTATACTGGAAGGTTTTGACATCCTGACCGAGGAAGCCAACGACCTCATCATGTATGCTCGTGTTCAGGTTGGCTGGATCACCGAAGAAGACGAAGAAGAAACCGAAGGCGAAGCAGCCGATGGAGAGGCCGAAGAGGCCGCTCCTGAAGCTTAATTCGTCTGATGTTGGGAGACGTGACAAAGCATGGTGAAAAAGGGTTCTGCGGCCAGCCTGACCGAGGCGCGTGTGGAAACACGCGTGCCCGAAAGGCGATGCATTGCGACCGCGCAGACGCGGCCGCAAGCAGAACTCTTGCGCTTTGTTGTTGGCCCTGAGGGCCAGATTGTCCCCGACGTCGCGGGAAAACTTCCAGGCCGTGGGCTCTGGCTGACCTCGTCCCGCGAGGCCCTGGCCCTGGCCGTCAAGAAAAAAGCCTTTGCCCGGTCGGCCAAGGCACCGGTGACGGTCCCAGACGGGCTGGAGGAGTTGCTGGAGCGGCTCCTTGTGGCCCGCGCCATCGAAGGATTGGCCCTGGCCCGGCGAGCCGGCGTGATTGTTTGCGGCTTTCAAAAGGTCGAAAATATCCTGCGCCATGCGCCCCCTGCGGCCCTGTTTGAGGCCTCCGATGGGGCCGCCGATGGACGCTCAAAGCTCCTTGCCCTCGCAAATCGGTGGCAAAAGGAGCAAAAACAACCGATTCCAGTGCTTGGATGCCTCAATTCTGTAGAATTGGGTTTGGCATTTGGGCGTGGAAGTGTGATACATGCAGCCCTGGAGAAATCAGGCATTGCTCCTAGAATTCTGTCGGATTTCACAAGGC
>SBGZ01000066.1 GCA_006226415.1 Alphaproteobacteria bacterium
CCCCTTGTTGGTGTTGGCGGCGTTAGAGCTCAATCTCATCTATATGTTCTGGGTGCACACGGAGCACATTGGTAAACTGCCGCGCTGGTATGAATATCTCTTTGTCACGCCCTCGCACCACCGGGTTCACCACGCCTCGAACATTGAATATCTCGATAAGAATTATTCCGGCACCTTCATCTTCTGGGATCGTCTCTTCGGCACTTTTGAAGAAGAAAAAGCCAAGCCCGTTTTCGGGATCCTCAAGCAGATAGACACCTATAACCCCGTCAAGGCGAGCCTGCATGAGTGGGCGGCATTGGCCCGCGATATCTTCTCAGTGCGCGGCTTGGGTAACAAGTTAGCCTTTCTGATCATGCCGCCCGGCTGGGCACCGGGAGGGCAGGGCGTAACCACCCGTGAGCGCCAGCGCGCCTTGAAGACCAAGGGCTCCAACGCGGCATAGCCAGCAACGAGGGTCACCAAATTACGCGTAATGCCATTTACGCTTTGTATGAGATCAACCTCAGGTTATACTTTCGCCAATTGGTTCAAGTGAAGGTGATCTCAATGCCCTATTTGCTCGGCGTTCTCGCATTGGTCAGTACGATTGCGGTCTTTATCATACGCGCCGGTATGGTGGCCCGTGCCTCGCGGGAGCTGGGTGACGTCGCCGCCGATGCCTTGGGGGCTGCCCGCCGGGCCCGCTTTCGCCGAAAGGCAACAAGATCGCCGCTGACCCAATTGGAAGATCCGCGCGAGGCGGTTGTCGCTATGATGGTCGCCATTGCCAAAAGTGAAGGCGATATCACGCAGGCCCAAATGGCCGTGATGTCCAAAATCGCAACGGAGCGACTGGAGTTTGACGATGCGGGTGAGATTATCGCCCATGCGCGTTGGCTCACACAAGACGCCACAGATCCGGGGATTGTGGCGCAGAGAGTTGTCAGGTTGTTGGGCACAAGCTGCAGCCCGGAGCAAAAGGCCGATATCCTCGACATTCTGAAGCAGGTGGCCTCTGTCGGTCGGGAGCCGTCGCCTCTGCAATTGCAGGCCATTCAAACGCTTCGCATAAGATTCAATGGGCGTTGATCGTCCGCCTTCTCTTAGGCTTTAAATCCACTTATAGTGCTCTTTTGAATGAGACCCATTGAAGAGGACACATGTGATGGCCATTGTTGCGGTACTGGTTAAATTTGAGCTGGAAAGGGAGATGTCGGACGCCGACAAGACGGCGCTGGATGCCATGGAGAGCGCCAGTCGGCAGGAGGACGGTTGCCTCGACTATGCATTTTCCCGCGAGATCAGTCATCCCAATGCCTATCGTGTTGTCGAACTTTGGAAGGACATGGCCGCGCTGGAATATCATTTCACGACCCCGCACATGGCCGCCTTCATGGCAGCTCTGGGCGCATTGTCGCCACAAAATCTTGAAATCAAGGTCTATGAGCTCGGCGCCGAACGCGCCTTGCCAACAGCTGGATAGGTGAGGAGACGTTTAAATGAAAACCGTGACCATTGCAGTCTTTGCGTTTTTTGCGCTTGTCTCTTGCGCCGTTGAAGAGGACGCGCCGCCGCTTCAACCAGGAAGTCCGGTGACTTCGGGAGAAATGTGCGGCGGCATTGCCGGATTTGCTTGCGGTGACGAAGGTGACTATTGCCGCCACGAAAAAGGTCAGTGTGAGATCGCTGATGGCGCAGGCATTTGCACCAAGAAGCCGCAGAAATGCACCATGGATTATCGTCCGGTTTGTGGCTGCGATGGCAAGACCTATTCCAATGCCTGCATGGCGGCGGCCAGCGGCGCCAGCGTTTTGCATGACGGCAAATGCGAAGAAGCGGAGTGACACATGGACTTCATGGTCAATCGCGCGGATTTGCGAAACGTCAAGGTCACGAGCACGCCTCACCGGCCCCTCGAGGAGGGCGAAGCGCGATTGCGCATAGAGCATTTTTCGCTCACGGCCAATAATATTACCTATGCTGCGGCGGGAGACTTTCTTAAATACTGGAACTTCTTCCCGGCGCCTGAAGGCTGGGGCCGGGTTCCGGTATGGGGATTTGCCGAGGTGGTTGAGTCCCGCGCCGAAGGGGTGCCGGTTGAAAGCCGCTACTACGGTTATTATCCCATGTCGCGCGAATTGATCGTCGAGCCCACGGCAATCGGCGCATCTGGCTTTACCGATGGGGCCGCCCACCGACAGGGCCTGGCGCCCATTTACAACCGATATCTCAATACGGACAACGATCCGGCATATGATGCCGCGACCGA
Source organism: Alphaproteobacteria bacterium (assembly GCA_006226415.1). Classification (GTDB taxonomy): domain Bacteria; phylum Pseudomonadota; class Alphaproteobacteria; order M2410; family M2410; genus M2410. Next base: position 2,252 of record SBGZ01000066.1, read on the forward strand.
AGATCTGCAGATGCTGTTTCGCCCGCTGTTTGGCACCGCATTCTTGATTGATGACTTCCTCGCAGAGGAGGGGTTTTTCGGTGCCAGCCGCATAATATTTGCCAGCGCGTCCTCAAAAACGGCTTACAGCACAGCGTTTTTGTTGTCGAACCGGCCAGAGGTTTCCGTTGTCGGGTTGACGTCCACTCCCAATGTCGACTTTGTAAAATCCTTGGGCATATACGATGAGGTCCTATCCTATGACGATTTGGAAACCTTGGACACGGCAGAACCAGCCGTCTTTGTGGATATGGCCGGTAGCAGCGCGATACGCGCCCGAGTGCATCGACATTTAAAGGACAGCCTTCATTATTCCTGCTCTGTGGGTCTGTCACACTGGGATCAAAACGGTCCCCTCGCCGAGGAACTGCCAGGACCTGCGCCTGTTATGTTTTTTGCGCCAGATCAGTCCGTCAAGCGCGTCAAGGAACTGGGGCCAGCGGAGTTCCAAAGGCGCTATGGCGATTCCTGGGGTCTGTTTTTGGCACGGGCTAAAAATTGGGTGAAGGTGGAGCATTTTGAATCCGCCGAAGACTTGAAGAATAATTACATGGCCTTTATTGAAGGACAGGCGCCAGCATCGGCTGGCTATATCCATTCACTTTGAAGGGGTTCAGTCGCCTGTCTTGTGGGTCTTCTTTGGGGATCGAGCAATTGGCCGACTATATCCTTGAGAATAAGAGCAACCTTTGAGGAGCTTCCATGCTGGCTGTCATCTCACCCGCCAAACGCCTTGATTTTGAAGACATGTCCTACAAGGGCAAATCAACCATGCCCGTGCGTCAGGCCGACACGGCGGAGCTTGTCAAGGCAGCCCGCAAACTTTCCAAATCCAAAATCAAAAATCTGATGGGGCTGAGCGACGACCTGGCGGTGCTCAATTATGAGCGCTTTCAATCGTTTTCAGATAAACCGAAAAAGTCTGAAAGCAAGCCTGCCATTTTCGCCTTTCGCGGAGATGTCTATCTCGGTCTTCAGGCGGACAGCTTCGACGATCAGGACTTGGCGTTCGCTCAAGATCATCTGCGCATTCTATCTGGCCTTTATGGGGTTTTGCGCCCGCTCGACCGCATTCAGCCTTACCGCCTGGAAATGGGCTCAAAACTGAAGAACCCGCGCGGCGAAAATCTCTACGACTTCTGGGGAAGCGACATTGGCGAAACCTTGACGAATGACCTCAAAAGTTCGGCTCATCCAGTCCTCATCAACCTCGCGTCAAATGAGTACTTCAAGGCCGCAAAAAAGGGATTGAATGTCGACATCATCACGCCCGAGTTTAAGGAAATTAAAGACGGCAAGGCGCGCATGCTCGGCGCTTTCGCCAAGCAAGCCCGCGGCATGATGGTGCGTTACATGACCCAGAACCGCATCGACGACCCGGAGGGTTTGAAGGATTTCAACCTCGGTGGCTACAAATACCAAAAAGATCTCTCGACCCCCGCCAAATGGGTCTTCACTCGGAAGCAGCCGCCGCCGACCCGCTAGGAGGTTCGGCCCACACCAGAGACCGATAGTCAAAATCACCTTCGATGCTGGGTTTCACCACAGCAAAATAGGGTGAGAGATCAAAGTCCCGTGGCGTAAACAGGCTATGGTGCCGGATGTGCATGATTTCCCGGTTGGTGTAATCATGATTCGTGCCAGGGTCGTCCTGAGTAATATCCGGCAGGATCGGGTAGCGAATGCTTTGAAAGGCCTTGGCAATCAGGGTTGAGCAGATAGCGCGCGTCGGATCGCCGCTGCCAAAGGCCAGCATTCGCCGCCGAAACCGAATCGGCACGGGCGGATGCGGGATCAGATAACGAAACAGATCCACAATGTTGCGCATATCATAATGGTGGCCGATAGAGGCCTTTAGAAAGTCAACGAGTGTCTGACGGTCTTCCGCGGTCAGCCCAACCGGACGACAAATTCGCGTATTAAAATGCCTGTAGTTGGAAAGCGGCACCGCCTGCACCCCTTTTTCCGACCGGGCTTCGATAAGCACTTTGGGGTCGGGCAGTTGTTTGTCGTCAAAGATAGGCCCGACATAGACCGCCGCATGGGACCATGTCGACTGGGTCAAATATTTGATAATCGCGCTGATCCGTCGATTACCCTCCACCAAGAGAACGTCCCCCGGCTGCAGGCATCGATCCAGCTGATCCGTTGAGATCATGGAAAAGGGCTCATAGCGACGGATGGGTTTATTCAGATAACGGATGACCGCCTGGCCGGCCCAATTGCGTGCCCAGTTGATCGACATGGGGGGCACCTTTCCTTCCTATTGATTTTGTTAATCTTCTAGCAGATTCTGCTTAGATATTTGAGCCCCTCTTGGCATGACGCAGACAATTCTTTGTGATAGGCTGCCCGCCAATGTCCGGGGCGCAACGCAGCTTCCCCAAGGGAAGTTTGGGCAAACAAGGGGTTGAATCGCAGCTGTGAACAATTTGTTTGAGGAATTCAAACGGCGCAACATCTTCCGTGTGGGGATCGCCTATCTTGTCATGGCCTGGCTGGTCTTGCAGGTGGGAGCGATTGTCGCCCCTGCTTTGAGCCTGCCAGAGTGGACGCTTTCCTTCATCATATTCATTCTGGTCACCGGCCTGCCGATCGCCTTGATCTTCGCCTGGGCTTTTGAGATGACGCCGCAGGGCCTCAAGCGCACACAGGAAGTCGATCTGACAGAATCCGTGACAGCAGAAACCGGCAAAAAACTCAATCGCATCATAATAGGTATCCTTTGCCTGGCGGTTGTCGCTTTGTTGGTGGATCGCTTTGTTTTTGGCGGCGCCGATCCTGCCGAGAAGGATAGGGAGGCTGAGGACGCGGGCGGGCCTTATGAGTCCATCGCAGTTCTGCCCTTCGTCAACATGAGTGATGACACCGCGCAGGATTATTTTTCCGATGGTATCTCAGAAGAGCTCTTGAACCTTCTGGCAAAGCAACGCGGCCTTCGGGTCGCCGCGCGCACCTCATCCTTTGCCTACAAGGGTCACAACAAGGACATCAAAGAGATCGGACAAGATCTCAATGTGGACACGGTATTGGAAGGCAGTGTCCGCAAATCAGGACCCAAGATTCGCATCACGGCGCAGCTGATCGAAGCCGATACCGGTTATCATCTTTGGTCCAACACATATGATCGTGAGCTCAATGATATTTTCGCCATTCAGGACGAGATTAGCGAGGCGATTGTTGGCGCTCTTCAGGTGCACTTCAACGGTGAAACTGCCGAACCCACCGCCAAATCAAAGGTCACGAATCTTGAGGCCTATAACGCTTACCTCAAAGGCCAACACAATCTGCAAAAGCGCAACAAGGAAGCGCTTTACCTGGCGCTGAGTAACTTTGATCTCGCAATATCTTATGACCCCACATATGCACCCGCTTACTCTGGCAAAGCGGATGCATATCTGCTTTTGGCCGACAGTGGTAGCTCCTATGGGGATATACCCGTGGAGCAGGCCGCCATGTTGGCCGAACCTGTTATCGAACGTGGGCTTGAGCTTGATCCGAGCCTTGCAGAAGTCTATGCGTCCAAGGGGCTCTTATTGAACACAATCGACAAGCCATCTCAGGCGGTCGAAGCCCTAACACATGCAATTGAGCTCTCTCCGAACCTATCCCGGGCCTATCTTTGGCGCGGCCTTGCTTACGGGGGGCTGTACGAGCGCCAACTTGAAATCAAAGACATGGAAACCGCTAATCTCCTGGATCCATTGTCTCTGCCTCCCCTGTCAAATCTTTTAAACCGATATCTGGATGTTGGTGAAATCGACAAAGCACAGCAAAAATTTGATGATATTGGGCGCCTAACGGGCGACAAAGCCGATAGGTTTAAGGTCGGCGAGGTCAATATTTTGGCAAAGAGAGGGGAACTCGCTCAATCCTATCAGGTTGCGCTGGATCTCTATGAGGCCTCTGACGAAGAGTTATGGGTTTCGGTGGTCTTTGCGCTTTGGCGATTGGGCGAGTTTGAAAAATCAGTTGAATTCATCTCAGGCAATTCCTTTTTTCAGTATCGAGCTTGGCTACTGTCAGGGCAAATTGAAAAGGCGGATGCAATACGGGAGGATTTCTTGGCTGATCCGGAGAGACCGCCGGAAGCACGGGCCATTTCAGCCATGTACATGGCGTACCACGAAACGGATCCTGAAAAATTCGCCGCCTATTTGTCTGAATTCAAGGACATCGACCTTAGCTTGGATGGCCCGATTTTCGACGAACGACCGGATCGATTAAATGTGTCCTCGATAGCCTATGTATTTCATCGGGCAGGTCGGATGGATGAGTTGGAAACTGTTCTATCAAACCTTCAATCCTACATCGATCTGTATAAGCCAAAGGGGTATCATCTCGATCTTTTGACGGAGGAGATTTGCCTTTACATTTTAAGGGGGCAACATCAGGAAGCGCTGGCCCTTATCCGATCAGGTCTTGCCAAAAACGAATTGCGTTACGCCTTCTTCACTTCGCGAGAAGCGGAGCTTCTCAACGGCAACGAAGAGTTTGAAGAGTTGCGCCGCGATTTCATGACACATCTCAATGCTGAGCGCGCCAAGCTTGGCTGGGCGCCGCTTGAGTTGCCGACCAATTAAGTCTCATGAATATAGAAACAGAACGCCTGCGCCTGCGTCCCCTCGTGGAAAAGGACGCCAAAGCCTTTACCGCCTACCGGCGCGACCCGGAAGTTGCGCGCTACCAGAGCTGGGACACCGACTACTCCCTCACCGATGCCATCGATTTCATTCGCGAAATTGCGGGGGATACACCAGGTTCGCCAGGTAAGTGGTTTCAATTTGCCATCGCGGACAAGAATAGCGATGAGCTCGTCGGTGATATCGGCGTTCACTTTGACGACGAAGGTAACGGCGATCTGATGATCGGCTTCACACTGGCGGGTCCCCAACAGGGCAAGGGCCTCGCCACAGAAGCGGTCGGCGCCTTGGTTGATTATCTCAAGTCAACATTCTCCGTCCGGAGGCTCCAAGCCTATACGGATGTACGCAATAAAAAATCCCAGGCGCTTTTGGAGCGCCTGGGATTTCATCAGCTTCGCCAAATCAAAAAAAGCGGATTTTACAAAAGTGAATGGTGCGACGAATTTCTCTATGAGAAATCGTAATCGCCCCTATTTGTCTTTACCGAGGCCGGGAATGAAAGCTCCCACCTCTTTAGCGTATTCGTGATAAACCTCACCAAGCTCAGCCCTGAGGTCTTTCTCCTCAAAGAACTTCACACCGATATAAATATAGGCGGTCGTCACGACAGAGAAGAGTAAGTGGCCTGTGGACATCATGGGCGCTGCCCAAAAGGCGATGATAAAACCGGTCATAATGGGGTGGCGCACCAACTTGTAAAACAGAATTTTCCGAAATCCGGTGGGCTCAAAGTCCTGCTTTTTGAAGTTCGCATAAACCTGCGAAAGTCCAAAAAGGTCGAAGTGATTAATCAAGAAAGTGGACGTGAGAACAATCAGCCACCCAAACCAGAACAGAACAGTAAGAAGGGTGCCGGCTAACGTACCTTCCACATTCCAGACAACCCCAAGCATGGGCTGCCAACCCCAATAAATCAGAATGAGCGCTAGGCTGGACAGGAGCACATAGGTGCTGCGTTCCATCGCTTCCGGAATTATCTTGGTGAACCATGCCTTAAAGCCCGGCCGCGCCATGATGGTGTGTTGAATGGCAAACACCGACAAGACCAAAAGATTGATGATGATCGACATGGCCAAGGGGCCTGCCGTGCCGCTATCGATAGACTTCGGGACAAATACATTCCCGACAAAACCGATCGCATAAAGGAACGTCAGAAAGAAAATCGAATACGCAACCAAACCATAGCAGAGAACGAGTAACCGTCCCATAACGTATCTCCCCTTCGAGTTAACGTGATTCGCAAACTATAAAGGAAAAGGAGCTATACAGAAAGTCGGACTACGGAATAAGGGCAAGGCGTGTCAGGAGCGCTTTCCAAAAAACCGCAGAAACACCCACAAAAACAGACCACCCAATAGAAGGGACACATAAGGGGGTACCCCAAATCCGGCTGGCAAACTGCCGAAAACTATGGCCACGCCCGCCACGATGAGGGCATAGGGCAGCTGTGTCCGGACATGTTCGATGTGGTCACATTCCGAGGCCATGGAGGAAAGGATGGTTGTGTCAGAGATGGGCGAGCAGTGGTCGCCCCAGACCGCGCCGCTTAAGACAGCGGCAACGCTGGCATAGAGGACGTGCAGGGCCGCCACATCGCCGGGCGTGCCTGATACAACTGCCCAGGTGAGCGGTATGGCGAGCGGTATGACGATCCCCATGACACCCCAGCTTGATCCTGTGGCAAAGGCCATGATGGCGGAAATCAAAAAGATGAGCAGGGGGAGCAGGGCGGGTGAGAGCGTGCCCACCAGCATGGAAGAAAGAAAATCAGATGTTTGCAAAAGCTCATTTGCGCCCGCAAGCGACCACGCCAGGGTCAAAACCAAAATGGCAAACATGAGCGATTTCATGCCCTCAACGAAGGCATCCATGGCCGCCCCAAGGGTCAGGCGCTTTGTCGCCAGGCTCATAAGAATGGCAACAAAGACGGCCCCGGCAGAGGCCCAAATCATCGCAAGATAGGGGTCGCCGGCGCCGATGATGTCCTGAAAGTTCTGATTTCCACTCCCGTCGCTACCCGTGACATAGATGCCGGCAAAGGTTCCTGCAAGCAAGATTGCCAGGGGGAGGATGGCATACCGGGCCCTGGGCTTTGGTTCGTCATCGACAAAGGTGACGTCAATTTCAACCTCCTCATGGGACGCGCCCATCGCACGTGTTTCGGCCCCCAACATGGGACCAAAATCCCGACCCGTCAGTGCAACGAGATAGACAAAAAGCAAAGCCAATATGGAATAAAAGGCATAAGGAATTGAATTGAGGAAAATCGAATAGGCGCTGCTTTCCAGACCATCAATGCTCTGTAGAGACTGATCAATGAGCCCGACCTGAAACCCGATCCAGGTGGTCATGAGGGCGAGGCTTGCCACCGGCGCCGCCGTTGAATCCACTATATAGGCGAGCTTCTCGCGCGAGACCTTAAGCCGGTCCATAATGGGGCGCATCGCATTGCCAACAACCATTGTATTGGCGTAGTCATCAAAAAAGATCGCTGTACCCAGGAGGGCCGTCGACATTTGACCCCGGCGGCGTGTATGGGCGAACTTGGCGACCATTTCGACGACCCCCATCATGCCGCCGTTCTGAGTGATGACACCAACCAGCCCGGCAATCAAAAGCGAGAAAATGAGGATCGACATATGTCCATTGTCGGTGAGCGCGGCCCGCACGAAAACGCCAAAAACATCAAAGAATCCGAACCACAGTCCATCCAGCGACAGGCCATAGCTGAGAGCCGCGCCGCTCCATAATCCGACAAAAAGGGCCGGGATAACCTGACGGAACGCCAAGGCGACGAGGATGGCCAGGAAAGACGGGACGAGGCTGAGCCAGCCCGGCAGCAGCGGCAGTTCTGCCTGCGCCAAAGGGACGCCGTCCGTTGTAGCGAGAACAAGACTGCCGGTGTCAGCCGAAAGGGTAACTCCATGAACTGTCCCCGACCCCTCTTGAAGGGCCACTGGATATGTTTTGCCGCCCGCCAATAGAACCACGGGGGCTGCGCCATCGACCTGTGAAACATTTACGTCGAAACCGATGCCTTTGAGCGCGACTTTCGGAACATCCAATTTGGCGTCATTGGCATATGTTTGAGTTTGTGAGAGCAGACCCATCACAATGAACATGGCGGCAGCCAGGATGCGGCCCATAATGTTGTCTCCCTGTCGAACAGTCTCAAAATATGTGAATCAACATAACCTAAAATGGAGTTCATGAAGCACTTTTAATATCACCGAAGGGACCGTGTAAGGTGTGCAAAGGCACATTGGGCATCAACAATCTGAAAATGCCAAGGAGAGGGCAAGATGTATTTAATGGACAGTTTAAAAAAGGGGGCGATCACATCCGCCCTACTGGGATTTGGGTTGAGCGGCTGTGCGGCAAATGCTGAAAACACAAACCTGAGCGAGACAGAGGAAGCGGCCAAACCCCATATGCGGTATGTCTTTCTGAATGTCGAGGAAGAAGGTGCCCAAAAGATCCATAGGTTGAAAATCAAGAAAGATGATGGTTCGGAGCCGATTGTCATAACGACAACGGACCCGAAGTCTGAAGAATTCAAAACCGCGATGGCGCAGCTGAAAGAGCAAGGCATCGAATTGGATCTGGACGCGATTGACCCTGAAAAACTCAAAGCGCATCAGCTCAATTTTGAATTTGAAGAGGGTAAGGATTTCAATTTCATCATGAAGGACGGTCCCTTGGGAGTGGACGGACTGGTGATTAACGAGTTCAAGGATGGCGATGAATGGGTCTCAGAGGATGGGACGCTTCATATCATCAAGAAACTGGAAGATGGCGAGACGGTCCTTCACATCACGAAGGAAGATGTTGGCAAAAAGATCTTTTTGATGAAGGACAAAGAAAAAGACAAAGACAAAGACGGTGCGAGTGAGATTCACGTCGAAAAGAGGGTTTTTATCATCAAGGACACCGATGGGTCCTCCGAAAGTGAGGAGGCGCCCGACAGCAAGTAAACTTAGAGTCTCGGTATAAAACTAAGTTTCCCATGAGTACGGGAAGCGATGAAGGTCCACCCAGTGTTCCCCCAAAATGCCCGGTAACCTTCATCAGGCAACCACCGCAGTTCCCATCGGTGGTTGCCTTTTTATTTGTCTGATGCGCGTGACCTTTCTATGGTGCGCGCATGAAATGGAAACCCAAAAACTGCTGTTCTTTAGGCCGTCTGATCGCCCTCGGCGCCTTTTTAGGCATTGCGGCCTGCAGCCCTGAGGCGGATGGCGGTAAAGTCGTGGTGACGGTCCGTCCACTTTATGGTTTGACGGCGGCCCTGATGGAGGGCGTGGGCACGCCTCATCTCCTGGAAACGAGCGACGATGTTCACCAGGCTATCTTACGCCCGTCCGATGCACGTGAGTTGGCGTCGGCGGATCTTGTTATATGGCTGGGTCCGGAATTTGAGCCCGGGCTGGCCAAACGGATTGGCTCCCAAAGCAGTTTGGCCCTGTCTGATCAGCCCGGGATCAGTTTTCTGCCAGTTCGCCAAAAGGCTGGCGAGGCAGGAGAGCTGCCCGCGACCTCTGAGAGCGACCACGATCCCCATATCTGGCTCTCGGTCGAGCGCATGCGCCTGTTGCTCCCTTTGCTGGCCGGGCGTCTGGCAAAGCAGGACCCCGTACATGCCGCCCTCTATGAAAGCAACCACCGCGCGCTCGACGCGCGTCTGGCGGAGCTCCAGCAAAACCTGTCAGAGCGCGTGCGGCAATTGCCGCAAGGGGCCTATATCGTGCACCACGATGCCTATCAATATTTTGAGAAGGACTTTGGCCTCACCCCCCTTGCCATCATAGAGGGGAGCGAGCATTTACCCGTGAGTGCCCGCCATTTGGCGGAGATCTACCACCTGATCGAGGTGGGTGATCCTGTTTGCCTGATCGTGGAAAACCAGCCGCCTGGTAAGTTGGCGCAAAAAATTGCCGACGAGGCCGGCCTGCACATTGTTGTCGCAGACCCGTTGGCGCGCGCCTTGCCGCTGGGACCCGACCTCTACCAGTCAGCCCTGAGCGGCATGGCAACAGCCCTTGAGAGCTGCCTTACGCCCTAGCTTTGCGTGCCATAAACCATGAGTGACAACATCTTCAAGGGCGTCTTGGCCTTGAGGGCGTTAAAGCCGTGCCACATATAGGCCGGGAACAACACTAATTTTCCAGCTTCCGGTTTGAGCTCAAAGTCGGCTTCGATCTTGTCCTTCATCACCATGTCGGGTTCGCCAAAGTGCAACCAGCCCGCCTTCTTCGTTTCATCGGCGCATTCTTCAGGAACATCGATGAAATAAAAGCCGCGCATAAAACCATTCTTTTGCGCCGGGAAATTGGTGCGTTCAAATTCCTTGGTTTCAGAATAGGTATTGGCAACACCAGTGATCCCGGCCCGCTTGACGACCAGGAAGGGGTGTTTGTTGTTGTCCGGCGTTGTTTCCACAAATTTGGCAATGCCGTCGCCGAAGAAATTCGTCAGAGTTTTGAGCGTGTCATCTTCTGATTCGTCAGTCAGGATACCCTGACGAATGGTTTCCGACAGACGCCGGGGTTTCTCAAAGGGATGAACCTTAAGCTCGGGACGTTTTTCGATGGAAGCCAGGAGTTTCTCATGGAAGCTGCCCAAGTCACCCCCTTCGGGTTCAAACTGTGTCTTATAAATAAGGCGTTCGCGGTCGTTCAGAACATCGCCTTGTGGGTCACCAATCTGCGTGAAGGCCGTGCTCGAAAGGGCAAGCATATCCTGCGCAAAGGGCAGGACCTGTGACACCTGGCGGAACTGCTCAATCGCATTGCGGTAGTCACCCATTTGAACGAGTGTGCGGCCATAACTATGATGGGTCACCGGATCATTGTGCGCGATCTGAAGCGCCTTTTTGTGAAGCTCCACCGCCTCGTCAAATTTGCCCAGCGAGGCCAAACCGAACGCCAGGCCGTTCAAAATACCCGGGTGGTTGGAAAACTCAGTGTCCATGAAGGGGCGCAGAACATTTTCCAGCTCCTCATAGCGACCCGATTTATGAAGGGCTTCGGTGTAAAGAAGCGCGCGGCGCGGGTCGTTCTTGTCGGCCTCATACATGTCCTTGTATGAGGAGATAAAACTCTCACCGCCTTCTTTCTGGAATTTGATCTCTGAGAGATTAAGGTGTGCCTCTCGCAGAATGGGATTTGCTTCAATGGCCGCTTCAAAGGCCTCAATGGCTTCCTCTTCGCGGTCTGAGCCCTTGCAAATCATGCCTTTCAGAAACAAGGCGCGGCTATCCTTAGGATCTACCAGCAAAGCGGCGTCGGTTGCAGCTTCCGCCTCCATGCGGCGACCCATACGCATGAGGAGGCCTGCATAATTGGTTTTATAAACGACATTTGATGGGTCAAGGTCCATGGCCGTTTCATATTCCTTGAGCGCCTCAACCACCTTGCCCATCTGTTGAATGGTATAGGCCAGATCGTTGTGGACATCGGCCGCATTGGCGCGAACCATGAGTGAGCGCCGGAACAAATCTTCAGCTTCATCGTAGCGCCCGGCCAGGAGCGCAATCGTGCCGGCTCGATAAAGGGCTTCAGCGTTCCGTGGCTGGACGCTCAAGACATTTCGGAAGACGCGCTCGGCAGCGCCGAATTGGCCCGCCTGCATGAGGCTGAGACCATTTTGGATGTTTTCGTCAATACGCGCTTTTTCAGATTTTGCGGTTTTGCGGCGTTCGGTGCGGTTCATGAAGGACCCTCTAGGATAGTTGATTTGCGTCAGCACGGAACAGACGCGCAGAATTTGCGCTTTTCCTAGCAAATCAAAGGCCAACTGTCGATCAGGGACCGGCAGGGTTAACCATATTCCAGGTCTAAATCGCCAACATTCCCGTCTGGACCATCAAATAGACCAAAGCAGCAAGCCCCAACGCACCAAAGGAATATTGCCGCCGACGGACAAAACCCTGCCCGTCGAGGGCCCAGAAATAGCCTCGCCACGACCAAAGGGCAAAAACACCTGTCAAAACAGCCAGGCCCGCCAGGGTCCGGATCAGCCAGGGAAGGGGGGAAAATATGGACGATTCTAGGTAAGGGCTCGGCCATCCCTCAAAATAGGCGTAAGTGGGTATGGCCATAAGGGCGATGACCGTCAGACCCGCCGCGGCGCCGACCCAGGCGGCAATGTCCTCGAGCCGCCGTTTGGTCGGCCAGCCCAACCCGCGCACTAATTGTATGGTGAAGAGACAGGCCACCAAAAGGCCGCCCAGCAGCAGATTGAGACCAGACCGATCGCCCTCCCGGATCAGACGGATGCCGCCGAAATGAAGGTCCAGGCCCTCGTGTGCGGGAGACATCAAAAATTCCGCGGTGGCGCCGGAGGCCGGATCGCGAAAGCTGGTTGGCCCCATGGGGACAAACGGGCCGCTGCCATCGATTTCCAAGGCGCCGTTTTCGTTCAAACGGACAACGGTTGTTTGCTGCTGCAGCCCAAAAACTTCTTCCGGGCGCTCAAGTGGAAGAGAAAAAGCGACATAAGCCCCCGTCAGCGCATCGACGGCCAGTTGTGACTGCGCCGCAGCGGCGTGATTGGCAGGAACAATCCAGTGATCCATAAAATCCGTGGTCACATCTCGGGCGTTGAGGATGGTTCCGATGCGGGTGCGTCCCTTTGCCGGCGAATAATCCGGAGATTTTGGCGCGCCGGTCAGCGCGACAAAGACGGCAATCCCGCGAGAGGGAATAAGGATGAGGTCGGTGCTGACGGTTTGCACGTCGCCGCCAAGCCCCCAAACCGGCGTTGCGCCCTCCACGGTGGGGTCGCCGTTGCGAGGTGTGAAGCTGAAATGAAGGTATCTTTGTCCGTCCGGTGTTGACACCTCAGACAAAAGGCTTCGGGCCAGGCGTCCCATGTCCGCCAGCGTCAAGGCGATACCATTGCTGGCGAGAAAGGCGGATGGGCTGGCGTGCGTTGGTGCTTTTTCAATATCGCCGAACCGCGAGATCCGGTGCTGCCGAACCATAAACCTCGGCAGCTCGCTCTTGGGCAGATTGAAGAAAGGCTCAAGCCCCAGGTCTCCGGATAGTTTTTTGTCGAGCGCCGCCAAAAGGGGCTGCCCCGTGACATCCTCAATGAGGGTGCCCGTGATGGCCGCATCATAGGGGTCACGCCGCCCGGGGAAGGAGGGATAGAGCCTATCTCCGCTCAAGTGCCGTCTCAAGCTCTCCACACCCAGAGAGGTCGCGCCTCTTGGAACCAACGACCCGCGCGGCGAAGGCACCAGGTTAAAGCCGCCGGTTTCAATGTCAGTGATGGTCAAGTCGGCTAAGGCGCCAGGCAATTGTAGCCGGGTCAAAAAATGATTGGCGGGCTTGTCCAGGGAGATTTGTTTTTGGTCCGCGAGTCCAAGCAAAATTTGAGAGGTGAGGGCGGTTCCCACATCGGCAATGGGAACATAAGTCACGTCCGGGTTAATCGGTTCGCGTGAGGTGAAATCACCATAACCATAGCCCTTGGTAAAAAGGGAGCCGTCAAGGCTGACCACTGTTACACCGCCGCCGACGGTGCGCTTTTCTTTTAAGGCACTTTCAAAATAAGCATCAAACCAGGATTCGTACGGCGCGGCGGGCGGCGCCGGATCAGCAAGAACTTGCGCCCATGTTGGCTCAGGGGTGAGGTGCAGGGCGATGATGACCATGCCCGCGATCCGTCTGAACCACCGGCAAGCAGTCAAATCGAAAATCTTTCCTGCATGTGTCATGTCAGCTGCATGGTCCCCCAAGACCCATCGAGCCCAATCGACCGGTCGCCTGTCCCCAAACCTTTGAGCCATCCTAACAGAAGGACACGGGGCACCTTCAACAGCTTTTCAATTCATAAAAGGATTCAAGGGCTTACTGTGTCTCTTGCGTCTCAGTTTTGGTCCGGTTTTTGGTTTTTAAGAAACAAGTCGATGAGCCCGCCTGCAGGCGAATCCTCCTTGATGCCGAGCCGGTCCTTGATTTCCTTTTCAAGCATACGCTGAAGGTTGGGGCTAAAGTGGATGTCGTTCCAGGGACCGTGCACCCGAAGGGCCACCTTGGCTCCGCCATCTTCAGTGTTGACGCCGGGGTCGATGTTAAAGTCGATTGTCTGTTTGCCAATATTAACATCACCCACGCCGCTCAGGCTGATGATCTCGTTCAAAAGCCGGAAGTCAGCGCTGTTGAGCACACCCTTTGACAGGGAAAAAGTGCCGCCCATCTCAACAAACTCCGTCGATTGATCGGTGCCCGTTTCACCCTCTATTTCGTCCTGTTTCTTTTTTCCAACCTCAAGGCCGGTGAGCGAGGAGATGATCTGAACCATGCGTGTCAGATTGACGCCGATAATTTCACCATCGTTCAGGAAGAGCTTGCCCGATCCGGAGAGACCCTCCATCCAATCCTTCAGAGAAGTGCCGGAAGTCGATACTGTGAAATTAAAATTGCCTTTGCCGGTGACCAGCTTGCGGGAGGTGGCTGCGAGCATGAGCGGCTCCGCATCCACATTGGTCAGATCAAAAGATGCGGTAAGCGACGGCACATTTCGTGTGCCGTCCAGGGTCAGCTGGCCGGTGGCGGCCCCGCCATAAAGGCCAAACTCGGTAAGGTCCGCCACAAGTTTGCCGCTCGTAACACGCACCTTCAAGGCGCTTTTGCCGATGTCGTAATTGAGAACCTTGATCGATTGGGCTGAGAGTTTCAGATCGATATTTGCAGCCTTGAGCGCTTCGAAGCTGGTCCGGTCCGCGCTCCAGGGCTCAATGGCTTTGCCGGTGTTGTCTTCTCTCGGCGCGCCATCGTCCCCCATGTAGGGGCGCAGGTCGATCGCATTGACATCAAGTATGCCACTGAGCTTTGGGCGGGTGCCCGACACATCAATGGTAACCTCCCCAGTCCCCGCCATGTCATCGAAGGCGACCGAAGCATTCTTAAATTGATAGCGGCTGTTTCCGCCGGACAGATCGCCGCTGATGGTCACAACGCCTTTCACATCGTCCTTCGAAATCAAATGTCCGGTCCAATGGTTGAACTTTTCAAGCGAGGGAATGGAAAGAGAGGTTTTCCCAGCCATGAGGTTTTTCTGGCCGCCTTGATAGCTGCCGTTCAGGGTCAGGCTAACAAGTTTTGACTGGACGCCGAGCGATAAAGGGGTCTTTTGATCGGTGGTCAGCGCCCGTAGCTCATCCACATGCAGGTTTACGTTGACCGTTTCGCCATTATAGACCATCGAGCCCGCTGCATCGAAGGGCGCATCGAGGCTTGCCATGGAAAGCCCCATATTGACCTGCGAAAATTCGTAGCTGCTCCCCTCTTGCAGATTGTCGTAGGTGACCGTACCTCCCAGGATCGCAACTTCCGACAGCGACACATTGCTGATGGCTTCAGAAGTGTTGCCATCTTCCGCCGCGACGGTCGCCGCATTTGTGTCGTGAGAATTGTCAGAACCGTTTGGGGCGAAAACCCAATTGGGCGCCCCGCCTTTTGAGATCTCCAGATGAAGCACAGGCTCGTTAAGCGTGAAATGGGTAATCTCAACCCGGCGCGACAAGAGGGCTCCCAGTTTGACACCGAGAGAGGCCCTTTCCATCCGCGCAAAAATGTCATGTTTGCCGCCAGAAACATTCAAGAGAGTCGCGTCTTTAACTTCCAGTTCCACCTGGGGGACGAGTTTTAAGGAAATGTCGCCAGCGATCGTGAACTCACGCCCCGTGGCGTCAGAGACGGCTTTTTCAATGGGGCCCTTAAAGGCGTCAACCGGCACCAAAAAGGGCAGGGCAACGACAAGCACCACAAGAGCGCCGAGAACAATAAGGCCAATTCGAAGGGGTTTGCTCATGGGGGGACACCTTCCACAATGGAACAGGGGACATTCTATGCGACCGGCAAAGAGTGTAACGCGATTTGAAAGGCGAAACTAGGCCGGCATGGCCGCCCAATTGTGTGACAATCTGGTTTATTCCGCCGCCGCCCGCGCCGGGTGGAAGTCGATGCGTACCATGGTGCCTGACCGCGGTGTGCTGTCGATCTTAAAATCGGCGCGATTGGCAAGTGCCAGTGCCCGGGCGAGAGGCAGGCCCAGCCCGGTCCCTTTAATCCCCAGCCGTGTCGCCTCGTCCGTGCGGCCATAAGGCTCCATGGCGATCTTCAAATCATCTTCAGACATGCCCATGCCGTTGTCCTGAATATGAATGCGTACCCGGCCATTGGCGAGCGGTCCCGCCCAAATCACCACATCACCGCCGTGCCGGGAATATTTGATGGCGTTGGATAGGATATTGAGGAGAATTTGCAGTACCGAGCGGTCATCGCCCAAAATGCGCGGCAGGCCCTTCTCCATTTCGACCGTGATGCGCACCTGCCGGGCGTCGGCCTGTGGCGCCATCAAGCGCCGGGCCTTTTCGATCTGGGCTTTCAGGTCGACCGGTTGGAGTTTGAGATCTGACTTTTTTTCTTCGCCTTTTGAGCGGCGCAATAGGTCTTCGACCAAAGAAAGGATCAGCGCGCCACTTTCGTGGATGTCGTTGATGTAATCCTTGTAGCGCGCATTGCCGAGGGGGCCGAAATTCTCCTGCAGCATGAGATCTGAAAAGCCAAGTATGGCATTGAGCGGCGTGCGAATTTCGTGGCTTACCAGGGCCAGAAAATCGCTCTCCTTCTGCGAAAGAGGCAAGTCGCCTTCTTTGTCCTTTAAATCAGAAGGCTTAACCGAGGCCTGACCGGTCAGGTCCGGTTGCAAAAGCGCGCAATATTTGACCGAAGACTTTTCACGCAGAGGGTGCAGCTTGAGGGAAATAACCCGGTGACTGCCGTCAGCCAGTTTCAAATTGGCGGTCACCCCCTCGTGAAAAGTTTTTGAAATGGAAGGATTGGCGTTTTCCGAGAAATAGGCGCCAAGCAGAGCGCTGAACCCTTTTTCGAAAAAGAAAGTAATGCGCAGGCCTTCAAGATCCTCTGGGTCGTGATCGAGAAGCGTCCCCGCCTTTGTATTGGCAAAGGCGATGCGGCCCTCTTCATCGAGCCCCAAAAGGGCGGCGTCAAGACCTTCCACATAAGAGGCAAATTCTCCCTTGGGCAGAAAAGCCGGGCTGTCGGAGGGGCGCCAGTCGTCAAGGCGCACCAGATTGTCGTCGCCCAGAGGGGAGACCCCGTCCGGCGAAAGATCCAGGGTGTTGTAGTCCAGCGGCATTTTAATATTGCCGGTGGCAGATTTCGTGGGTAGCTTGGGCTTGGACGGCGCCGGTGTCTCATTAAGCGCATGATCCTCCTCCGGTGCCAGAACCGGAGCTGCCGCATGGCGCCCAACAATCTGATAGCCAAGGAACGTACCAGCACTGTCAAAGATCGGCGTGCCGCTCGTTTCAAAATCCAAAAGGTCGCCATTTGTTGTTGTCCGGGTCAGTCCTGCGCTGGTCCAGGCGCGCCCTTCCTGAAGTGCGGTTGTCGCTTTGGCATCCCAGGTAAAGCCGAGATCTTCAAGACGCGCGCCGCCCAGTTGAGAGGCCGGCAGTTCAAACAAGGCTGAGCATGACCGGGTAAAAAAGATGATCCGCTTCTGCGCGCTCAATTCAAACCCGAGGGGCGCGACATCCTCTGCCGCCTGCCGCCATGTTGCGCGTGCTTCTTCCGCAGCCGAAGGCGTCGCCTCGCGTTTGAGAGGTTGCGGCAAAATATGCAGAACGATTAAAAGTCGCGCGGTTTCCCAGGTGGGGTCGGTCAGCCGGTGACCGAAAACCTGCAAGGTTTGGCCATCGAGCCGCGTACTGCCGGTGGCAATGAGATTGGCATGGCCGTCGGCCGTAATGTGGTGGATCAGGTCTTTAACCTTGGCGGGGTTGTCGAACCAGTCTGTCAGCCGTCCAGCGATATCGCCGCGCTTAGCACGTTGGCGCTGCGCCGAGGCTTCGTTGTTCTCCGACAAGACCATGCCCTCAAGATCGCAAAGCAGGATGGGCAGGGGGATCGCATTGGCGAGCTCCGGCGACCAGGTCGGGACTTCCCTGGCTTGCTTGCCCCTCCGGCCGGACAAGGCCTCAAAGCCGCCCAGCGGCGCTTCCAGAAGCACGATCCCTTCCCCCAGCTCGGGCAGGTGCCGTAGCTGGTAAAAGTGAGGGGCGCCCTCAAATGGCAGCGGAACCTCCAGGGGCACAGGCTTGCCATCCTGGATTTCATGAGCGCTGGCTGCTCCGATCGCGAGCACCGACGGGTCATCTTCGCGGAAAATCAGGGCGCTCGTGTCAAAAGCTTTGGGCAGGCCCCAGCGCGCGAGCGCAGCCTCATTGGCGGTCAGGATGGCGCGCCGGTCGCAATCCCAAATCCATGCAGGCCAAGCGCGCTCGGCGATTGCCGTCAAAAGTGACACCAAACTCCCCCAGGAATTCCTTTGTGTCCCGCCTCCCCAGGAGGCGGGATCCATCTCAAGATGGGAACAATTTTAGCAAAGCCGTTGAGCCGGCACAAAGCCATAATCAAACGTGGTAAACGGCTGAAATCAGACCTTTTCGAGCGCCTTTGGCAGGGTGCGCTCAGCGCGACTTTTTAACCATCTCCGCCGCCGCAACCAGCTCTTCGGCGATCTCGCGGGCTTCATCGGCGGTAAAATCCATGGGGATGTCGAGCGTGTCGGTTGCCACGAAAATGCGCACCATGCCCTGATCGGTTGGGCCGATCTGCAAACTGGCCTGTTCTTCACTCTGTTTGTTGATGCCGCTCATGGGGTGTTATCCTTGGATCTGGTCGTGGGGAGGGGGCTGCCCCGGCCTCCGTTTGAGACACAATACGGCAGATAGCGCAGCGCGCGGGCGGAAACAACTCTTTCTGTGTCCTTGGCAGGCGGCGCCCGCTGACAAAGACCCCGTCGAAATCTGGCCCTATTTGCCAGAATATGGCGGATTTCAGGGGTTTATAAGCCTTAAGGAAATGCTTGAAATCCCCAGTCCAAAGCCTTAGGGTCCCCCTCCATCCGAAGGGGCCTTGCGCCGCGCCGCACCTGTCCCTTATATGGAAATCAGTGCCGCCTTAGCTCAGTTGGTTAGAGCGCTAGATTGTGGATCTAGAGGTCCCCTGTTCAATTCAGGGAGGCGGTACCATCTTCCCTTTCGCAAAATCCTGGGTTTTAAGTCGCCATATGGTTGGCCGAATTCTCTGCGCGCGGCCAACTCGCCATTTTCGGACGCCGCGCTTGTCTCGCTCTTGCGAGGCGGCAGTGGGCGACATAATTTCAGGGCAATTCATGCAACTAAAAAGAGGTTTTCGGGATGGGCTTTGTCATCACGGGATTACAGCCGGAACCCTTTCGGCATCTTTTTGGAATGTCGGACGCCGATCTGGCGGCTCAAGGCGCAAAGAGATATATCGCCGACGCAAAGCCGGGGTTCCCAGATCGTATCGAATTGCGCGACGTGGAGATTGGTGAGCCGACCTTGCTCGTCAACCACATCAGCATGGCACAGGAAACTCCCTACCGTGCCTCTCATGCCATCTTTGTTCGTGAGGGCGCTGAGGCAGCAGCCCGCTTCGAAAACGTCATTCCGGAGGTCATGTATCGCCGCATGTTGTCGCTAAGAGCTTTTGATGAACACGGCTGGATGCAAGGCGCTGATCTTGCCACAGGTCCTGACATTGAGAAAGTAATTGAGACCCTCTTCGAAGATCCATTGGTGGCCTTCGTTCATGCTCACAATGCGGCGCGCGGATGTTATTCAGGGCGCATCGACCGTCTTTGAGAAAAGAAAAAACAGACCGATCCCGCATAGGCAGCTTCTTTTACGTACCCAAACTGATGGCTGGTCTTCTTCGCTTGGTAGGCAAACAAAAGTAAGGGTTCTCAGTTTGAATCGCCTGGAAGGAGTTGATCCGTTCGGTCGACGATTACAACTGGTGCGTGGGACAAAAGCGCGGATAAGAATTTATGGTCCCCCTCGTCTTCTGTAGATAGCCACAACACAACCCACTCCTCTCCTCGGGAGCCGATGACCCTGTATTCTGCATCGGAAAATATGGATCCCGAAGACAGTAATTCTATGGACTCGATGTTGTCATAGAGTATTTCATAGATATCTACTCCTTCGGCTTCATTTTGAGTGTAGACAATGACTCGGTCCTGAACCAACAACTGCCCACCCTCCAGGATGGAAAACAAGCCTTCAGAATAGAAGTACTCAATTTCATCACCTTTCTCGATGATGTTGTTGGCCATCAAAACATCAATATTCTTTTGACTTAATTCATCTCCAGCCTGAACATAGGTGGCGGGAAATATCCCAAAGGAACCTCCTAATACAAGTACTAAAACGCCGAAGACCGCGACCGCCACCGGTCCGCCGACGATCAAGTGCCACAAACGCATTGCTTTGTAGTCAGGGTCCTCGTCGCGTGAAATTCGGTGAAACGCAAAAGCCCCCTGAATAGCCTTAATATAAAAATAGACAAAGATGAGACTTAGGTAGACACCACGAACGTTGCCCGTTTCAAATCGGACTAGGATTTGCGAAATAAGGAAATACGCCAGCAACAAAACGGAGGCCACTCTGGACCGACGCCACACGAAGATGGCCAGAATAACCAAAAGGCCGACATCCGTAAGGAGCCAAGGGTCATTAAAATAAGCAAGTTCTTCGGAGACGTTGCTTTGGGTCGCAATAACCATAATAGCAAAAGTCAGTGTCGCCGAAATCAGTGCCGCGATGGCCCCATTCCTGCTTGCCTTGATAGCCTCTTCCTTGTCCACAATCTTTCCTTCGAAAACAATCTGATGTCCTAACGATAGGAAAATGTGCCCCAAAAAATTCCGTGATAATAGAATTAATTTGCGCTGATCACTTTTTCCTGTTCTCTCAAAATCGCGCTGAGGTTGGGCGGGTAAAAAATCAAAAGCTCTCGACCCGACCGCCCCTATACAGCCTCCCCCATAGAGTGTAGGTTCAAAAAGATATCACTCTTTGGGGCGGGAGTCTTTGTGGAAAATTTGCGATTCCGAAATATAAAGGCAATGAGATGAAGTGGCGTAGGCTTCCGGAGGGCCAACAGTTTCTTTCGAATAAAATCAAGTACTGTTTTGGGAAGCGTGCATATACGATCACTATTGAACCAGATACTCCGAACTTGGTTTCTATTGAACAGAATCACTCTCAAGAAGTTTGGCATGTTGAGATCGTCGAGAGTAACGGGAAGGACCTGCGGATCTCAGGTCTTACAGTAAATCATGGAGGGGTAATTGACGAAGTACTCTGGTTTGTTTTTGAAACCGGTCCCGTGTGCAAAATCTCTTATTGGCATGATAAGAAAATCTACCGGGAAGACCTTGGCAACGAAGTGGAGATCTAGGTGACCGGGGGTGGCACCCCAACTTTGCGTTGAGAAAAGAAAAAATAGACCGACCCCCGCACAGGAAAAAACAATAGAGGCATAGCTCATGAACACGTTCGTGAGATTGTCCTACGCCTCCAGTGTGAGATACATCAAATCACAGTCGGAGATTAATCTCCCTGCGTTACCTGTGTTTCAATAAAGCAGCACGTAATAAAGCAGGGCGACAAATGTCGAATACATGGCAACAATTAGGGCTGCGATCAGGCGTCTACTGCTTCTTTGGTTAAGAGCGTTTTCGTCGCTGCTTGCCTCATCCGGGGTGGATGAACCCAGGCGGTGTTTGTCGGAGATATCCTTTATAAATCGGCCCATCATCGTTGTGCTTTGCGCGCAAATGAACGTCGTGATGCCGTAGAAGAGGACCAGAGCAACTTGAGCAAACACGTCTGGCTCCTGTCGCAGGTAATATCCGGCGCCAAAGACCGCAAAGGTCAATGACAGCCAGAACTTTGCAAAGGATGTTGCGCGTTCGCCGTACGTGGCCCGCAAATCCAGAATTTCATATTCTGTCATATCTCTCCCCTTAAGCATCTGTTGTTTGGTGGCGGGTAAACAAAAGGGGTCAGGAGAAAGGCCAGGCAGATTAGCCTACAGCGCGCCTTACAGAGCGCCAAAAGCCTTGATGAGCACCCAGACCCCCATAAACATCACCAAGAGTGAACCGATGGTGTAAAAGGTCGCGCGCACTTCGTGAGACTGCTTGGTGCCATAAGCAAAAGCATGCGCCGTGCGCGCCGCAACAAAGCCGTACATTACGATCTGGGCCATCAACAGGCTTGGGCCCGTAATGACAAACAAGAGGCCGACCGCCAGAAACGCCGGAATATTTTCCAAATCGTTGCGGTGCATGCGCCGGGAGCGGTCCACATAGTCATTGACTTCCAATTGCTCAGGGCGCGGGTTCTTGTTGGTCCAGCCTTTTCGCACATCCTCCGGGCTCACCATGCCGGAATCCGTCTTCATCATCCGGTAAACTGTCATCCAGCCTTGCCCCATGATTTTGAGGACGCCAAGAGAGGCGGCAATCATATAGGTCACGAAAACCGGGTTATTCATCGTCAAAGCATTATTCAGCGCATTCATTTTTTCTCTCCAAAGGACGTCATATCGGGCATTTCAGCATATTGCTCGGAGCCTTGTAGCGGCTCTATCCATTTCACGCGTGACTTACAGAAAACCTCCACGCTCGGGGTGATCTGGTCGAATTGGTCTGTGCTTGCAATGCGAATGGATACATACGGATAGTCCTGTTCTGATGCGGGCAGGGAGGCGAGGTGCGTCCCACACCGCCCGCAAAAGGCCATGCGCCTCGCGCGCCCGCTGTCTGTGGGTTTGTCGAAGAACGAGGGCGCCCCTTTAGTGAACTTGAAGTTTGCCGGATCCGCACCACAGGAAAGGCGAAACGCCGAGCCAGAAAAGATCTGACAATCCCTGCAATGACAAACGCCGATCCGGTTTTCATCGACGACGCCTTCAAATCGAATGTCGCCGCAAAAGCAGCCGCCTGTGACCTTCATGTGGGAATCCTTCCGAAATCGACCCGTATGAGTCGCAGTCTAGCACATTTCCAGGCGGCAGGCCGGGCAAGTCTATTTTTTGCCCCAAACTACCACTGTCGCATGCGCGCGCTTTCGGCTGGTTTCCTCGTAGCGCATCACGATGCGGGTGATATCCCGATCACCGCCATCAAGATCAATCACTCGCGTACAATCGCCCGCATTGATCCGGCTGCGCAGGCTAATGTCTTGGTGTCCGCCATTTTGATAATAGACATCGACATCTTTAAAACTCACGGGATTTCTTTTGACGCAGAACTTCAGTTTTTTGAAGTCGCGATGTCCGCTCAACTGGATCGTGTCCGTCTCGGTTCGGTCAGAGACATCGCGCGTGCCAAGCTTAACCCAGTCATCGGCCCAGGCACTTGAAACGAAAGATATGGAGAGCGCGGCAGTCAGCGCGGCAAGGCATAGTTTGAATTTAAAGGTCATATCCTGTTCTCCCTGTGAAATCCCTCACAGGATCATAGAGGGTGAATCCCTTGCGAACAACTCATGAGGTCTTCTTGACCTTTTGGGGCCAATGAGGTGATCTTTTGTCAGCATCCAGTGGAGGAGAGGATATATGGCGCAATCCTATACAAAAGGCCCGGAAACGCCGGCCATACGTGATCTGACAATCGGTGAGGCCTTGCGTGAAGCCGCAAGCGAATGTCCGGACCGATTGGCGCTGATCGCGGGCACCCCCGATCCGGCGGACCGCCGCACCTGGACTTATGCTGAGCTTCTGGAAGAAGCAGAGGCCATGGCCCGCGTGCTCCTGGCCCGATTTGAGCCCGGCGACCGGGTCGCCGTTTGGGCGCCTAATATCCCCCAATGGGTCATGCTGGAATATGCCTCGGCCCTCGCCGGGACCATTTTGGTGACGGTTAATCCGTCCTATCAGCCGCAAGAGGTTGAGTATGTACTCAATCAGTCCAAGAGCGCGGGCATTTTTCTGTTGGAAGAGTTTCGCGGCAACAAAATGCTGGCGCATCTAAATTCTATCAAAGACCAGTGCGGCACCCTTCGCGAGGTCATTCTTTTTGGTGACTGGGAAGAACTTGTCGAGGAAGGGCGCAAGAGCAATCAGGAATTGCCGAAGGTCGTTCCGACAGACGCGACGATGATTCAATATACTTCCGGCACGACAGGATTTCCTAAGGGCGCCTTGTTGCATCACCGCGGACTTATCAACAACGGCGCTCATTTCATCAACCGGATGGGGCTGACCGGCGGTGAGACATGGGTGGCCATGATGCCGCTCTTTCACACGGCCGGCTGTGTCATGGGTGTGCTGGGCGCCTTGTATGTTCGCGGGACGCAGGTTCTGCTGGAGCAATTTGACCCCGGTCTGGCCCTCGAACTCATCGAAACTTATAAGGCAGATGCTTTGCTGGGCGTGCCGACCATGCTCATCGCGATCAAAGAGCACCCCGCATTTTCCAGCCGGGACATTTCTACCCTCAAGTTTGCTTGTTCGGGGGGCTCAACCGTTCCGGCCCCTCTGGTGAAGGAGCTTGAGGAAAAGCTGGGCGTCAAATTCACTATCGTATTTGGGCAAACGGAAACCTCGCCGGTGACCTCGATGACCCGGCCGGACGACAACACCGATGACAAGGCCCATACACTCGGCGGGCCCATGCCGCATGTGGAGATCAAGATCATCGATCCGGAGACCGGTGAAACCCTGCCGCTTGGTGAAAAAGGCGAATATTGTGCCCGGGGCTACAACGTGATGCACGGCTATTACGACAATCCCGAGGCCACCGCGAAAACCATCGACCAGGAGGGCTGGCTGCACACGGGCGACCTCTGCTCCATGGACGCGCGCGGTTACACCAAGATTGAGGGCCGCCTGAAGGACATGATCATTCGCGGCGGCGAGAACATTTACCCGCGAGAGATCGAAGAGCTGCTCTTCAAGCACGACACCGTGGGAGAGGCCGCCGTTGTTGGCCTGCCGGATGAAAAATTCGGCGAGGTTGTCGGTGTCTTCCTGCGCCCGGCGCCAGACCAGTCGCTGAGTAAGGACGAGCTTTTTGCCTATGTGCGCCAGCACCTCAGCCCGCAAAAGACACCCAAGCATTGGTTTGAAGTAGCCGACTTCCCGCTCACCGGTTCTGGCAAGATCCAGAAATTCGTCCTGCGCGATCAATGGGTCGACGGCAAATTTACCGAAATGAACTGACGGCCCTTAGCTGTCCACGGTAAAGGTCAGTCCGGCGTGATCGATGAGGCGCTGCCTGAGCGCCGCACCCATGGCCGGGGCGGTGGTGTAGATCCCGCCGGGCACATCCGTCTTGTCCTGAACAAGACAGAGCGCGGCCTCTGAAATCATTTTGGATGTGGAGCCATAGCCCGGATCTTTGTCGCCGGTCACGGTCACCGAAAGTGTGCCGCCGTCGGCGCTGGTGCCGTGAACCATAAGATCAAAGAAGCCCGCCTCGCGTTCTTCTTTGGAGGGGCCTTCGCCGGGCTTGGGCACCTTACCGCTGGTGTCGGTGCCAAATTGCGCCGAGGCTGCCGCTTCCGCTGCCGCCTTACCTGCGTCGCCCGCACCGCCAATCATCATTTCGTCATAGACAAAGTCTTCGCCATAGGCATGTCCCATGAGCGCGTTCGATCGGTGCACGTTTTTCGAGTTGATTACTGCCATCATGAAAGGTGCCACCCAAAGGTCGAGCGCCTCGTCAAACAAGACCTCATTGCCGCCGGGCTGTTCAGGGCCGGTAAAGCCACCTGCCAGGGAAAAGGGATCAATGAGCGGCATGAAGAGCGACTTGTCGTTTTGCACCGCCTCCATGGTGGCCGCGCCGCTGGCCGCCGTGCCGCCGGAGAGCGTGCCTTGCATGGCCCGCATCCGGCCGCGCACACGCGGGCAGGGCGCGCCGAATTTCTTTACCGCCTCTTCTTGCAGAAACTGCACCCCAAGATCGAAGGGAATGGAATCAAAGCCGCAGGAAAAGACAATGCGCGCACCGCTTTTCTTCGCTTCATCTTCATATTTGCCGATCATGTCGCGCATGAAGAGGACTTCGCCGCAAAGATCCACATAGTCTGTTCCATTTTCCACGCAGGCTTTGACCAGTGGTTCCCCGTAATGGGTATAAGGTCCGACCGTGGTCAGAACGCATTTGGCCAGTTTGGCCATGTCCGCGATCGAGGCGGGGTCGGCTATATCGGCAACGATGAGCGGTGTATCTTCCGGAGCGCCGATAAGATCACGCACCTCGGCGAGTTTTTCCGCGCTTCGGCCCGCCATGGCCCAATTTACGTCCTTGCCATTGCCGTAAGTTTGGTTGAGATATTCGGCCACCAGACGGCCGGTAAAACCGGTCGCGCCAAAAACAACCACATCGTATTTTGCATTGGGATTCATGGGGGGTCCTCCTCATTATCTTTTGCGGCGAGCTTAGCCACTCTTGGCCTTAATCAAAAGGGTCAAATCCATGGGGTATTCATGTGCATCCAGAAAAATGATGTGATAAGGAAGGCATCATGCTGCGCCGATTGAAAAACTGTCACAATGTCGAGGACCTGCGCCTTTTGGCCAAGCAGCGCCTGCCTGCGCCAATCTTCCATTATATCGATGGCGCCGCCGATGATGAGATTACCTATCGGCGCAATACTGGCAGTTTTGAGACCTGTGATCTCGTGCCCAATGTTCTGGCCGGTGTTGAAGAGGTGGATCTTTCAACCACCGTCATGGGCCAAAAACTGGACTTGCCGGTTTTTTGTTCGCCCACAGCCTTGCAGCGCCTCTTCCATCATGACGGCGAGCGGGCGGTGGCGCGCGCCGCGGAAAAATTCGGCACCATGTTTGGCGTCTCATCGCTCGGCACTGTCAGCCTTGCCGAGATCGGTGAGATGATTTCGACGCCGAAGATGTTTCAATATTATTTTCACAAGGATCGCGGCCTCAATGATGCGCTGACCGAGCGCGCCAAGGCCGCGAAGTTTGATGTCCTGACGCTGACCGTCGATACCATTGTCGGCGGTAATCGCGAGCGCGATCTTCACACCGGCTTCACGACCCCGCCGCGCCTGACGCCCCGAAGCCTTTTAAGCTTTGCTTTAAAGCCCATGTGGGCATTTAACTATTTTACCCATCCCGCCTATGATCTGGTCGAGCTGAAAAGCCACATCGCCAAAGGGTCTAACGTGGCGGTTTCGGTCGGTGAATATTTCTCCACCATGTTGGACCAGTCCATGAACTGGGATGATGCAGCGGACTTGAAGCAAAAATGGGGCGGCACTTTCTGCCTGAAAGGCATCATGAGTGTCGAAGATGCCAAGCGCGCTGTCGACATGGGCGCCGATGCCATTATGGTTTCCAATCACGGCGGGCGCCAGCTCGATGGCGCGCGCGCGCCCTTCGATCAGATCGCCGAGATCGCCGATGCGGTCGGTGGCCAGATCGACATCGTCTGCGATGGCGGCATTCGCCGTGGCACCCATGTGTTGAAAGCCATGGCGGCGGGCGCCACGGCCTGCTCCGGCGGACGCATGTATCTTTACGCCCTGGCGGCGGCGGGCCAGCCCGGCGTTGAAAAAGCGCTCTCCAACCTCAAAATCGAGATCGAGCGCGACATGAAACTTATGGGGATCACGCATTTGTCGCAGCTCAAGCCCGACATGCTGCGCTATCGTTGATCCCAGCCGGTCAAGAAAGTCTGTCAAGGGAGCCTGTCAGGAAGCCTGTCAAGGCATGGCGGCCTTGAGCACGGCGCATGGCAGCCCAATTGATCTGAGGGCCTATTCGAGCTAAGGAAGGCGCGCAAAAAGGTGCCGAATTGAAGGAGATTCCCCAACATGCCTCAGGAATATGACGTTGCCATCCTTGGCGCCGGTCCGGGCGGTTATGTAGCCGCCATCCGCGCCGCCCAATTGGGGCTGAAAACGGTCCTCATTGAGCGTGAGCACCTGGGAGGCATTTGCCTCAACTGGGGATGTATTCCGGCCAAGGCGCTCCTGCGCTCGGCGGAAGTTTATCATCTGATGCAACATGCCAGCGATTTTGGATTGAAGGCAGATCAGATCGGTTTCGATTTGCCTGCCATCGTCAAACGCTCGCGCAAGGTCTCCGAGCAGCTCACCAAGGGCATCGGCTTCCTGATGAAAAAGAACAAGGTCGAGGTTGTCATGGGCACCGGCAAGCTGGCCGGTCAGGGCACCATCGCGGTAACCGGCGACAAAGGGAACTCAACAGTAAAAGCCAAGAACATCATTCTGGCGACCGGCGCGCGGGCACGGGTTCTGCCAGGGCTTGAGCCGGACGGCAAATTCGTCTGGACCTATAAGGAAGCTCTCCTGCCCGACACCATGCCCAAATCGCTTCTGGTGGTGGGCTCCGGCGCCATCGGCATCGAGTTTGCCAGTTTCTTTAAAACCCTTGGCGCGGATGTCACGGTGGTGGAAGTCATGGATGACGTCCTGCCCGTGGAAGACAAAGAAATTTCCGCTCTGGCCCGCAAGATGTTTGAAAAACAGGGCATGCGCATTGAAACCGGCGCCAGCGTGGAAAAAATCACGGCCGGTGCGACAACCGCCAAGGCCACGATCAAGCTCAAATCTGGCAAGACCGAGACGCTGGAAGTGGACCGGGTGATTTCTGCGGTCGGCATCACCGGCAATGTCGAAGGGATCGGCCTGGAGGAAGCAGGCATCAAAGTAGATCGCGGCCATGTGGTGGTGAACGAGTGGTGCGAGACCGGCGCTCCCGGCATCTATGCCATTGGCGATCTGGCGGGCGCGCCCTGGCTGGCGCACAAGGCAAGCCATGAGGGGGTTATGGTGGCTGAACGCATCGCAGGCGTCAAAGGTGTCCACCCCATGGATACCGGCAATATCCCTGGCTGCACCTATTCCATGCCGCAGGTGGCGAGCGTTGGCCTGACGGAAGCCAAGGCGAAAGAGGCCGGCTATGACATTCGGGTTGGCCGCTTCCCCTTTGTCGGCTCTGGCAAGGCGATTGCGCTCGGTGAAACCGAAGGCCTGGTCAAGACCATCTTCGACAAGAAAACCGGAGAGCTTTTGGGCGCTCATATGATCGGCGCGGAAGTCACCGAAATGATTCAAGGCTATGTCATCGGCCGAACGCTTGAGACCACCGAGGCCGAACTCAAGGCCACGGTCTTTGCTCATCCGACCTTGTCAGAGATGATGCACGAATCTGTCCTCGACGCGGAAGGCATTGCCCTTCATATTTAGCGGAAACGCGATCAAGGAGGCAGTGCGTGGCGGAAGAAACAAAACTGGAAGCATCCGAGCTCAACGGAGCTGAAAAACTTCTCGATCTGTCTTTGACGGAAGCCGAACGCGCGCAGGCCATCGGAAATATTGAGAAGCAGATTGACCGGCTGCGCCTGCGCCGTGCGACAGCGCTTGAAAATTTTGAAAGTCCGGCGGTTACTTTTGATCCGCGCCTGAAAACCCGAAACTACCGCGCTCAGGAAAACCGCGTCGAACTCTTCCCAAAAGAGATCAGCCCCTGTCCAAGTGCGGAGGAAGACATTGCTTTTGCCTCCCTGGAGGCCCAACAGGTCTGGATGACACGCGGTGAGCTGACGAGCGAGCGCCTCACCGAAATTTACTTGCGGCGTATAGACGAGTTTGGTCCGCGCCTTGAGTGCTTTGTCACTGTCACCGGTGATCTGGCGCGTGCGCAGGCCCGGCGCGCCGATGAAGAACGCGCGAAAGGCAAGGTGCGCGGCCCACTCCACGGCATCCCTTATGTGCTAAAGGATCTTCTCGACACCAAGGATATCCCCACCACCTGGGGCGCTACGCCTTATAAGACCCGTGTCGCCACTGAAGATGCGGCTGTCACGGAGGCTTTGCGTGAGGCGGGCGCCGTCCTGCTTGGCAAAACCACCCTCGGCGCTATTGCCTATGGTGACATCTGGTTTGGCGGCATGACCCGCAACCCCTGGAACTGCCAGGAAGGCTCCAGCGGTTCGAGCGCGGGTTCCGCCTCCGCCACCGCGGCTGGACTTTGCGGCTTTTCCATCGGCTCGGAAACTTTGGGCTCCATCGTCTCGCCGTCCGACCGCTGCGGCACAACGGGCCTGCGCCCCACCTTTGGCCGTGTTTCGCGTCATGGCGCCATGGCCCTTTGTTGGTCCTTTGACAAACTCGGGCCGATCTGCCGCCGCGCTGAAGATACGGCGCTCGTCCTCGCCGCCATCAACGGTTTTGATGGCCGGGATGCGGGGTCCCTGGATTGGTGTTTTGAATATGACGGCAAGGCGTCTCTTGCGGGCCTGAAAGTCGGGATCAATCCCAAATGGTTTGAGGCGGGCGAAAATGGCCGCGATGCGAGCCACCTTCTAACGGCGCTTCATGATCTGGGGCTGGAAACGGTCGAGATCGAGCTGCCGGATATGCCCTACGAAGTCTTCGGCACTTTGATCGAAGTGGAATCGGCGGCCGCTTTTGAAGAGTTGACGTTAAGTGATCGCGATGATGAGCTTGTCTGGCAGACCGAGCAAGCCTGGCCGAACACCTGGCGCGCGGCGCAATTTGAATCCGCTGTAAACTATGTGCAGGTGGAGCGCCTGCGCCGCCGTCTTATGGAGGAGATGGCGAAGCTTTTTGATGGC
>SBGZ01000030.1 GCA_006226415.1 Alphaproteobacteria bacterium
GTTTCCTGGTCGACCACTTTCATGGAGAGACGCACCTTGCCGCGGTCATCAAAGCCCATGAGCTTGACCTTGACGGTGTCGCCTTCATTCACCACATCGGAGACGTTTTCAACCCGCTTAGGCGCAAGTTGAGAGATGTGCACCAGACCGTCCTTCGGACCGAAAAAGTTTACGAAAGCGCCGAAGTCGACGACCTTGACGACCGTGCCTTCGTAGATCTGGCCCACTTCCGGCTCTGCGGTCAGCGAGTGGATCCACTTGCGGGCCGCTTCAATGGAAGCTGCATCGGAAGAGGCGATTTTGATGAGACCATCATCACCCACATCGAGCTTGGCGCCGGTGACTTCGACGATCTCGCGGATGACTTTACCGCCGGTGCCAATGACATCACGGATTTTGTCGACCGGGATCTGCATGGTTTCGATGCGCGGGGCAAATTCACCCAGTTCCGGACGCGCTTCGGTCAAGGCCTTGGCCATTTCGTTCAGAATGTGGAGGCGCCCTCCGGAAGCCTGTTTCAGGGCGGTGGACATAATCTCCTCGGTGATACCGGTAATCTTGATGTCCATCTGCAGAGAGGTGATGCCGGCTTCGGTGCCCGCCACTTTAAAGTCCATATCGCCAAGATGATCTTCATCGCCGAGGATGTCGGAAAGAACCGCAAAGCGGTCGCCTTCCTTGATCAGCCCCATGGCAATGCCCGATACCGGACGGGAAAGCGGAATGCCCGCATCCATCATGGAAAGGGAAGAGCCGCAAACGGTCGCCATGGAGGAAGACCCGTTGGACTCGGTGATGTCGGAGACAACCCGGATCGTGTAAGGGAACTCTTCCTTGGCCGGCAGGACCGCCCGCAGCGCGCGCCAGGCAAGCTTGCCATGGCCCACTTCGCGGCGACCGGTAAAGCCGACGCGGCCGGTTTCACCAACTGAGAAGGGCGGGAAATTATAATGGAGCAGGAAGTGCTCTTTGTAGGTGCCTTCCAGGGCGTCGATGAACTGCTCATCGTCGCCGGTGCCCAGCGTTGTCACCACGAGGCCTTGCGTTTCACCACGGGTGAAGAGCGCGGAGCCATGGGTACGCGGCAGAATGCCAACCTCGGAGACGATCGGGCGCACGGTTTCCAGATCGCGGCCATCAATGCGAAGGCCGGTGTCGAGAATGTTGTTACGCACGATGTCGGCTTCGACAGACTTGAAAATGTCTTTGAGAACCGTATCCGAAATAGCCTCTTCGCTTTCGCCGCCGAGCTCGCTCATAACCGTTTCACGAACCGCGCCGACTTTTTCCTGACGGGCTTGCTTGACCGGCTCTTTATAAGCCTCGCGCAGACCCTCTTCGGCAATGGCGCGCACCTTGGCTTCTTCGGCGGAATAATCCGGCGGTGTGAAGTCCCAAGGTTCTTTGGCGGCTTCTTCGGCCATGGAAATAATCAGTTCAATGACCTTTTGCATTTCCTTGTGACCGAAGGTCACGGCGCCGAGCATGATGTCCTCGGAGAGTTCTTTGGCTTCTGATTCCACCATGAGAACCGCATCCGCTGTGCCGGCAACAATCAGATCGAGTTTACTTTCAGGCATTTCATCCAGTTGCGGGTTGAGCCTGTAAGCTCCGTCGATATAGCCGACGCGCGCGCCGCCGATCGGACCCATGAAGGGCACACCGGAAAGTGTGAGAGCGGCAGAGGTTGCGACCATGGCCACGATATCGGGATCGTTTTCCATGTCGTGGCTCAGAACGGTGGCAATCACTTGTGTTTCGTTTTTGAAACCCTTGACGAACAAGGGACGGATCGGCCGGTCAATGAGACGGGAAACGAGAGTTTCCTTTTCGGACGGACGACCTTCACGTTTGAAAAAGCCGCCAGGGATTTTACCGGCGGCAAAGGTTTTTTCCTGATAGTTGACTGTCAGGGGAAAGAAGTCGAGACCGGGCTTAGGTGCCTTGTCCGCAACAACGGTGGCAAGCACAGTGGTGTCGCCATAGGTTGCAAGCACAGCGCCGTCTGCCTGACGGGCGATCTTGCCGGTTTCCAGGGTCAGCTCGCGGCCACCCCATTCGATTGACTTCTTGGTGATGTTAAACATGTTGTTTCCTTAACAATGGCAACAGCCGTATTGCTGATTGCCCATTTGCCTCTTGATTGTCCTTCCTTGAAATTCTCCCCATGAGAATTCCTCGTCAGGAAGGACGCCTACTCAGCTTGCCGCAAATGCGGCGACACGCGACCAGAGCTTTTCTGATCGCGTGCTTAACTTCTCATCTAACAGACATTCATGCTTAGCGACGGAGGCCCAGTCGCTTAATGAGGTCTTCATAACGGGCCTGGTCGTTTGCCTTGACATAGTCAAGCAGACGGCGGCGCTGGGATACCAGTTTAATCAAACCGCGACGGGAGTGATTATCCTTGGCATGTGTTTTGAAGTGACCTGTGAGATTTGAGATACGTTCAGAAAGAATAGCCACTTGTACTTCGGGCGAACCTGTGTCGCCATCTTTGGTGGCATATTCCTTGATCAGCTCTTGCTTGCGCTCAGCAGTGATCGACATCGGGGTCTCCTTAAAAAGACTTGGGTGAAGCTTAAAAAGCCTCACAGATTAAAAACGCGCTCCGGCTTCAACACCCCCTGCTCAATCGAGCCAATGGCAACCGGCGCCAATTGGCCGGCGTTCATTCCCTGAATGAGGAGGGATGAAATCACGGTCTCCGAAGAGACGCGGGACGGGCCCGGAGCCCTTTCCAGTGCTTTGCCAGTCACGTCAAGTTTCTGGCCCTGCCTCAAGCAGTCAGCCTCTTCGGGTGTGACGGCCAACGCCGGGATGTCGTCCAGCGCGGTCGCTACCCCCAACAGGGGCTCAAAAGCGCGCGCACTATGGCTCAAGGCCTCCAGTTTTTCCAGTGAAATTGCCGCGCCTAAGTCGAAATTCCCAACTTTCGTGCGCCGTAGGGCAGAAACATGCGCAAAACAGCCAATTTTTCGGCCCAAATCCCGGATGAGCGAGCGGATATAAGTGCCTTTGCCGCAGGTGACGCGGAAATGGGCCTCGTTTTCCGATGGTATGTCCAGACATTCGAAGGCCACCATGCGCACTTTGCGGGCCGGAAGATCGATTTTTTCCCCGGCGCGGGCCAGATCATAGGCGCGCTGGCCGGCCAGCTTGATGGCGGAAAAGGCGGGCGGAACCTGCTCGATCTCCCCCAAAAACATGGGCAAGGCGGCTAAAATCTCCGCCTTTGTGGGACGGTCATTGGAGGTGACGGTGATCTCGCCTTCCAGATCGTCGGTGGTGGTCTCGGCGCCCCAGCGGGCGGTCACCTCATAGATTTTCGTGGCCTCCATGGTGTAGGGCACGGTTTTGGTGGCCTCACCCATGGCGATGGGCAGGATGCCGGTGGCCAACGGATCCAGGGTGCCGGCATGGCCGATCTTCTGGGGATGGTAAACCCGCCGCACCTTGCCGATCACCTGCGTGGAGGTAAGGCCCAGCGGCTTGTCGATGATGAGCCAGCCATCCACCTTATTGCCTTTGCGGCGGCGGGCCATGTCTTACTCTTCTTCCCCGGCCTCATCGTGATCGCTATCGCGCGCCAGATCTCGGGCCACGCGGTCAGAGCGCAAAAGATCATCGATGTGCTTGGCATCGTCGAAGGAAGTGTCGATCCGAAAATGAAGTTGTGGCGCATAGCGCAGGTCCGCGTTCTGGCCGACATAGCCGCGCAAGAACGGGGCAGATCGTTTGAGAGCATCGAGCACTTCTTGCTGCTGAGTGCCGCCCAACGGCAAAAAGAAGACTGTCGCCACCTGCAAATCCGGAGAGACGCGTACCTCCGTTACCGTGATCGATACATCATGCAACGCGGGATCGCGCATTTCGCCGCGATTGAGCACCTCCGAGAGAAGGTGGCGAACAAGTTCACCCACGCGCAGCTGGCGCTGGGACGGGCCTTTTTTAGGGCGGGAAGTGCGACGGGCCATGGGCGCTCAATAGTTTTCAAATGAAATTCAAGACCCCCCAGTTAAAGAACTCAAGAGGGCGGGTCAAGTCGAAGCGCGCAGATGGCTCAGGCGGAGCGCTGGGCCGCGGTGATAAAGGCCTCGATATGGGTCTTGAACTTCTCGACGTTTTCTTCTTCCCCCAGCACCCGGCGCGGCACGATAACCGACCGCAGGGGATCCAAAATCAAAAGAACGCTGTCGTCTGTCACTTCAACGCCTTCAAAGGCCTTCCAATCATGCCAGGACTTGGACAGGCCATCGTCGGTGGAAAGGCCGGTGGCGCCGATCTCAAAGGAAATCGGACGCAGGACCGCTGGGTTTTTGCCAAACCGCCGGGTTTGCAAGGCACGCTTGAGCCAACGGCTCACCATAATGTAAAGGCCGGACATGATCAGGGTCAAAGAGACCAGAGCCCCATAGCGGGTCAGGTTGTCCATGTCGATGGATTGGATATTGGTCAGTACGAAGAGATAAAGCGCCACGACGGCAAGGAAGAATGTGAAGGCCAACAGCGAATAGGAAACAGATCGCGCGCTTTGGTCTGACTTCTTGATATAGCCGCGAAAATCCTCGCCCTTGAGCTTGAAGCTCAATTTCAAAGATGGCTCTGACATATGCTCTTACCCCCGCCTGATCCCGCCCCAAGGGAACGCTCTAACTGCCGTGATTTTACGGAAAGGGCGCGCACCCCGCAAGTGGTCAGAACAGCGAAAAAGGGCCGAAACCTTCCGGTTTCAGCCCTTTCATGGTTAACCCGGCGATTTACCGGATAAACTAGAGTGTGCGTTCGATGGTTTCGACCTCGAAACACTCAATGACATCGCCTGGCTGAATGTCCTGATAATTTTCAAAGGCCATGCCGCATTCCTGACCGGTCTGCACCTCTTTGACTTCGTCCTTGAAGCGCTTGAGGGTCGAGAGCGTGCCTTCGTGAATGACCACCGAGTCGCGGACGAGGCGGACCTTGGCCCCGCGCCGCACCACACCTTCGGTGATCCGACAACCGGCCACGCGGCCCACTTTGGTAATGTTGAAGACCTCGAGGATCTCTGCATTGCCCAGGAAGTTTTCCCGCAAGGTGGGATCGAGCAAGCCCGACATGGCGGCCTTCACGTCATCCACCAGATCGTAGATCACCGAGTAGTAACGGATTTCAACGCCTTCTTTCTCCGCCAGGGCCCGGGCGGGCGCACTGGCCCGCACGTTAAAGCCGATGACCGGAGCCGAAACCGATGCGGCCAGAAGGATATCACTTTCAGAGATCCCGCCCACAGCCCCTTGCACCGCCTTAGCGCGTACTTCATCGGTGGAAAGCTTGTCCAAAGCGCCAATGATGGCTTCGACAGAGCCTTGCACGTCGGCTTTGATGACCAGCGGCACTTCCTTGACGTTGGCGTCCTTCATCTTGGAGAACATCTGATCGAGCGAGGTGCGCGTGCCCCCGGCAAGTTCAGACTTGGCATCGCGTTCCTTGCGTTGGCGATACTCCGTCACCTCGCGGGCGCGGGCCTCTGATTCAACAACCACAATGTCGTCGCCGGCCATGGGCGTGCCATTGAGCCCAAGAACTTCGACCGGAACCGCAGGCCCTGCTTCATCGACAGCCTCGCCGCGATCGTTGATCAGGGCACGGACTTTCCCCCATTCGGTACCAGCGACAAAAATGTCGCCGGTCTTAAGGGTGCCGTTTTGAACCAGGATGGTCGCCACGGGCCCACGGCCCTTGTCGAGCTTGGCCTCGACGACCGAGCCTGCCGCGGTGCGATTGGGATTGGCTTTAAGCTCCAGAATTTCGGCTTGCAGAAGAATGGATTCCTCCAGCGTATCAATACCCATTCTGGTCTTAGCGGAGACTTCCACGGTTTGAACTTCACCGCCCATATCTTCGACGACCAGCTCGTATTGCAGAAGTTCCTGCTTGACCCGCATGGGATCCACACCCGGCTTGTCCATCTTGTTGATGGCGACAATGATCGGGACTTCCGCCGCTTTGGCGTGGTTGATGGCTTCGACGGTTTGCGGCATGACGCCGTCGTCCGCGGCCACAACCAGAACCACGATATCGGTCACCTTGGCACCACGGGCACGCATTTGCGTGAAGGCGGCGTGGCCTGGTGTATCCAGGAAGGTGATCTTTTGATTGGACGGCATGGTGACCTGATAGGCGCCAATGTGCTGGGTAATGCCGCCGGCCTCACCTTCAGCCACATCCGACTTACGAATGGCATCCAGGAGCGAGGTTTTGCCGTGGTCAACGTGACCCATGACGGTGACAACCGGTGCCCGCGGCAAAAGATCTTCTTCGCGGTCTTCGGCCTGAACAATTGCGTCTTCCACATCCGACTCGGCAACCCGCTTGACGGTGTGGCCATATTCCTCGGCAATGAGCTGCGCGGTATCTGGATCGAGCATATCG
Source organism: Alphaproteobacteria bacterium (assembly GCA_006226415.1). Taxonomy (GTDB): domain Bacteria; phylum Pseudomonadota; class Alphaproteobacteria; order M2410; family M2410; genus M2410. The sequence goes on from SBGZ01000030.1 coordinate 6,415, forward strand.
TTGACGGTGGCCATCTGACCTTGCTTCATCAAAACCTTGACCACATCGACCGCACGAATGGCCATACGGTCTGACAGATCGCGCACGGAAATTTCATCCGGCACGACGACCTCACGGACGACCTGCTTTTGATCCATGCCAAGGCCCTGCGCCTGCCGCTTCTCGCGTTCGCGAGCACGGCGGACAGAGGCCAATGAGCGTTGCCGCTCGTTGTCATCAAGGGCACGGGCAATGGTCAGCTTGCCAGAGCGGCGGCGCGGCGCGTTGCGCGAACGAGACACCGGTTTTTCGCTAACCGGTTTTTTCTTAACGCGTGCAGCGGCGTCCTTTTCCTTTGCGTCGGGCACGGCTTTGCGGCGCGGCGCGGCTTCATTTGGCTCAACAGCGGCAGCAGAAGCTTCGGCTTTAGCCGCTTCCAGGCGGGCGGCTTCTTCCTCGGCTTCGCGCTTGGCGCGCGCCTCGGCTTCCCGAGCGGCCAGCTTTTCTTCTTCGGTGCGCTGGGCATCCTCTTCAGCCCTGCGTTTGGCTTCGATTTCACGCTCGGCGGCACGACGCTTTTCTTCTTCAGCCTCGCGAATGGCACGCTCTTCGGCTTCTTTCTTCTCGATAACCTCGCGGGCTTTGGCTTCTTCAAGCGCCTTGGCGCGTGCTTCGCGCTCCGTTTCGGTTAGCGTGCGTAAAACGGTCTTTTCTTCTTCCGGTGCCTGAGGCTCAGGCGCAGCCTGGGGCGCCGGGGTTGCCGGCGTCTCGGGCTTTTCTACCGTTTTCTTAGCGGCATCCTTCTTGCCGAGGATCCTCTTGCGGCGTTTTTCAACCACCACCGGTTTAGACCGGCCATGGGAAAAGCTCTGCCGCACGGTCCCCGCGCCGACCGACCCTGAGCCCTTAAGGCTCAAGGGGCGCCGCTCAGAACCGCCTGAGGGTTTGTTGCCACTGTCTTTTGTATCGCTCATTCGTACCTTTTCCGGGTTGTCGTTCACTACTTACTGATTTAACTCGCCCGGGATCTCATCCGAGGCCTCTCTCGCCCACGCGCCCGGCGTCATGGGACGAAAGCCACTCAGCCTTGTGAAATCCGACAGAATTCTAGGAGCAATGCCTGATTTCTCCAGGGCTGCATGTATCACACTTCCACGCCCAAATGCCAAACCCAATTCT
>SBGZ01000070.1 GCA_006226415.1 Alphaproteobacteria bacterium
AGCATCAGCTCGATGGACTGGGCTGTCGCGCTATCGTCTTCGATCAGCAATACACGCATTTTTTATCTCCGTGACTTTGGAACCCCCCAGCGCTTCCCGGCGCTGCAAATGTGTTCGGTTGACAATCATGGTTAACCCGAGTGTCAAAACTAGGCCCAAATGCTTAACAAACCTTAATCGCGTGCCAGAAAATTCGCTTCAAGGGGTAAGACCTTATTGGCGGAGGTTAAAGTAATGGGTCAACAACCCTTTCCGTAACCTTCGTGCGACTCTTGTAGAATCAAGGACTTAGGACCTTGCCAACGCTGTACAAAAAACGAATCACCGACGCTTTAATTTACTCTATTTTTTCTTTGTACGTCAGCGCCAGATCGGGAAATTTAACGGCGGGGGGGCTGATTTTTTGACATAATCTTGACCGAAACTGGTTTCGTGATATCTCAGGCGGCCAAAATAGAGCGCGATTGACTGAGCGGAGGAAAGACCCATGCCGAGTTTTGACATTGTTTCCAAGGTGGATCTGGCGGAGGTCGACAATGCCGTGCAGAACGCGATGCGTGAAATCTCCCAACGATATGACTTCAAGGGATCGCAGTCCAAATTGGAGCTGGTGGATGCGGTTATCACCCTATTTGCTGACGACGATCTGAAGCTCAAGCAGTTGCATGAGATTTTGCAGGGCAATCTGGCCAAGCGAAAGATCGATGCGGCGATGCTGGATTATCAAAAGGTCGAGCAGGCGGCTGGTCAGTCCGTGCGCCAGAGGGCTGTTGTGAAAGAAGGCATTGAAAAGGAGCTCGCCAAGAAAATCGTCAAGGATATCAAGGGCGCAAAGATGAAAGTGCAAGTGGCGATTCAAGGCGATGAGCTCAGGGTGACCGGTAAGAAGCGCGATGATCTGCAAGAAGTCATCCAGTTCGTCAAAGGCCTCGATCTCGATCAGCCCGTGCAATATGTGAATTTCAGGGACTGACGCGCCCATGACCTGGCCCATGCGGATGGCCGCCTTTGGTGGGCGCGTGGTTCTCGGTCTCGTCTTTCTTCTGCCGGGTGTCATGGCGGCGCGAGACTGGCGTGACCGACGGATCGGGACGTTTGAATTTGATGCCCCGCTGTCGGAGGTCTTTGTTCCGCTCCTGATTGGCGCCGAGATCCTCGCAGGGGCGGCGCTGGTGTTGGGCTATCGGTCCCGGTTTGCAGCCTTGGTGCTCATTTTGCTTTTGATCTTTGAAACCTCACAGCAGTTTGGCATGACCGGCGGCCATGGACGTCTGCTCGTGGAAAGCTCTGATCTGCTTTTGGCCCGGCTCGGGCTGATGGGGGGCTTGCTGTTTGTCTTTGGCAGTGGCGGTGGGCCGCTTCGTCTCAGCCGACGATAATGTCAGGGCTTTTACCAGCCGCCGCCACCGCCGCCGCCACCGCCGCCCCCTGAAAAACCGCCACCACTGGAGCCTGATGACGACCCGGGCGGTGAGGCGGCCGTTGAAACTGCCGAAGCCATTGAGTCAGACAAATTGCTGGCAAAGGCGACGGGCTGGGCTGGGTTCCATCGATGGCCGGTATACCAGACCGGGCGGTAAGGCTCGCCGCGTTCTTCTGCCGCCTGTTTCAGAACATCGTCAAACCCTTCCGTCCACTCTGTTTCCAGATTGAGCGCAACCGCATAGGGCAGAAACTTTTCAAAGAGCTCGGGCGTTTGTTCCGGTGCATGGAGTTTTTCCAGGCGGTAGTGTTCGGCCTTGGCGAGATACATGCGAAATCCCTCGATTTCATCCAGGATCTGTCGACCGAGCTTCGTGGGGGCGCGCAGCAGATAATAAAAGGTGATGTTGCAGCCAAAAATACCAAAGAGGGCCGCTGCGACCAGGAGGTTTCTGTTGATGCCAAAATGCATGATGGCGAAGATCTGCGCGCCAAAGGCATCAAAAAGGAGGGACGCGAAGACGATCAGAACAAACAGATTTTTGAAGCTGCTTCCGGCTTTCCGTTTGAAGCGCCGAAAGCTTCGCAGGGTTTTAAAGGCCAGAAATCCCAATGCGAGCGTCCAGAGGCCAATGGCACTGCCCAGCACAAAAGATTCGACATCGCTGTTGCGGTTCATCAGAAGGGCTGTAATCAGGACCGCAATTGAAAAGCCCAGTCCAATCAGAAAGTAACCCTGGTTGGTGACAAAATATTTGGTTCGATATTCACTATAGAGCGCATCGGAAAAGGCATTAATGGCGCTGCCAATTTTTTTGTAGTTGTCCTGTTTAAGGGAAATGGATGTGTTTGTGCCCAGAAGCCGGCTGGCGATGCGGTATTCTCCCGGCGTGAGCACTTTGGGATCGGTGCCAACCTTGTGCAGGCGATAACCGTTGCCCTCATCCCCGATCTTGATGAAACCTTTGACGGCCATGTTGATCAGCGCCGCCGTAAAGGCCTTGCGGTCATAGGACATCCGCCAGACATAGCGACAGGCCGCCGGTGAAAACCCGTCAGGAGGCGCAAATCTTGGCACGATGGTTCCGGCCTCCGGGTCGCGCCCGTACTGGTGCCAGGCCCGAAAGTAGTAGACAAAAACCAGGAGGAGCCCCATCCAGGCGATCATGATGGCGGCATTGTCGCGCAAAAAGTCCTGAACTTCATGAGGTTTGGTGGGCCGGGTGACATAACCCTGCGGCCAGCTCACCGCGAGGCTAAAGCCTTCTTTGGGCTTTAGAGGGCGCATGGTCCAGCCTTGAACGAGGCCGGGCTCGGCGTCAGTGCTATAGTCTGACCCGGTCTCGCCGAAGAGCCCGGTGTAGCCGGTCATGGCCCGGTGCGAGACGCCATCGGGCAAATGAATGCGGACCCGGGCCTCATCAATCGGAAAGTCCCACTGGTTGCCTGTGACGTTCCAATATAGTTCGTCGTAGCCGTTGAAAAAACCGAGCTGGCGGGTCGTGTGATATCGGATCTGATAGGTGTGGACCCCGTGAGAGATAAAGCTGTTGCCGCGCCCGATGCGAATGCGTTTCCCGCCTGAGATATCTTCCACCTGATAAGCATCGGGCTGGCCGTTGCGGGTGACAGAGAGGAGCTCGAACCCCACGTGGACGGAAAACCCTTGAGGGGTCTGATAGTCTGTTGGGAAAGTCCGATAGATGCCTCTGCGAATTTCATTTCCCTCGGCGCGAATCTTGATGGTTTCCGTGACGAGTAAACGGCCGGAGGTCTCGATCTCTACATCGCTGTCAAAGGAAAGGATGCGTTCGTCCGCAGAGGCGGGGGCGGTCCAAAAGAGCGCTGCAAAAAAGCCGAGCGCGAGCAGAAAGGCCTGCTTCATGGATTAGAACTTCACTTCCGGCACGGCGCGATCCCCATCGTCCTCAATTTCGAAGTAATCAGCCGCTGCGAACTTGAACTGCTTGGCGATCAGATTGCTGGGAAAGCTTTCGATCTTCACATTATTGTCGCGGACAGTGGCATTGTAGTAGCGCCGCGCCATTTGGATCTGGTCCTCAATCTCGGAGAGATCCTGCTGCAGGGACTGGAAGTTTTCATTCGCCTTAAGATCCGGGTAGGCCTCGGCAACGGCAAAAAGGCGTCCCAAAGCCTGGGTGAGGGCGCCTTCCGCGACGGAGCGCTCGGCAATGCTTTCGCTGCCCATGGCCCGCGTGCGCATGGCGGTGACTTCTTCCAGCGTGGCCTTTTCGTGGGTGGCATAGCCTTTGACGGTTTCCACCAGGTTGGGGATCAGATTGGCGCGGCGCTTCAATTGCGTTTCGATGCCGCTCCAGCCTTCCTTCACCAGGTTTCTGTTTTTAACAAGTGCGTTGTAAGTGCTCACCACCCATAAGGCGATGAGGCCAACGATTACCAGGAAAATCAGGTTAGCCATGGGGGCAGTTCCTTTTGACACGAAAGTGATTTGAAACCACCCTAACAAAAAGGGGCACGACTGACCACTTCTAGCGAAGTGCCGCGCGCCCCTTCCGTGAGATAGAACGGTTTTAATTAAAGCTTATCTTCGAATGACTGATTTGACCGCAAAGACGACGGATGTTGCGATCAGGAAGAAGACTGCCATGACCACAACGCGGTCCAGGTCTCCCATCAGATCGGAAATGATTTCCTTGCCCTTTTCCATGGCGACGCCAATGTCCTTGTCGTTTTCCCAAACATGCAAGCCAATCGGCACGATCAGGAGATCCAGCGCGAGGGCGATGACTGTGTAATAAAGGACCTGGCCATAACGACCAATCATGATGCCGCAAAGAACGGCAATAATCCCCGACTGGAGTGTGTTTCCAGCATCCATGGCTTCGCGAACGATTTCTTGCAGTTGTGCCATATCCATAATGTGAATTCCCCTATATCAAGTGTTTTCAATGGCTGAGCGTTGCCATTTCACCCCGGTACGCCCCAACCCTGAGGGGAGAATATTACATTCCGTTAACAATCCAAAGTAGGAATGTTAACCATTTGAAATGACAGGAAAAATGAGGGGTTCAGGCGCGTTTTCCGTGAGAAAACTTGGCTTTTTGTCTACCAGAACAGGGCGAGGCGCGCGAGCGACAGGGGATTGAGGACCTCCAGGCGGCGGCCGTGCTCTTCGGTCAGAAGGACCTGCGCGAGGCGGGCGCGGGGGTGGCAGCCAACGGTCATCAAACCGCCGAGGATTTTTGTCGCGCCCACATTGGTCATGACCACGCGGTGGCCTCCCATAGCGGCCAGAATTTCGATCGACTGTTTGATCTGTATTTGATTGGCCTCAAAAGGCAGGACGAGCACCGGCTCAAGCTTTTGATTTTTGACGCGGGTCGCCAGTGGCACGATCTGTTGACTTGTCCAGTTATCCAAAGACGCATGGTCAAAGTGCGCATCGTTTCGGAGCAGCTGACCTTGTGCTGTGAAGGCATTTGCGGTTGCAAGAACTGCTTCCTCATCCAGCCCAAAGAACAAAATATTGGCATCTGACTTGTACGGAATGGGATCGAAAAGTCCCCAACCATCAAGGGCGCTGCCAAGCGCCAGAATGTCGTCCTGCAATCGCGCGCGTTCAGCCTGGTCGATAATCTTCTTGAGTATGGGCTTGGGGGTCTGGTGGCGGGTGAGGGCGTCGGTCAGGCGATCTCGCTGAGGCTTGACGGCTGTTGCCGCAATTTCCGCACGCAGGCGCCGCTCCAAATCCACATCAATGGGATTGAGCGGCGTGACATTGCCTTCTTCTTCATCCGGGGCATCATTTTGTGTTGTGGCGCGCACCTGCGCGCCGCGCCCGCGCGGGCTTTCATAAGTTGAAAGGATCACGGCATCGTCGCCCCAGGCATTACGGACTCTTTCCAGTGCCTCGTCTGCCGTATCGGCTGAAAAGGTGCGTACACGCATTTGCTGCCCCAACACTTATGTCGAATTGAATTTGACGTTTCTCATGTGTCCAAGGGAGGACACGATCTGGATCTAGATAAAGGTGATTTGCGGAATCCCGTCAAGAGTCCGAATGGGTTTGTAGCCGTGTTTCTTGATTTAACTCACAAGAAAAAGGCCTCGCGATTTATCGCAAGGCCTTTTCATGCCCCTTCAAAAAGGAATGTTTGATCGCTAGTTGCGATACTGCTGAATCCGCGTGGTTCGAAGTCCAGCCAGTCCGTGGCGTTCAATCGCCCGTTGCCAGGCTAGAAATTCTTCCAGGGACAATTTGTAACGGTCGCAAGCTTCTTCGAGCGTGATCAGACCTCCACGTACCGCCGCCACGACTTCGGCCTTGCGACGGATAACCCAGCGGCGGGTATTGGCCGGCGGAAGGTCCGCGATGGTCAAGGGACTGCCGTCCGGTCCGATCACATAGTTGATCCGTGTGGGTTGTGACTCCACCATTTGTACTGAACTCCTTTACTGTTACTGAGGAGCACAATAACGCGGCGATTTTAAAAAAAGGCTAACCTGGCCGCAGAAAATCAGGGGTAACTCGTTGAATTTACTAGTAATTTTAGTCAAAGTGGAGGTAACGGATTAACCTTTGCGGCGGATCTGTTTAGAGTCGTGAAAGTGGCCTTAAAATTTGACCGCGGACCCCCATATTGTGTTTCGATGCGGGACGCGGCGAAGAAATCGCTCAGAAATTTTTTTTGAAAAAACTTGAGGGGGCTCGCCAAAGTTTCTAAAAGGCCCTCTTTCGGGGGCCAAAACCCCTTTTGACCCCATGGATTGATATGACAACGACCGCGAAGAGCTCTGAAAACCTCAACGGTTTGGGATTTGCCAAACCGGTTGCGGAGACGCGCGTGGTGGTCGCCATGTCGGGCGGGGTGGATTCCTCGGTTGTCGCCGCGCTCCTCAAAGAGGAGGGCTATGACGTCATCGGCATCACCTTGCAGCTTTATGATCATGGGGCGGCCCTTGCCAAAAAGGGGGCCTGCTGCGCGGGGCAGGATATTCATGATGCGCGGCGGGTGGCTGATCAGATTGGCATCCCGCACTATGTACTCGATTATGAGAACCGCTTTCGCGACTCTGTCATGGAAGAGTTTGTTGAGGGCTATCTGGCGGGGGAAACGCCGATCCCCTGTATTCGCTGCAACGAGCGGGTGAAGTTTAAAGACCTTCTGGCGACGGCCAAGGACCTCGGCGCCGACTGCATGGCAACGGGCCATTACATCCAGCATGTGCCAGGGGCGACAAAGGCTGAGCTGCACCGGGCGGCGGATCCGGACAAGGACCAAAGCTATTTCCTCTTCTCCACGACACAGGAGCAGCTCGATTTTCTGCGCTTCCCGCTGGGCGGGCTCACCAAGGCGGAGACAAGGGCTCTGGCCGAGCGCTTTGGCCTGCAAGTGGCGGCCAAGCCGGAGAGCCAGGACATCTGCTTTGTGCCGGAGGGCAAATATACCACCGTCATTGAGCGGCTGCGCCCGGGTGCGGCGGCACCGGGCGAGATTGTCCATATTGACGGGCGGGTGCTTGGCACCCATGAGGGCATTATCCACTATACGGTCGGGCAGCGGCGCGGCCTTAAAGTGGCGGTCGGCGATCCGCTCTATGTGGTGCGGCTCGACCCGGCCAAGCGCCAGGTCATTGTCGGCCCGCGCGAGGCGCTATTGTCGCGGGAGCTGGATCTGCGCGAGGTCAATTGGCTGGGCGACGCGCCGCTCACGGCGTTGGGCCCGGAAGGGCTCGACTGTCAGGTGAAGGTGCGCTCGACGCGCCCACCCATGCCGGCAAAGCTGACCCTGCGCGAGGGGGCGGTGCATGTGACGCTGACCGAGGGCGAGGACGGGATTTCGCCCGGCCAGGCCTGCGTTTTCTATGAAGCAGGCGCGGGAGCCCGGGTGCTGGGCGGCGGCTGGATTGCCCGGGCGGACGCGGCGGCCTTTAACCGCTAATTTTGCGGCAAAAAGGGGTGGTTTTAGGGTTGAACGGGCCTAGGGCCCTGCTGTATAAGCCCGGATGCCCTGTCCGGGCGGGCCCCCGCGCTTCACATAGGCGCCTTGATGGGGACCCCCAAGATCTGGTGCGGCGGAGTAGCTCAGTTGGTTAGAGCAGTGGAATCATAATCCATGTGTCGGGGGTTCAAATCCCTCCTCCGCTACCAGCCCAAAA